>NZ_JAWOTW010000006.1:0-334321 GCF_033339075.1 Vibrio sp. 970
CCATCATCGATCTCATTCGCGATTAGAGAGCCACTAAATAAAATTGCTGACATTGCTAAAGCAAGCCCTGTTTTGTTTAGAGTCATAACGATTACTCCATTTCCTGTTATTCCTGATTAAAAATGACTGTACTTAACTTCTTGCTGCTTCCTTCAAATGTTGTGGGAAGCGATGAAATTATAAGAAAGGATCAGTGAAAGCTGTTCTCATTATTGAGAATGATTCAGGCTGGAAGGGAGTATTTAGGTGCGTCTCTTTAAGGTGTTAAAGAAAAAAATAACATAATCATAATGTTATTTTTTGTATTTACTTTAAGTACTCATCAAGTATGAAATGAAGCCAATATAAAGAAGTAATTCGTTCTATTGCACTGAGCGGAGCAGTCATCCATTTTTTATAAATGGTATTTTATCCAATTATTATCTTTATTATTTAATATTATAAATCATATCCTTATGCTAACACAGGTTGAAAAGTATGGATAAAAATATAACATGTTCATACTTTTTAAGTCTTTTTCGGTGCTGAAAAGCAATGCGATATCATTCTGAAGTGCTATATTTTCTACTTAAAATGAAGATAAATTCTCTTTGCTATCCCCAATTAATTTTCTAACGGGGGTTGGTGAAACAGGTAAGTTAATGTGGTGGGACTATGGAAAAGAAGCACTTGATACTGCTAGCTGAGAGTAATTTACAAAGTAACTTAATAAAAAAACAGCTGTCTTCCATTCATGATGTCGATGTAAAGATAATGCAACCAGATGAAGTGGTGTTCAGAAGTCACTCACTCAGTATCGATTTGATGTTTATTGATTACGATTTTATGCGTCAGCTTGAAGTACAAGGAAAGTTACCAGATTTTGATCTATTTGGGTGGTCCTTTATGCTTCACAACGTCCCTTGTGAAAAAGTACAAACGGACTTACTGCATTGGAAGTTGTTAAAAGGAATTTTGCTCCGAAGTGCATCAGTGACACATATATGTGATGGCGCGGAATACGTACTGAAAGGTGGGTTGTGGCTACCAAGAATGTACCTAGAGAAGTTAGTCCTCAATTATCGGCATGCAAATTTGTCCGAAGAACAGCAGCATGATGAGTTAACATGCAGAGAAAAACAGATTCTAGAGCTACTTGTGTACGGCATTTCAAATCAACAAATTGCTTCAAGACTTTTTTTATCTGAAAGTACAGTGAAAAGCCATATATACAAGTTGTACAAAAAACTCGATGTCCATTCTCGTCATGATGCAGTTAAGTTGGTAAGAATGAACAATGGCTTAACCGAGAGAAGTTAAGTCATAATTTGTGATGCTCTTTTTATCGGGGTCTGTTCCGTTTTCACTATCTAATCTAAGCAAGGGCACTCGTATTTGAGTGCCCGTGGTTTATCTAGATTCAATAGTTGGCGTATCAGCAGGCTACATCATGCCCGTGACAAGGCCTGCTGCCACAAAAAACACGATCATCCATAGTACCGAAAGGTTGAGCTTTTTGTGTAGATAGAAACCCGCAATCACTAACGCCATGTCGATGGGAGCAACAACTGCGCTGCTAAATACTGGCTGGTAAAGTGCCGCGAGTAGTAACCCTACTACCGAGGCATTTACACCGTTGATGGCGCCGGAGACCAGCGGTTTGCCTGCCAGTGCTTGCCAGTTCTTAAGAACGCCAAGTAGTAAAAGAAACCCAGGGAGGAATACGCCAAGCGTTGCGATCAGAGCGCCTAAAATTGGCGTATCCGAAAGCTCATAACCGATAAAAGTAGCAAAGGTGAACATTGGCCCCGGTACAGCTTGTGCAGCGGCGTAGCCTGTTAAAAATGCATCTTGGCTGAGCTGGTCGCCAACAATGTTTTGCAGAAGCGGCAGAACCACATGACCGCCACCAAACACTAAGCTACCAGCTTGGAAAAAATCACTAAACAGCCCAAGCAAAGGTAACGTATGAGCCACTAACGGTAAGCCGAGTAAAAGCATCGCAAATAGAGCTAATGGCGCGATAGACGGTTTAAACGACTCGGCTGATGGCGCGGAGTCTTTCTTCAGATATCGCATTCCGACAAAACCTGCTGCGATCAACACGAACATTTGCGTCATGATGCTTGGTGCCACCAGCAACGCAATCGCAGTCGCGACGCACAAACCCGCGGTCAGTTTACTTTGGCAGAAGTTTTTGTACATGCCCCAAGTCGCATCCGCCACGACGACGACTGCGAGCAGTTTTAGGCCGTGAACGATGTTTTGGAACACTGCGGTGTCGGTGATTTGGCTGCTCACCATCGCCAGCGCCAACATGATGACCACTGAAGGAAGCGTGAATCCGACAAATGCTGCGCATGCGCCACCTAAACCGCCACGTTTATAGCCTAAAGCAAAGCCAACTTGGCTTGAGCCCGGTCCCGGCAAAAACTGACTGAGCGCGACAATTTGCGCGTACTCGCTGTCATCAAGCCATTTCAGTTTCTCAACAAAGGTTTGGCGAAAATAACCAATATGAGCCGCCGGGCCGCCGAAGCTGAACCAACCCAGCCAGAAAAAAGTTTTGAATATGGTGAACATGTCGAGCCTGTTTATCTAAAAAGCATTGTTGCTAATTTATCGAATGCTCTAAAATGACTCAAATTGATGATTTTAATTTCATCTATGAATGAAATGGGATGAGGATGTTGGAGTGAAAGAGGACATTCAGTGGCGCAACATTGACTTGAACTTATTGGTGACGTTTTCCTACTTGTATCGCTATCGAAGCGTTAGCGTCGCGGCAGAGAAAAGTTACGTTAGCCAGTCGGCGATGAGTCATAGTTTGTCTCGTTTAAGGTTGTTGTTTGACGACCCGCTTTTTGAGCGAAAAGGGCACAAGATGGAGCCCACCGAGCACGCTCACCACATCGCGCCAACTGTGCATCACTTGTTGGATTCTATCGCCAAAGACTTGCTCACTAAGTCTGCCTTCCAACCTGAAAATTACGCGGGTGTATGTCGCATCGGGTTAACGGATTATGCCGAGTTTATCTTTGCTCCTCGGCTTTATGACGAAATACGCCAGCGCGCCCCAGAGGCGCAGATCAGTTTTATTAACGTCAATCGTAGCAACTACGTGGCATTAACTGAGCACGAAAAGCTCGATGTCATTATTGGCAGCATGCCGGTGTTGGATGACAACTTTGAGAGCTTGTACTTGTACACCGAAAAACACGTGTGCATGTGTGATAAACAGGTGTTGAAAGGGGAAACACAGCTGTCTCTGGAAGCGTTCGCGAACATCGAGCAAGCTCTGGTAAGTCCCGATGGGAGCTTAAAGACACAAGTAGACCAAAAGCTCGCAGAACATGGCTTGAGCCGCAAAGTCACCGTGGCGTCGCGCAACTTTCTCACTATTCGGCATCTATTGAAAAAGCGCGATCTCATTGCCATCGTGCCAGAAAAAATGGCGTTGGCGGAGGGCTTTTCGGACGATCTCATTACTGTTAAGCCGCCGATCGCCGTTGCGGATTTTGATATTGCCATGCTGTGGCATTCCAGCCGAAACAATGAAGACAAAGGCATTTGGCTACGCGAGTTGGTTTCTTCGACCATCACCTCTAAATGATAAACATTTGGGGCACTCATGGTGCTTAGAGTGATTTGTTGTTGAACTTCTTACTACCCGCTGAGTTATCGGCGTTACGCCGAAACAGTACTGATTGTGCAAAATGAATATCTTGGGTTAGGGGGGGATGTTCCAGATTTAATTCATAAAAGAGATTAATGGAAAAGGTATCATTGAGTTGTACCACGTAGTTTAAGCTCTGTTTGAACGTATACATGAAGAGGGAGTAAGCGTCCATCTCGGTATTTTTCCACTAGTAAGTTCACTCCCTGAGTTCCCATCAACTCAGAGTGAATACGAATTGTAGACAACGGCGGAAAGGTAAAGCGAGCAGTAGGAATATCATTCATACTAATCAGCGTAATATCCTCTGGTATCTTTAAGCCAAATTCATGGATTGCACGTACTATGCCAATCGCGATGGAGTCTGAATCAATGAATACTGCTTTCGGGAAGTCACCTTTGGCTAGCATCTCTTTCGCTAAGTTATAACCGGACAAACTAGAGCAGGCACAATAGTGTATATCATGTTCTGCGACCACGCCTTTTAGATAGCCATAGTCCAAAAACACATTTTCACGAGTGTCAGCTGCGTCGTGCTTGTCTTGACCGCCAATATAACCGATGCGGCGGTGGCCTCGTTGTACAAAGAAATCAACTACTTGCCTACTGATTCGAATAAGGTCGACATCAACGCAATCATAAGGGCAGGTTGGATCTGAAAAGTTTATGTAGCAAATGCTATCGGCTAGACGTTTAGGTAATTTATCTACTACCTTTTGGTCGACATTTCCGACTAAAAGGACACCTGTTATCTTTTTCGTTTCAACATCAATTTCACTGTTATAGCAATTGGTTAGCGTAATACCTAATTTGTCGCATTGCGTTTCAATCCCATGACGAATTGATAAGTAGTAAGGGTCATTCACCTCTGTTTCTTGTTTGTAGTTATATAAGGCTAAAAAGTGATGTTTTTGCTTAGCTTCTTTGATGCCTTTCTTCGAGCTACTGGTGCGGTACTCCAGTTTTTCTGCAATTTCCAAAATGCGGTATTTGGTTTCTTCTTTAACGCTCAACGTTGGGTCGTTGTTCAAAACCCGCGATACGGTTGCAAGTGAGACGCCTGCTTCAATGGCGATATCTTTTAGCTTTGCCATGTAAATTTCCCGTTGGCACTGCCCAAGTGTGAGCTCAATAATCTGACTATTTTAAACAGCTACTTAGATATGCACAAACCTTTAGTAAGACAGTCCTAAACACTTTAAATCATCATATCAAGCCAAATTGTTTTCATGAAATAGACTCTATTGAGTAATAAATAAAGCCGTAAACGTAAGGATTATATTGCTGTAAAAATACTGAAAAACGCGACTGGTTTGGAAACTTGCTACTTGTGGTAACTCTAGTACTTAATAGGACTCGAGCTGTTTAGAGTTTAATCAAGCAAACGTTTTATTGTTCATGTTTATGTTTTGTGTCTCATTTTATAAACAGATCAATAGGAAAGTATTCAACTCTATTTATAATCTCCGCGCTTTTAAAAGCTGTCTAACAGTATGAAAAATTAGGAAATTATAATGAAAAAAGTATTGCCATTATTGGCTTTAGGTGCAGTGGTTGCTTCAGCATCAGTTCAAGCAAAAGGTAACTGGTATGTTGGTGCTGATTTGGTAAATTCAGATCTTAAAGTTAAAAGCTTGTCAAAAGATCTTTCTGCGACAGGTCTTAGCCTTGCTGTAGGTAAAGAGCTTCAATATTCAGAAAACTTCAAACTAGCTTTTGAAGGTGAGTACATATACTTTGGCGACTTTGAAGAAACATTTTCTTACATGGGGTGGCCGGTTAAATTTAGTGTTGATGCTTCTGCGTTCAATTTCAATGCGAAGCCTAAATACCAATTTGCAGGTACAGGCTTCTATGTTGGTGCGATTGCTGGCCTTGGTGTAATGAGTGTTTCTTATGAAGTGAAATCATCTAGCACTGTTACCGATGATGGTCGTGATGTAGGCTTTAACTACGGTGTTGAGGCTGGTTATGAGTTCGCTTCAGGTTTGGTTGTATCTGGTGGCTACCGTGCTTCTTCGGTAAGTATTGATGCCGAAAACGGTGGCAGCGAAGATTTTGATTTTGACAGCCTGTACGTTGGTGTTGATTACAAGTTTTAAGCTCGCGTAAGCAAAACATAGATACTAAAAAGGAGTCGTTAGGCTCCTTTTTTTATTAGATTATCAATCAACTCATAATGGTGATCTTGTACGCCTGCAAGGTTGCCATATTTGGGTTGGTGGCGGTCATTTTCTTTCGCGTGTTGCCAGCCAATGGTGTGACGCACAAAATGCTCTGCAAACGCGTGGGAAACTTCCAAGCAACCTGCCAGTACGGTATCAACATAACTTTGCATGATTGGGCTCTTTTCGCATGGTGGTAGTGGCTCGTCTTTTACGTAAACCCAAATGTCATGTTCTTGGTTAAAACTCGCATCTGTTTCGATTTGATCTGGCTGAAGTTGAATACGATGATAACCTCGCTCACGGCGGTCGAATTCTGCGAGCGCTTCTTCATTTACTTCGAGTAAAACGCCATTAACCTGTCCATCGCCTTGGTTCACCACTAATGGAGAGAGGCTGTAGCTGTCGTCAATCTTCCCCCAGTAGCGAACCAACCCATGTGCTATGACGGGAATGGCTTCTCCCGTTTGTCCGGTTAACTTACGCGACGCAGAATTAATCAAACTGCCATAGCCAAATATGTACATTGTCGTTGCATCCCTTAACTGATAGTTGTACCTCTCATGTTTATACCTAACCCGCATCTGAAGCACAACTTTACCTCTTAAGTATAATCTTAATTATAAACATGTATTTTTTATACATGTTTATGGTAGCATCAATATGTAGTTGAGTTAACCAGCATCGAGAGACGCTTGAGGGCAAGATAATGCTGAATATCACCGATAAAAAAGTAGAAGAAAAAATCCCCGCATGGCTGCGATTAGGCTTTCGGCCGTTTTTTCTGTTTGGGTCGATTTACGCCATTGTTGCGATTGCGTTGTGGGTGTGGATGTTCCAAGGCGGACAGCCAAACGCATTAGCCGTGCCTGCATTGTGGTGGCACGTACATGAAATGTTGTTCGGTTTTTCGATGGCCATTGTAGTTGGCTTTGTACTGACCGCGGTACAAAACTGGACTGGCATTAATGGTACCAAGCATTACATGCTTCTGGCTTTATTTGGCTTGTGGTTAGTGCCCCGCATATTGCTTTGGACACCAGCACCGTTATGGTTAACCAGCAGTATCGAAGCGGTATTTTTACTGTTTGTCGCCTATGAGGTGGGCATTCGTGTGTATCGAGCCAAAGGTTGGCGTAATTTGTTTTTCGTTCCACTGTTTCTTTTAGCCATCTTTGCGAACTTTGCAAGCTACGCAACGATAAAAGGTATGCCGCCCTTTAGCTCTTCAGCGGTGTGGCAAGCAATGCTGTGGTGGTTTACCTTGCTGTTGTCAGTGATGGGCGGACGTGTGATTCCATTTTTTACTGCGCGTCGATTTAATTTCGAAAAAGCGCAACCATTGGCTTGGTTAGAGTGGTTCGCGAACTTGCCATTGGTAATGCTATTTGTGCTGAGCTTTTTCCCTGTGACGTTTGCAGAACTAGGTAGTCCTTTGATGCTATTTGCAGGTGTTGCTCAGTTGGTGCGTTTTGTTCGCTGGAAACCTTGGTTAACCCTGAGCGAGCCTTTAGTGTGGTCGCTGCATGCTGCGTATTTGTGTTTACCACTAAGCTTAATTTTGCGAGGCGTCTGGGGAGATGCATTTGCCAGCCATAACCTCATTCACCTGTTTGCGATAGGTGCGTTAGGCGGTTTGATTTTAGCGATGATTACACGGGTGACGATGGGACATACTGGTCGCATGATCTACAAAGGGCCAAACATGAGCCTTGCGTTTGCAGCAATTACCGCGGCAGCTTTGGTTCGCAGTTTCGCCGTGATCTTTGATCCAGCGAACATGATACTGTGGATTGATATCAGCGGCGGATTATGGATTGTTGCGTTTGGGCTATTTGTGTGGCGCTTTGGTGTGATGCTTGTGACCCCTCGTGTGGATGGTCACCCCGGATAAGATTCTAATGTGAGTAGAGAAAAGAGGAGCCGCGTGCTCCTCTTTTGGTTTTTGTTCTTTATAGGTTTAGTGTTTATTCGTCTTCGTCGTCCGCTTTATTCGTGAGCCCCAAGCGTTTAAATAGCCACCACTCTAGACCAAAAATGACAATTAAGGCGATGCAGAACCAGGTGAATGCCATGGTGGATTCCACGCCTGGCATTCCACCAACATTGATACCGAGTAAACCTGTTAAGAAGCTGGTTGGTAGAAAAATCGTTGCTACCAAAGTAAACAGGTAACTGTTTTTATTGGTTTTCTCATCACGATGATGTTTGATCTCTTCTTGGAAAAGCGCCACTTCTCCAAGATAAAACTCAAGTGTTTCATTTATGCGCGTAATATTATTGTGTGCGAAGCGATATTGATGAGGTCTCAAAGCAATCAATTCTGATTCTGACTCCACAAGATCACGGATAGCGTACTGCTGAGGGCGAATAAAACGCTTGATAGAAATCAGTGCTTTTTGAGTCGCCATATGTTTGTACGTCGACTCATCATTCACGTCGAACTGGTTTAGTGTTTCTTCAATCGTATCAAGGTAAATGTCTATTTTACTGTTTAATCCTTCAATGATCTGATGAAGTAAACTGGCAAGACTTTTTGGGCCTTTGTGTTCCGCTAATGCTTGGCGAATCTCCATGATTGCGCGTGATGGAATTTTACGAGTTGAAATGAGTGCGCCTTGAAAGTAGAGAATTCGAATACTAAGCATATCTTCTGGTGATGCATTGCCGTTCATATTGACGCCTCGTAAAATCAACATGAAGTTCTCGTCATCCAAAGGATGGAAAGATGGTCGACTTTCGTCGGCTAATAGATGATCAACCGTAGCTCGAGGTACTTGGTTTTGCTCCAGCCAACCACGAATATCAGGATGCAGCCGTTCGCAATGGTACCAATGCTTAGCTTGAATTTGCTCTGCCGTGGTGGATTGTTGAGTTGCTTCTGGGGTTGAGAAGTCCCAATGTTCAATCATAAAACCCATTTTCTTTTCCTTGTTTGAGCCGATACCAAAATAACCTCAAGATACTTCTTTCGCGAGAATTGCATTGCCATACAGAGGCAATGCTCTGAGTACGGTACTCTGAAGTCATTGATGCATTATTTTTCAAATGAGTATGATTGTATTTAATGCCAAATGTCTATGAATAGTTGTTCTTATTTGCAATCGAGTGGAGCGCACCAAGGTTTTGTGCTTAAACAACAAAACAAAAAGCCTGCAACTAAGCAGGCTTTATTGTGGGGGGAGGGAGGGGAGCTGTTAGCCAACTTGAGAAAGATTAACCACTTTCTGTTGTAGCTTTTTCTTTAAATAGTCCGTTAAGGCCTGTTTTTCTTCCTCGTTCATGTAAAGACCAAGCTTAGTACGGCGCCATAAAATGTCTTCATCGGTCATTGCCATTTCATGGTTCATTAAGTAATCGATCTCACGTTGGTAAACACCACCGGCTTGTGTCGAGAACGTTTGTCCTAAGTCAGCTTCACTTGTTGTACCTTCCATTAAGTTCCACGTTTGGGTACCAAACTGAGTGACATAACGAAGAATCAATGCTTCTGGCGCCCAAGTGTATTTAGCATGAATTTGTTTCGCTAATTGTTCACGACTACAGCTGAAGTTACCACCAGGAAGGGTTTGGTTGGCCGTCCAGTCTTTACCCATTTCAGGTAGGAACGGAGCAAGTTTCTTCATTGCTGCTTCACCTAACTTACGGTAGGTCGTTAACTTACCACCAAAAACAGAAAGCAGAGGTGCATGGTCGTATTCCGCATCGAGCTCTAGCGTGTAGTCTCGTGTGATTGCTTGCGGAGAGTCAGATTCATCGTCACATAAAGGACGAACACCGCTGTATGTCCAAACTACATCTTCGCGAGTCAACTGGTGGACAAAGTGTTGGTTTACGATATCAATGAGGTAATCGACTTCGTCATCTGAGATCGACACTTCACGTGGGTCACCTTTGTATTCCACATCTGTTGTACCAATGATTGAGAACTTATCTAAGTAAGGAATCATAAATACGATGCGATTGTCTTTGTTTTGAAGAATGTAGGCTTGCGGTTCGTTGTGGATACGAGGAACAACGATGTGCGAGCCTTTGATTAAGCGAATGTTACGAGGAGAGGCTTGCTCTAATCCATCATCAAAGAACTGTTTTACCCAAGGCCCCGCAGCATTGACTAACGCTTTCGCTTTACGTTCGAACCGTTGGTCTGTCATCACATCGTGAATAGTAACATGCCAGATACCACCTTCACGGTGTGCTTTTTCCACGCGGCAGTAGTTACGCACTTCAGCATGGTTTTCGCGAGCCGCAAGAACGTTCAGTAATACTAAACGTGCATCATCAACCCAACAGTCAGAGTATTCGAAACCCGTTTTCATCTCTGGTTTTAGCAAGCCAGATTTCGCAAGGTTGACGGTTTTACTGCCTTGCAGCGTCGTACGTTTACCCAAGTTATCGTAAAGGAAAAGGCCACAACGAATCATCCAAGCTGGGCGTAGGAATGGGCGATGCGGTAAACGGAAACGCATTGGTAATGCGACGTGTGGTGCTTTACGAAGAATAACCTCACGCTCTGCGAGCGCTTCCGAAACTAAACGAAACTCGTAGTGTTCAAGGTAGCGTAAACCGCCGTGTATCAGTTTAGAACTTGCTGAAGAAGTCGCAGATGCGAAGTCATGTGCTTCATATAAGCCAACACTCAAACCTCGGCCAGCTGCGTCTGCTGCAATACCAGCTCCGTTAATGCCGCCACCGATTACGATCAAGTCTAAGGTAGTGGATGAGCTAGTAGTGGAAGCATTATTTTGTATACTCATAAATTTGACCTCTTGGTGAGCGAACGAGCATTTTAGAACATAATGTAATCCTAGCTCAGGTTTCGTTTGTGATCATCTATTATTTTCGTTTGTGAGCGTTTTGTGTGATTTAGACACAAAAAAAACCTCTGTCTAATTAAGACAGAGGTCATTTGAGGGGGAGTTATACGATTGACGTTACTCGTTTTCGGAGTTTGATTCGTTAGCTTCAACCACTTCAAGTGGGATAGAAGCTTCCTTCAAAATTGACAAGATTTCTTCTGGTGGCTGCTTATTGGTAAAGATCATGTTGAGCTGTGCAATATTGCCTAGTTTCACCATAGCATTGCGCCCGAACTTGGTGTGGTCTACGGCAAGAAATACACTACGGCTATTGTCAATGATCGCTTGTTTGACCCGGACTTCGTGGTAATCAAAGTCTAATAGCGAGCCATCGAAGTCGATACCGCTAATGCCGAGAATACCAAAGTCGAGACGGAACTGTTTAACGAAATCGAGGGTAGCCTCGCCAACAATACCGCCGTCTCTGCTGCGGACTTCTCCACCCGCTAAGATGACTTTGATTTCAGGGTTAGGGAAAAGAATGGTCGCAACATTGATGTTGTTGGTGACAACACGCAACTGTTTATGGTTTTTATTGAGCGCTCGCGCAACTGCTTCTGGTGTGGTGCCGATATCGATGAATAGTGTGGCACCATCTGGAATGTGTTTGACTACCTCGTCTGCAATGACATCTTTTTCATTGAAGTTGAGCGCTTTACGCGTGTTGTAAGATGTGTTTTCAGAACTGAGAGGAATAGTGGCTCCACCGTGATAACGACGAATTTTGTTGTCATCGGCGAGTTCATTGAGATCGCGTCGGATGGTTTGTGGGCTGACATTGAATCTTTCTACTAACTCATCCGTGCTGACATAGCCTTGTTTTTTCACCAGCTCAACAATCTGCTGGTGTCGAGGTATTTGCTTCACTTACCACTCCCTTGTGCATTGGTAACGGCCAATGCTTCAAATTCGAAGCTCTATTGTGCTCGAATTTGCTCGTTGTGAGAAGTAAGCGAGTTCAGGAATCGGGGATAAAGCGCAAAAAGAGCGCACAAATGGCGCTCTTTTTTTCTTATGGAGATGAGATTAATCTTCTTCGTCGTGAAGTTCAGACCAGGTTTGTGCACATTTCACTGCACGTTTCCAGCCCTTGTAACGACGATTGCGTTTTTCTTCATCATCGTGTGGCTCAAAGGTGCGATCAAGTACCGCTTTATTCTGCAACTCATCAATGCTATCCCAGTAACCAACTGCAAGGCCGGCAAGGTAGGCTGCACCAAGAGCGGTAACCTCAGTTACTTGAGGGCGGTGTACTTCTGTGTTCAATACATCGGATTGGAATTGCATTAGGAAGTTGTTCGCTACTGCACCACCATCGACGCGAAGGTTCGCAAGCTTAATGCCTGAGTCAGCTTGCATCGCATCCAGTACGTCACGAGTTTGATAAGCGATGCCTTCCAATGTTGCACGGATGATATGGTTTGAATTCACACCGCGAGTAAGGCCGACAATCGTGCCACGTGCGTAGGCATCCCAGTATGGAGCGCCTAAACCAGTAAATGCAGGCACGACATAAACGCCGTTTGATGTATCCACTTTTGTCGCGAAGTATTCAGAGTCTTCTGCACCGTTTAGGATTTTCAATTCATCGCGTAGCCATTGGATAGAAGCTCCACCCATGAATACGGCGCCTTCAAGTGCATAAGCTGGTTCGCCTGCAGGACCACAAGCCAAAGTAGTTAGAAGGCCATGTGTCGAAGTGACTTTTTCTTGGCCAGTATTCATTAGCAAGAAACAACCCGTACCGTAAGTGTTTTTCGCTTGACCCGCTTCAACACACATTTGGCCGTAAAGCGCCGCTTGTTGGTCACCTGCGATTCCAGAAATAGGAATACGAGTACCGCCTTTACCACCGATGTTGGTTTTACCGTAAATTTCCGATGAGCGCTTCACTTCTGGCATCATAGATGCTGGGATGCCAAGCTCATCTAACATTTTTTGATCCCAACATAGATCGTTGATGTTAAACAGCATGGTACGCGATGCGTTAGTGTAGTCGGTTACGTGAACGCGACCTTGAGTCATCTTCCAAACTAACCAAGTATCGACAGTACCAAACAACAGCTTACCTGCTTCTGCGTCTTCTCGTGCGCCTTCAACATTGTCCAGAATCCATTTAACTTTGGTACCGGAGAAGTAAGGGTCAAGCACCAAACCAGTGTTGTCACGTACATAGTTTTCGAGACCGCGTGCTTTTAAATCTTCACAGATATCAGCAGTACGGCGACATTGCCATACAATCGCATTGTAAACGGGTTTACCTGTTTCTTTGTTCCAGACGATAGTCGTTTCACGCTGGTTAGTAATACCGATAGCCGCTAATTGGTCGCTACGGATGCCAGACTTAGCTAGAGCTTCTACTAAGGTAGAGCTTTGTGTTGCCCAGATCTCCATTGGATCATGTTCAACCCAACCAGCTTCTGGATAAATCTGAGTAAATTCGCGTTGCGCGACGCTTACGATGTTCGCATCATGATCAAGAATCACTGCGCGAGAGCTTGTTGTACCTTGGTCTAGGGCAACAATGTATTTTTGCTCAGTCATGGTAAGAATCCTTTTGTTTCGTTATTTATATTTTAGTAAATGTTCGAGTTACGTCAGTTTTAAGCTCTAGCTTCTTCTGTTTCTTCTTCCGTCTCACATTGGTTTGGAATCGTGCAACCGTGACCTTGTTGTGGAAGGTAAGCGGCAATCGCTTTTGGATACAACCAACCACCAAAACACGCACCTGCAATCGGAGCAAGTAAAGGCACGATAAAGTAAGGAATGTCTTTAGCACCTGTCAGAGCGTAATCCCAACCAGCGAAGTAAGCGAACAGCTTTGGTCCAAAGTCACGAGCAGGGTTCATCGCAAAGCCTGTTAGTGGGCCAAGTGAACCACCGATGACGGCAATCAAAATACCGATCAATAGAGGGTTCATTGCGCCACGTGCCGCGCCGTTATTTTCATCGCCCAGAGCCAGAATCGCAAACATCAGCACAGCAGTGATAACGAATTCCACAGCAAAAGCACCAAAGAAAGAGAGGGAGGCATGCGGATAGGTTGAGAAGATACCAGCAGTTGCTAGTGCATCTTGGCTGCTGCGAACGAAGTTATGAGCGATTTCGTAGTCGGTGAAAAGGTTGCTGTATAAGCTGTATACCAATGCAGCAGAACAGAATGCCCCAAGCATTTGAGCGATAATGTATGGCACCACTTTCGCCTTATCAAAACCATGGAACATAGCAAGTGCGATGGTAACGGCAGGGTTGATGTGTGCACCAGAGACGCCAGCCGTACAGTAAATAGCGATGGCGACACCGAAGCCCCATACAATACTGATTTCCCATTGTCCAAATGATGCGCCTGTTAGAACTAAGGCTGCAACACAGCCTACGCCGAAGAAAATAAGTAGTCCTGTACCGATAAACTCGGCCAAACATTCTCCAAGCAGAGAGGGGTGTTTGTTCGTTGTCATGTTAAAAGTCCTTTGATCATTTTTGCCTGTCTAGCACGATACTATTGTGCATATATAAACGTTTACGAAAACAAACGAGCGTTAAAAGTGAGCGTTTGAGCATAAATTTGTTAATCAAAGTCTTCGTTTTTGTTAAATGGCGCATCTTTTAACCGGAAAAGAACACAACGAAAATAATTTATTTGTCACGAGGCCAGTGTTGAGAGCGCTCAAATTACCGATGTGAAAAAGAATGCACAACTGGTAAGAGGAGTTTTGTGAAGCTGCTACGTGCTTGGAGACTTATTGCACAGAACTTGTGTAGCAATTAACCCTAAAGGAGTAGCGGAATGTCAAATGTATCAAGGGATAGCAGTGATATAAAAAATACGCTGTCATGTTTGGACTTTTAGAAAAAATCGTCATCCCATTGGTACCAATAGGATGAGTTGAGAAGAGAATAAACGCTGTTAATGTCTTGTGTTTGTGAATCATTGCTTCGGCTTGTATTCAAATAAAAATTGTTTTTTTTATTTCGTTTGATGCTAAACGTGATCGTTTTTCAGCTTTTTAGTTATTAGTTGGTTCGGAGCGAGTAGGGCAGGCGTAAATCGCCCTTTTTACGGTTAGTTTATGTTCTAATTCGAGCCTTTGTTTCAAAGGTTTCGAATTGGAATGCTCAAGTGAGAGGTTTGAATATCAGTTTCATATTAACGAATCTTGAGTAAAGTTGAACGATGATCTAATTAATGCTCATATAATTTACTGTATTTACTTATATTTAATCCATGTGCAACATTTGTCACAGAAATAAAATCCTAACTCCATACAATTCATGAACTTTCGAACGAAGATTTATTTTGTTTCGTTCGCTCCTTTTGTGTTTTTACCATCGCATACAAAATAATGAGGTTCCTATGTTTGGAATATTCAAACCTAAGGCGCACATTGATCGTCTGTCCCCTGGCAGCATCGATAGCACCTACTCTCGCCTCCGTTGGCAACTCTTTATCGGTATCTTTGTTGGCTACGCCGGTTACTATCTAGTTCGTAAAAACTTCAGTTTGGCGATGCCTTATCTTATCGAGCAAGGCTTTAGCCGCGGAGACTTAGGTGTCGCCTTGGCAGCTGTTTCCATTGCATATGGTCTCTCTAAGTTTCTAATGGGCAGCGTTTCAGACCGCTCCAACCCTCGCTATTTCCTTAGTGGCGGCCTATTGATGTCTGCATTAGTGATGTTTTGCTTTGGCTTTATGCCATGGGCGACTGGTAGCGTCACTGCGATGTTCATTTTGCTTTTCTTAAACGGTTGGTTCCAAGGGATGGGGTGGCCTGCTTGTGGCCGAACCATGGTGCACTGGTGGTCACGTAAAGAGCGTGGTGAGATCGTTTCGGTTTGGAACGTGGCGCACAACGTGGGTGGTGGCTTGATTGGTCCACTATTTATTCTTGGCCTGTGGGCATTTAACGATGATTGGCGCACTGCATTTTATGTTCCTGCATTTTTCGCCACGTTGGTTGCTGTGTTTGTTTGGATGACGGTTCGCGATACCCCTCAGTCTTGTGGTCTGCCTCCTATTGAAGAATACAAAGACGATTACCCAGATGACTATGACAAGTCCCATGAACAAGAAATGACAGCGAAGGAAATCTTCTTCAAATACGTCTTCAACAACAAACTTCTTTGGTCGATTGCAATTGCAAACGCATTTGTTTACCTAATTCGTTACGGCGTACTGGACTGGGCACCTGTTTACCTAAAAGAAGCGAAGGATTTCTCGGTAGATAAATCGTCATGGGCTTATTTCTTATACGAATGGGCTGGCATTCCAGGAACACTATTGTGTGGTTGGATCTCTGACAAATTGTTCAAAGGTCGTCGTGCACCTGCTGGTATCTTATTTATGGTGCTAGTGACAGTTGCAGTGATGGTTTATTGGTTTAACCCTGCGGGCAACCCAACAGTAGATATGATGGCGCTTATTGCAATTGGCTTCCTAATCTATGGTCCGGTTATGCTGATCGGTTTGTACGCACTTGAACTCGCTCCGAAGAAAGCCGCAGGTACTGCCGCTGGTCTTACTGGTTTGTTTGGATACCTGGGTGGGGCAGTTGCCGCAAACGCGATTTTGGGCTACACCGTAGACCACTTTGGCTGGGATGGTGGCTTTATCATCTTAGTGGGTTCTTGTATTACTTCTATCGTGTGTTTGATGTACGCCTTCTTAGGTGAACGTGCGCACCACGAGCAAAAAGAGCGCGAGAAGGAAGCGCTAGCGTAATATTTATTTAAAGAGGCAGTGGAATACTGCCTCTTCGCTTTATCAAGGAAATAACAATGAAAACAAAGTCAGTATGTCTTACTTTTTTAGCACTTAGCCTCTCTGCTGGTGCGATTGCGAAGCCGCTTGTCATTGCGCACCGTGGCGCATCGGGCTACTTGCCTGAGCACACGCTAGAAGCCAAAGCACTTGCTTACGCAATGAAACCTGACTACATAGAGCAAGATGTGGTAATGACGAAAGACGACCAGTTGGTCGTGTTGCATGACCATTATCTCGATCGCGTAACGGATGTTGCGGAGCGTTTTCCTGATCGTGCACGTAAAGATGGTCGTTATTACGCGATTGATTTCACTCTGGCGGAAATCAAATCCTTGCGAGTTACCGAAGGGTTCAACATCGATGAGAAAGGCAACAAAGTAGCGGGCTATCCAACCCGATTCCCTATGTGGAAATCTGACTTCACCGTGCCGACGTTTGCTGAAGAGATTGAGCTGATCCAAGGCTTAAACAAAACGCTGGGTTATGACATCGGTATTTACCCAGAAATTAAAGCGCCTTGGTTCCATCGTCATGAAGGTAAGGACATTTCTAAAGCAGTACTTAAAGTCTTGAAGCAGTACGGTTACGGCTCTCAAGACGACAAAGTCTACCTTCAGTGTTTTGATGCGAATGAACTTCAACGCATCAACAGTGAACTCATGCCTGCAATGGACATGGACTTAAAGCTCGTTCAGCTTATGGCTTACACGGACTGGAACGAAACTATGGTGTACAAAGGCGACAAGGCAACACCATACAGTTATGACTGGATGTTCGAAGCCGACGGAATGAAGAAAGTAGCGAGTTACGCGGAAGGAATTGGACCTTGGAAGCCGATGCTGGTGGATGATAAGTCAACCAAAGACAATATCATCATCAAGCCGTTGATGAAGGCTGCAAAAGACGCTGGCTTGCAAGTGCATCCATACACGTTCCGCGCCGATCCAGGACGCATTCCAGCGTACACTGACAGCTTTGAAGGCATGATGGATGTGTACTACAACCAAGTAAAAGTGGATGGTTTGTTTACTGATTTCCCAGATAAAGCGGTCAGCTTTTTAAATCAGTAATCACGCATTTTGCTGTAAGCTAAAAAATCCCCCAACAGTTTCCTGCTGGGGGATTTTTCGTAGGGCTAATTCACGAATGAATTAGTTGTTTTTATGCAGTTCGCTGTTCAGTTCAACCGCGCTCTTGTTTGCAAGACACTCGATTTGACCTGTTACAGAGTTACGACGGAACAGTAGGTCAGAAACACCAGCAAGATCGCGGGCTTTCACAACTTCTACTTCTTGGCCTGCAGAATCTAGCATGCGCACTTTAGAACCAGCAGTTACGTACAGACCTGATTCGATAGTACAACGGTCACCCATTGGGAAGCCAAGACCTGCGTTCGCGCCTAGTAGAGAGTTTTCACCGATAGAAACCACAACTTTACCGCCGCCAGATAGCGTACCCATGATAGATGCGCCGCCGCCGATGTCAGAGCCGTTACCAACCACTACGCCAGCAGAGATACGACCTTCAACCATGCTCACGCCTGTTGTACCCGCGTTGAAGTTGATGAAGCCTTCGTGCATTACCGTTGTGCCTTCGCCAACGTGTGCGCCAAGACGTACGCGAGAAGTGTCAGCGATACGAACGCCAGTTGGTACCACGTAGTCCACCATTTTAGGGAACTTGTCTACGCAATCTACGCTTAGTGCACGACCCGCTAGGCGAGCTTCGATTTGACGCTCTGCTAGTTCAGGTAGGTCGATTGGACCTTCATTAGTCCATGCGATGTTGTGTAGTAGACCGAAGATGCCGTCTAGTACCGTGCCGTGTGGTTGAACTAGGCGGTTAGAGATAAGTTGAAGTTTTAGGAAACCTTCAGCAACGCTTTGTGGCTGCTCGTCAGTGGCAAGAATAACCAGTACAAGTGGCTGTGCTGATTCTGCTGCTTTTGCTGCGAAAGATGCGTTTGCTGCATCGCCGTTTGCTTCAAATGCTGCTGCCAGTTCTGCGCTTTGTGCTGCAGAGATCTCGATAGCTTGGTTGCCTTGCTCGTAACCTGCTACTGCTGCTAGTGCGTTAACAAGCGCTTCGCTTGGGTTAAGAATTGGGTTTGGGAAAAACGCTTCGATGATTTTGCCGTCGCGGTTTTTAGTTGCCGTACCAAAGGCTAGAGAGAAGAAAGCCATAGTTGATCTCCATGTGTTGAGTCTTGTGTCTCGTCTGTTCACTGACAAGAAATAATTAAGTTGTCAGTCATCATAAAGAGAGTATTGGGGAGTTTAAAGAGGGGAAATGGAGAAAGTCCGTAGATGGATACCTTTTGTCTTTTTAGAGATATGTTTGTCTGATGAGAAATGTGTCGCAAAAGCCTTATCAGACCGATTTTGGGCAGAGACACAGTGAAGTTGGAGAAGGGGCATCGCAAAAAATAAGGGGAGGACCGAAGTCACTCCCCCTACACTGGGTTTGTTGGATTTACTGGCTTTGGATAGTAAAGCGATAAATCGATTTAGAGGCTTAGCTCACCGACCTCTACTGCAAGTGCAACCGTTGCCCCTACCATTGGATTGTTGCCCATACCGATGAAGCCCATCATCGCTACGTGTGCAGGTACTGAAGAGCTGCCCGCGAATTGTGCATCGGCGTGCATGCGACCCATAGTGTCGGTCATGCCGTAAGATGCAGGACCCGCCGCCACGTTATCTGGGTGTAGAGTACGACCAGTACCACCACCTGATGCCACAGAGAAGTAAGGCATGCCTTCACGGTTACGTTCCGCTTTGTAGATACCTGCTACAGGGTGTTGGAAGCGAGTCGGGTTGGTTGAGTTACCTGTGATGCTCACATCCACTTGTTCTTTATGCATGATAGCCACGCCTTCACGCACATCGTCTGCACCGTAGCAAAGGATCTCACCACGTGGACCTTGCGAGAAACGGCGACGCTCTACTTCCACTAACTCACTAGTTTGGTAGTTGTATTGAGTGCGTACGTAAGTGAAACCATTGATGCGTGAGATTAGGTAAGCGGCGTCTTTACCCAAACCATTTAGGATAACTTTCAACGGATTTTTACGTGATTTGTTGACGTTCAATGCGATTTTGATTGCGCCTTCTGCCGCTGCGAATGACTCATGACCGGCAAGGAAAGCGAAACAGCCACTTTCTTCATTCAGCAGACGAGCCGCCAAGGCACCGTGACCGATACCCACTCGGCGTTGCTCTGCTACGCTGCCTGGTTTTGTGCAGGCTTGAAGGCCTTCACCGATGATGTTTGCAGCTTCTTCTGCTGTTTTTGCACCGCGGAAAATCGCCAAAGCAGTGCCCAGTGTGTAGGCATCGGCAGCGCTTTCAAACGCGATAGGTTGAGTGTCCATCACCAGCGCTTTAGGGTCGATACCACGGTCCATACAGTATTGGTAAGCCTCTTCCAGAGAAGAAAGTTGCATTTCGTCTAATGTGCGACGTACAGATTCAGTAATTGGAGTGTTCATAATCTCTTTCCTCTGGGTGGCAATTATTGTTGGCGTGGGTTGATGGTAGATACGGCTTCGTCAAAACGACCGTAAGTCCCCGTTGCTTTGTCTGCGGCTTCTGCAGCAGATACGCCTTCGTTGATGGCTTTCATCATCTTGCCTAGGTTGAGATATTGGTAACCAATCACTTCTTTGTTTTCGTCTAACGCGAGTTTTGTTACGTAGCCTTCGGCCAACTCCATGTAACGTACGCCTTTTGCTTTAGTTGAGTAGCTAGTACCTACTTGGCTACGTTGAGTTTGACCAAGGTCTTCCAGTGCCGCACCAATTTCTAAGCCGCCTTCAGAGAAAGCAGATTGAGTACGACCGTAAACAAATTGAAGGAAGATTTCGCGCATCGCGACGTTAATAGCATCACATACCAAGTCGGTATTCAGTGCTTCAAGAATGGTTTTGCCTGTTAGGATTTCTGCGGCCATCGCGGCTGATTGAGTCATGCCTGAACAGCCGATCGTTTCGATCAAAGCTTCTTCGATGATGCCGTTTTTGACGTTAAGAGTCAGTTTTGCTGCGCCTTGTTGAGGAGCACAAGCGCCAACGCCGTGGCTAAGACCAGAAATCGCGATAACGTCTTTTGGATTGATCATTGCGCCTTCAACAGGGATCGGTGCAGATGCATGAAGCTCGCCGCGTTGAATCGGGCACATTGATTGGATTTCGTGTGAATATTGCATAATGTTTTCCCAGTGTACGATATCCAGCCTATTTGTCAGTCTCAACGGCGTTGACTGCTCTTATTCGCTCCATCAAATAGAAAACTATGTTCAGGAGGTTCATGCGTTTGTCGCCTTGTTGAGTTAACAACTATTTTGGATATCTTTTTAATTTTTGAGAAAACAGGAGCGGGGTTGGAGAAGAGTTGAATTGCTCACTACAGAACTCTCGCTTTCACAACATAAGCGAAAGCACTTCCAACAGGGCTGACCTGTTTTCGTTTCTGTAGGAGTCATTAGCTTTAACAGCGGTTCGAATCTTTCGATTCCGGTGGTACCCCATCACCGAACCCATTTAGACTAGATCTAAGTCACACTAATCTGCAACATGAAATTTAGAGCAATTTGGGATATTAAATCGGTTCTTTATATTCTCAGAGATATATGGAGATAAACGGAAGGAATAAAAAAACGCCGCATAATGCGACGTTTTTTCTAAACAAATGAGAGGCTTATGCAGCGTCTTCTTGCTCGCTATCTTCTTCAACAGCTTCAAGCTTCTTTGCTTTTTTTGGTGCAGGTTTACGTTTGGCACCAAGAGCGTAAAGCACTTCTTCTTTGTTTTGCGCAAGGAACATTGCAAGATCTTCTTGCTTACCTTCGTCTTCTAGAAGTTCACTTTTACCCAGCAGTGAGAATAACTCGTCTGCCATATCCAGCATTTTGTCGTATGCGTCAGCTTCCGCTTTAGAGGTAAAAGTCATTTTCTCTTCTCCATTGCGTTCTACCACGTACTTGACGATTACAGCCATGGTTGGTCCCCTAATTTGGTGTATTGATACTGGCTTTTTATACAGTTTTTGACCAATCAAGTCTAGCGACAAGCCTCAGAATGAGAGACACGTACAACTAACTGACTAGCATTTAAACTATCTTGGTTTCACTTTGCGGATTTGTCCGCCAAAGGAAGGTTTGCTGGTCGCTCCCAATCTTGGCAAAATTCGATAAACGTTTTGAGCAATGGGCTTTGATATTTCTCTTTATGAACCAGTAACCAGAAGCGACGTTTCATATCTAAAGGCATGTCGAGCAGTTTTACGCGGCCGTCACGAATAGCAGGTTCTGCAGACAAACGTGACAAGCAGCCCAAGCCTAACCCTGCCGATACTGAGTTGATCAACGCTTCGGTGGTATTGAGCTGAAAAGCTTCATGCCAATGTTCCAAGCGCGGCGCGATAACGCGCATAAAAAATTCGCGTGAACCGGACCCTGCCTCTCGCAATATCCATTCACTGTTTTCTAGCTCGGTTAAGTTTACTGGCCCTTCGTGCGCGGCTGGGTAATCGGGCGCGCAAATCACGCACATTTCATCTTCGCTAAACTGGGTAGACTGCAATTCAGGGTGAAGTGTTTTGCCCTCAATGAGGGCTATGTCTAACTCGTAATCGGTCAGCATGTCGCAGATTTGTGCGGAGTTAGAAATGAACAGGCTTTGAGAACGATGGTTCGTTTGCTGACGAAATTCGCTAAGCAAATAGGGCGCGACTTGGTTGCCAATGGTGTCGCTGGCACCAATGCGAAGTTGGCCCGATAGCGCTTGGTCACCATCGAAAATGCTCTCGATGTCTTTGGCTCGGTTGAGTAACTCATCCGCCAGTGGTAGCAGTTTTTGACCTTCTTGGTTCAAAATCAGTCGGTTATTAACACGATCAAACAAGTGATGGCCGATCTGTTTTTCTAATTCTGAGAGTGCCATGCTCACTGCGGCTTTCGATAAAAAGAGACTATCAGAAGCCGCTGTGAGCGTTTTGTGCTGCGTGATCGTCGTAAACACTTTCAGTTGTTTAAGAGAAATGTGACTTGCCATACCCCACCGTTAAGTAATTCTGAACGTTTGTTTTAAATAATTAGATATATCGGAACGAAGTGCAAGCGTATTATACGTCCCATCAAGAGTGAGTCTGGTTGAGGTCATCATGATTCAAAGAACAAAAGCAAAAATAATGGGAGCGCCAACTCCAATGGCGGGTTTGGCTCTTGGTATTGCAAGCTTGGGCTGGAGTTGGGAAAACTTCGCCGAATTACATGGCTACGGACAGTGGATTAGTGCGGGTATCGCAAGCATATTGTTGGCTATATTGGCAACCAAGTTTTTGCTACATAATCATCTGTTGAGACAAGATCTTGCTCATCCGGTTGTGGGCAGCGTGGTTCCGACATTTGCGATGGGCACTATGGTGGTATCGAACTCTCTCGGCCATTTTTACCCATTAGCTGGCGATGCGCTTTGGCTGATTGCGGTGGTTTTGCACATCGTGTTCTTGGTGAGCTTTGTTTACCATCGCGCCAAAGATTTTGAATTGCACCACATGGTTCCTAGTTGGTTTGTACCGCCTGTGGGTATCATCGTTGCAGATGTGTCTTTCTCTGGCAACCCGATGTTAGCACCAGTGGCACAAGGTGCATTGATGTTCGGTATGGTGGCGTACGCGATCATGTTGCCGATGATGATTTACCGTTTCATGTTTACCCATGAAATTCCGGATGCAGCGAAACCAACAATGGCAATCATGGCAGCGCCAGCAAGTCTATCATTGGCAGGGTACTTAACGGTCACTGCGACACCATCACCAGTGATCATCGCTATGCTATTTGGTATCGCGGTATTGATGACAGCCATCATTTACCTCGCATTCTTTAAATTGCTTAGACTGCCATTTAGCCCAGGCTATGCGGCGTTCACTTTCCCGATGGTGATCGGTGCGACGGCGCTGTTTAAAATGGCCAATTGGATGGAGTTGCAAGGATTGGCTGCGCACTATGTTCAACAAGTGCGCGGCTTAGCTGGTCTTGAGTTGATTGTGGCAACATTTGTTGTCTCTTATGTGGCCTTACAATACATCAACAACTTGTTGATTCAGCCACGCTTGATGCACGCTCATCACGCTTAAATAGCAGATAGGAAAAAGCCTCTTGGTCTTACAACCAAGAGGCTTTTTTATTTCAATCGGCGTCGATGTTGGACGCTAGCCTTTTTTGTAAAATCGCGACATCTCATCCAGAGAATGACGAATGATATCGACAGGAACTTTCTGTTCTTTCTCGACTTTTAACTGGCGATTCAGTTGCTGAGAGTGTCCGCCAGGGTTGACCACAAGCATCAGTTCTTTGCCGACCAATGCATAGTTGTAGTAGCTGCCTGCAATATACCAATCGCGAGAGGCAGAGCTATCAAACAAGTTATGACCAACGCTGTATGAACTCGTTGTGCCTTGAACGTCAAACAGCGTATTCATCATGGTTGGCACGACGTCAAAATGGGTCGTGCGGTAATCAACTTGCTCTGGCTGACGATTTGGCATGTACACGTAAAGAGGCACATGCACTTGAACGTCACTGTAATTACCCGTGTGGCCCCAATAGTTCATCTTATGGTCGTTAAACTCTTCACCATGATCTGATGAAATCACCACAATGGTGTTGTCTAAGTCGACGTTTTTCAGCACATCGCCAATCAAGCTATCGATGTAGTACAACGAGTTCTTGTATCGATTGTGGTAAAGCGAAGCGTCAAAATCGTTGTTGAGCAAAATGTGGTCAACGCGTTCCCAGTATGGTTTGAATTTCGCAAATTCAGGTTCGGGAAATACTGTGCCGTGGGCGGCATCGTAGAACAGAAAACCAAAGTACGGCTTGTCGCTGTCCTGCTTTTGGAACTCGATGAACTTGTCTGTTATCTGCTGATCGCGCTCGACAGCTGTTTCCCCAGTTTGTTTCAAGGTCAAGTCCGACACTTTTTTGAATACCGTGCGAGAAAGTGGCGGGCTGGTGAGCGGTGCCGAGCCAAAAATGCCCATGCGGTAGCCTTCTGCTTGCAGCGTATCCATAAACACAGGAGAGCGTTGACTTGCGTAAAAGCTTTCCCAGTAGGTCGCTGGCAAGCTGTAAAACAGGCTGAAAATACCCGCTTGAGTTGAGTTGCCGCCGCTCATATGTTGTGTGAAATTCACCGTTTTTTCGGCGAACTTGCTGACATTTGGCATGACTTCCGGCGTCGCATCACTGTAGCGCCACGCATCAACCAAGATAAACAAGACATTGGGCTGTTTCTCTTTGCTTTGCACTTGAATCGGCGCAAGCGGATAGTTGAGTGAGCTACGTTCAATGTTGGTTAACTCTACGCGGTTCTTCGATGCAATGCTCTCATCCACTAGGTCGTGTTTGTAAATAAATTTACGAGCCGTCAGCGGGTAGTAAAGTGGCCAGTTATTCGAAAACTGACTGACTTCATCGTCGTAAAGGGCATTTTTGTACGCATGAATCATCTGCGTGCTAAGCAATACAGCAAACCAAACGCTGATCAAAACGAACTTAGCTCGGCTTTCTGACAGTTGATTACTTACCCAAACGGTACAAGCGAGCCCGATCACCAGAATGGCAATTTCACTGATGAAGATTAGCCAACTCATCCAAGAAATATCGAAGACATCACCGCCACCTTCGAAAAACATACGGATTAATAGAGCGTTGATGTGAAGTTTGTATTGCTGAAAAACGAGGATATCGACTTTAAACATGATCAATAGACAGATCGCGATAGCGATCACGATGCCTTTGAATACTCGAGTCGGTAGAAAAGATAGCAATAAACTCAACAACATAAATGGAAGAGCGATCAAGCCCAGCCAGCCATATTGAGTCGAAACCAAATAGTAACCTTGCAACAAGGTTAGCGGTTCATTCTGATTGTTAGACAACACAAAAGGATAACAAGCGATCGACAGGTACACTGCAAAGCAAGCAAAAAAAGCAATCAGCCAAGCGCTGTTGGAAGACAGTTTGCGAAACATACTTTTTGTTTGTTTATAAATTATGGGTAGAGGGAGTATAAAACAGTGTTTTTTATTATGGAATAGTTGCGACGAATGTCACATTTTGTATGGAAGTGTCAGACTTGATTGACATGTGAAAATTCAGAAGATTCATACTCTATTTGAGTGATATATAACCTTTTGTTTTTTCCGAACGCGAGATCACTGCGGGTTTAAATGGGGCTGTGCTAAGCTAGCTAACAGTTTCAATCGGCGCTCGGTATTCCCAATTTGTTTACTGTTTATCACTCCAACCAAGTTGACGTTCTTAAATCACTCCTTGTCGAACTGATTCGAATCAGTCCGCTGGAAAACCCGTTCGAAAAAGAACAAATTCTGGTTCAAAGTCCGGGCATGTCCCAGTGGCTAAAAATGGAATTGGCCAAAGAGTTTGGTGTTGCCGCGAACATTGATTTTCCGCTTCCTGCTACCTTCATTTGGGAAATGTTTACGCAGGTGTTGCCAGACGTGCCAAAACGCAGTGCGTTTAACAAAGAAGCGATGACTTGGAAGTTGATGCATCTGCTGCCGGGGCTTCTCAACCAAGACGTGTTTTCGCCGTTAGCGCAGTACCTCAAAGATGACAGTGATCACTCTAAGCTGTATCAACTGGCTGAGAAAATTGCCGATATTTTCGATGGTTACTTGGTGTATCGTCCGGAGTGGATCGCAAGTTGGGAAGCAGGGCAGAGTGTGCCAGAGCTGGAAGATGAGCATCCGTGGCAGCCGATCTTATGGCAAGCGTTGTATGATCACACTGTGTCATTAGGACAGTCTCCATATCACCGTGCCAACCTTTATGAGCACTTTATCGACACGTTAGAGAGTTTTAACGGCAATTTTGACCATTTACCCAAGCGTTTGTTTGTTTTTGGCATTTCTTCGTTGCCGCCTCGCTATATGGATGCGCTAAAAGCAATTGGTGAACACATCGACGTGCATCTGATGTTCACCAACCCGTGTCGTTATTACTGGGGTGAAGTTCGAGATCGCAAATATCTGGCTCGTTTGGCGGCGAAACATCGTCAGCACGTTGTGTGGCAGGACGATCACTCGGAAGTGCAAGGTGAAACTGAGCAACTGAAAGGATCACTGGAAGATAATGTGATCGATGAGCTGCACACCGATGTGGTCGGAAACAGTCTGTTGGCATCCATGGGTAAACTCGGGCGCGACAATATGTATCTGTTGTCTCAGCTGGAATCTCATGAAATTGAAGCCTTTGTTGATGTTGAGCGCGACAGTCTGCTCCATCAATTGCAAGCGGATATTCTCAATCTTGAAGAACATCAAGATGACCAACAGATTGAAAACAGTCATCACAAACAAGTGGTTAGCTTGGGTGATAAATCACTGAGCCTACACGCTTGTCACAGCCCGATGCGTGAAGTGGAAGTGCTGCATGATCAACTGTTGGCGATGTTCGATGCTGACCCAACGTTAAAACCGCGCGATATTATCGTGATGGTCGCGGACATCAACGCTTACAGCCCTGCGATTCAGGCGGTCTTTGGTAACGCGCCGGGTGAGCGTTTTATTCCATATTCGATTTCTGACCGAACCGCCGATCAAGAGAGCCCAATTCTGGCCGCATTTATGCAGTTGGTGAACTTACCCAATACGCGCTGTTTGGCCTCAGAACTACTCGAACTTCTGGAAACTCCAGCGATATTAAAGCGTTTTGAACTCAGCGAAGATGATTTTTTACAAGCCAAACAATGGGTTGAGGAATCGGGGATTCGCTGGGGATTGGACGCCAATACCGGATGCGAATTTGAACTGCCGGAAACCCGTCAAAACACATGGCAATTTGGTATTCAACGAATGTTGCTTGGCTACGCGATGCCAGAATCCGCAGGTTTGTTTGAAACCGAGCAAGGCAGTTTGTCTCCGTACAACGAAGTACAAGGCATGGGCGCAGAGCTGGCGGGCAAGTTGGCACACTTTATCCAACAAATTAGCACTTATCGAAGCAAACTTTCTCATGTTCAGACTATTGATGGTTGGCGAGAGACTTTAGTTTTACTGCTGGATGACTTCTTCTCAGTTGAGTTAGAAGGCGAAATGGCGCTCAAATCCATTCGCGATACGCTCAGCCAACTCAAAGAGCAATTAGCTGATGCCGCATTTGATGATGCGTTATCGCCGTCGATCATCAGCCAATACCTTCAAAACAAATTATCTGGCACACGAGTCAGCCAGCGCTTCCTTGCTGGTCAAGTGAACTTTTGTACCCTGATGCCGATGCGCTCTATTCCGTTTAGAACTGTTTGTCTGTTGGGGATGAATGACGGCGTGTATCCGCGCTCCATGCCGCCAGAAGGCTTTGACTTGATGACAGGAAGAACCAAACCGGGCGACCGTTCGCGCCGAGATGATGACCGTTACCTATTCCTCGAAGCGATGTTGTCTGCACAGCAAACGCTCTACATCAGTTATGTTGGTCGTTCAATCCAAGATAACACCGAGCGAGTGCCTTCGGTTCTGGTTTCTGAGCTGATGGAATACTGTCACCAAAACTATTGTTTAAGTGGTGATGAAGCGTTGCCCGTTGATGAGTCTGGCGACAACTTATTAAATGCGTTGGTGAATACCCACGCCATGGTGCCGTTTAGCCCGAGTGCGTTCCAAGGCATGCACGCCAGCTACGCGAAAGAGTGGATTCCAGCGGCATTGACTCAAAGTAGTCAATCGCAAGGCTATGTTCGTCGTGATTTTAATCGGGCATTAGACGACTATCTGTTAGGAGCGACGTTCCCACTTGAGCTCGACTTAGTCGAGTTGCAACGTTTCTGGCGCTTACCTGTGCAGTATTTTTTCAATCGTCGTTTAAAAGTAATCTTTGAACCGCCACTGCCGGTGATGGAAGACGACGAACCCTTTGTTTTAGGTGGTTTGGAAAGCTATCAAATGCGTGATGAGCTGTTAGAAACCTTGCTTGAAACGACATTGATGCAGCCAGAGAAAAAAACAGAGGTGCTTAAACACTTTATGAGTCAACAGCGCGCGCAAGGCAAACTGCCGGTGGGGGCGTTTGGTTATATCGAGTTTGAAACCAACCGAGTTCAGGCGGAAGAGCTGGTGGACAAACTGGCGTTTTTATCTGGTGCGCCTCAAGACGATTTGGAAATCGACCTGACGTTTGATTCCTTGTTTGAGCGAAATGAAGGCGAAGAGAAAAACGTTCGCCTAACAGGTTGGCTAACTCAATGCTACCAATCCGGTTTGATTCGCTATCGAAGCGGTAAGATTCGATCGCAGGATTACCTTGCAGCGTGGATCGATCACCTTGCCATGTCGGCGTCGGGTCATGCTAAGAAAACTCACATCATTGGTTACGATCGTAAAGAAGGCGCGCTGCATTTGATCTACCCAGAAATTGCCGATGCTCAGTATGCCAAACAGCTACTGACTGAATTAGTTCGCTTATTCTTCGAAGGCATGACTAAGCCTTTGCCTTATTTCCCGAAAACGGCGTTGGCTTGTGTTGAAGCGGGCTTTAGCCGTGGTCAGTGGGTCGATGACGAAGAGAAATCTTTGAAGAAAATGGCTGACGCATTCAATGATGGCTTCATGAGCCCGGGCGAAGGCAGTAATGCGTACATCTCTCGAATTTGGCCTGCTTGGAATGATGAGTTGGCCTCAGAAGTTCGTTTGCTGACAGCATTAGTTTTGCAAGGTGCGCGCTTAGCGGTTCAAGACACTGATGACGTAAAAGCGTAATAAAGACAGTTGGATAAAGAGAAGGAAGAGTAGGGTGGCCGCCAGAAAATCATTATTTTTTGTAGGGCGTTCGCTGTACGGCCACAAGGTCAGAGGGACCATGATACTTTTGTTTAATTCATTTGAGTTGTGCCGCCAAAAGGTTTGGCTTATCTCGTGGGGCGCATACTAACGGTACGTCTTATGGATAACCGTGAGAAAGATCTCACAAAGCTCTAAATTATCCAACTTGTTAAACATATTAATAGAATTTTTAACTATAGATCACATTTATTAGGTGATACGTCCTAGTAAATAATCCGGAGAGATTCAGCGTTATGGATCAAATGTCAGGTGCAGAGTGTCCTCTACATACGTTAGACCGCACAGAGCAACCTCAACCAACGCCACTAGAACCGATGACGTTTCCTCTGCATGGTGCGAGGTTAATCGAGGCATCAGCAGGTACAGGTAAAACCTTCACTATTGCAGGTTTATATCTGCGCCTTTTGCTTGGTCACGGCAGCGCGGAAACTCGGCATCGCGTACCGCTTACGGTCGACCAAATTCTGGTCGTAACCTTTACCGAAGCGGCAACTGCGGAATTACGCGATCGTATCAGGGCAAGAATCCATGATGCGCGAATCGCGTTTGCGCGTGGACAGAGTTCCGATCCGGTGATCCAACCTTTGCTTAATGAGTTTGACGATCACAAGCAAGCCGCAGAAATTTTATTGCAGGCAGAGCGTCAGATGGACGAGGCGGCGGTCTACACCATTCACGGTTTTTGCCAACGTATGCTAACGCAAAATGCGTTTGAATCTGGCAGCCGATTTAATAACGAGTTTGTGACCGATGAAAGTCACCTAAAAGCGCAAGTTGTAGCCGATTACTGGCGTCGCAATTTCTACCCGTTGCCGTTTACCTTGGCTGGGGAAATTCGCCAGCTATGGAGCTCTCCATCTGCGTTGTTGTCTGACATCAGCAATTACTTAACTGGTGCGCCGTTAAGCCTTTCTGTTCCTGCAATGAAAGGCAGTTTGGCTGATCTTCATACTGAAAACTTGAAAAAAATTGATGAATTAAAAGCACAGTGGCGAGAAAGCCAAGATGACTTCTTCACGCTGATTTCAGATTCAGATATTAACAAACGCAGCTACACCAAAAAGTCTCTGCCGACGTGGTTGGAGGCGGTAAACGCTTGGGCAGCAACGGAAACCACAGGTTACGATTATCCAGACAAGCTGGAGAAATTCGCGCAAAACGTCTTGTTGGAAAAAACACCGAAAGGCAGTGCGCCGCAGCACGCGGTATTTGAAGCCATTGAAACATTTCTTGCCAATCCAATCAGCTTAAAAGCGCCACTGCTTGCGCATGCGATTGAGCATTGTCGTGTGATGCTGGCCAACGCGAAAAATCAAAAACAGTGGCTCTCTTTCGATGATTTGCTGACGCAACTTTCTGCTTCTATCGATACGGACGAAAGCGAGCTTTTAGCGGCGCGTATTCGTACTTTGTATCCTGTCGCAATGATTGACGAGTTCCAAGATACCGACCCGCTTCAATACAGTATTTTCAGCCGTATTTATCTGAGCAACCCGGAATGTGGTTTGTTTATGATCGGGGACCCCAAGCAGGCGATTTATGGCTTTCGTGGCGCAGACATTTTCACCTATATCAAAGCGCGTAACCAAGTAAGTGCCCACTACACGTTAGGAACCAACTGGCGTTCTAGCGCAGATATGGTGCAGGCGGTAAACCAAGTATTTGCTTTGCCAGACAGTCCATTTATCTATGATTCGGACATCCCGTTCTTACCTGTAAAATACAGTCCCAATGCCGAAAAACGCATTTGGACTATGGGTGGTCAAAAGCAACCCGCGCTGACTTATTGGTTGCAAGAAGCAGACGATAAACCGCTACCAAAAGGCGAGTATTTGACTCGAATGGCGGAGGCGACCGCAAGCCAAATCCAAACCATTTTGACGCAGGCTCAACAGGGGCAAGCGTGTCTGGCGAATGGCGAAAAACAGAAAGCGGTTCAAGCGGGCGATATCGCGGTGTTGGTTCGAACAGGTAGTGAAGGTCGAATGATCAAACAAGCGTTGGCTGATCAAGGCATTGCCAGCGTGTACCTGTCTAACCGAGACAGTGTGTTTACCAGTTCAGTGGCGCAGGATTTACAGCGTTTGCTGCAAGCGGTGCTGACGCCAGAAAATGACCGTGCGCTGCGTGCAAGTCTTGCCTCTGAGCTGTTTGCCCTCGACGCAGCAAGTTTGGATGCGCTTAATAACGATGAAGTGGTGTGGGAAAACGCCGTAAACGAATTCAAAGAATATCGCAAACTTTGGGTTCAACGTGGTGTGCTGCCGATGTTGCGCGCGGTGATCAGCAAACGCCATATTGCCGAGCGATTACTAGAAGAAGGCGCGAGTTCACAGGGTGAGAATGGTGAGCGAGTACTTACCGATTTAATGCACATTGGTGAACTGCTTCAACAAGCCAGTAATGAACTGGATAGTGACCACGGTCTGCTGCGTTGGCTCGCTCAGTCTATCAGTGATGCGGAAAACGGTTTGGGTGGCAGTGATGACCAAATCCAACGTTTAGAATCGGAACGTAACTTAGTGCAGATCGTAACTATTCACAAATCAAAAGGCTTGGAGTATGACCTCGTATTTCTGCCGTTTGTGTTCAGCTATCGAGAAGCCAGCGAAGCCAAATATTACGATGCAGCCAATGACCGCACGGTACTGGATATCACAGGCAACGATGCGTCCATGAAGCAAGCGGATAAAGAGCGTTTGGCGGAAGACTTACGCTTGATATACGTGGCACTAACGCGAGCTGTGTATGCGTGTTTTATTGGAGCCTCACCTTTGCGCAATGGCCGTTCGACCAAAGAGCCAACTGGCGTACACCGCAGTGCGATTGGCTATTTGATTCAGAATGGTCAAGAAGGTGGCATCAACGATTTGCACCAAGGTTTAACAAAGCAACAAGACGAGCTTGATTGTGTCGTTGTGACCGATCCGCCGCAGCAACTCGAAGACAAGTACGTAGCGCCACAAGAAGAAGTACACGATCTTAGTGCGAAAGAACTGCAAAACCCTATCGACAGAAACTGGCGCATCACCAGTTACTCTGGCTTGGTCAAGCAAGGTTCTCATCACGCCGAGCATGATGCCACGATTGAGATTACGGGTTTTGATATCGACTCATCTGAAGAACAAGACGAAGCGGATTTGGTGGAGCCAGAGCGTTCTATTTTTACCTTCCCTCGTGGTGCGCGTCCGGGTACGTTCCTGCACAGCCTGTTTGAGGAAATTGAATTTACTCAGCCAGCCACGACGGAAGAGAATACACAAATCATCCTTGGCTTGATGGAAAGCGAACAGCTCGATGAAGAGTGGTTGCCCATTTTACAGCAATTGATTGATACCGTACTCGCAACGCCGTTGGATGGTAAGTCTTTGCTGCTGAATCAAAAAGCACCGTCGCAACGTTTGGTGGAGATGGAATTTTTGCTGCCGATTGAAGTGTTGTCTGCACCGGCGTTAAACCGAGTCATTCAACGTCACGATCCGTTGTCGGCGAAAGCGGGTGATTTAGGTTTCCAAACCGTGCAAGGCATGCTCAAAGGTTTTATCGACTTGGTGTTTGAACATCAAGGTAAATACTACGTGCTTGACTGGAAATCGAATCATCTTGGCGACGATGTGACGCACTACCATGGTGAGGCTCTGAAATCGGCGATGGCGGATCACCGCTACGATTTGCAGTACCAGATTTATGCGTTAGCACTGCATCGTTTCCTACGCAGCCGATTGGCGAATTATCAATATGAGCAGCACTTCGGTGGCGTGTATTACTTGTTCTTGCGCGGTATGGATGGGCAGAGTGACCACGGCATTTTTGCCGCGAAACCAACCTTAGAGTTCTTACAAGAGATGGATCGTTTGATTGATGGTCAAGCACTTGAAACGCGCTCAACTCAAGCCGGGCAGATGGAGCTACTTTAATGACGACAAATCGCAATCTTCATTCTGGCCAAGATAGTCTATTGGTAGTGCTGGAACGCTTGGCGCACAAAGGTGCTATTCGTCAGCTCGACTACCAATTCGCCTGTTTTATTGATTCTCAAACGCATGATGAACAGTCGGACAGTCAAGCATTGGCGTTTATCGCGGGTGTTGTCAGTAGTGAGCTTGGCAAAGGACATATCTGTCTGTCTCTGTTCGATGCACAAGGGCAATCTACGGATTTAGCCAGTAAGCTAGGGCTGTTTGGTGAGTCGGCATTGGCGCTCAACACACAGTTGCAAGACATAGACTGGATTCAAGTATTAAAAAATTCCACCGTGGTCGGCGCGCAAGGAGAAGCCTTGCCGCTGATGTTCGATGGCGAGCGTCTGTATCTGCACCGCTATTGGCATTATGAAGTGACACTGGCGGAAAAGCTCAATCAGTTGGGCGCCGCAGTTAACTTGCAACCACAAGAGTTTGTGCGATTATCCGAGTTGCTCAACCATCTGTTCGCACGCCAATACCATTTTCTGTTTAACGCGTTGGGCAAAGCAGTAGAAGCGGGAAGCAGCAACCAAGTGTTACGTCAACAATTGGTGTGTGATCACCTTGATGTGGTCGCAAGCGAATCGTTGGATTGGCACGCCATTGATTCCGTGCTTAGCAATGCGCGCAAGGTTCAGGATTTGCATCAACTGGATGAGCTGGTGCCACTTTCAGCTTGTGTGAACTGGCAAAAAGTCGCGGCGGCGGTTGCGTTAACTCGTCGATTTGCTGTGATTTCTGGTGGCCCTGGTACGGGTAAAACGACGACAGTAACCAAATTGCTTGCTGCTTTGATTGAACAGGCGACACACGAGAAAAATCTAACCATCAAGCTGGTGGCCCCGACGGGGAAAGCGGCGGCGCGATTAACCGAGTCCATTGGTAAAGCAGTGCAAGAACTGCCAGTTTCTCCGGAGCTAAAAGCCAAAATTCCGACTGAATCGAGTACTTTACATCGGTTGCTGGGCGCGATTCCTAATAGCGCAGAATTTCGTCACAACAAGCAAAATCCACTGCATTTGGATATTTTGGTTATCGACGAAGCGTCGATGGTCGATTTGCCAATGATGTACAAAGTGGTCGATGCCTTACCGAAACATGCGCGGCTGATTTTGCTAGGTGATAAAGACCAACTTGCCTCAGTTGAAGCAGGGGCAGTGTTGGGTGATATCTGTTCGTTCCATGCATTGGGTTATGGCAAAGAGCAGGCGTCAGCCATCGCAAAACTGGCGGGTTTCGATACTTTAGCCCATACAGGTACCAGTGCATCTAGCATTGCTGATAGTTTATGTATGCTGCAAAAGAGCTACCGATTTGACGCTCGCTCAGGCATTGGTCAGTTGGCAAAAGCGGTTAACTCAGGTTCTGCTGCGAGCGTAGATAACGTCTGGGCGCGTGACTTTTCTGACATCGAACATTTCGCGCTAAGTAGTCAACATTACAACCAAATGATGCAGACGTTGGTGCAGGAATACGGTCGTTACCTCAAACGCATTGGACAACAGGAAACTGATCCTAAAACCGGAGAGCTAGAGTCGCTAACGCACAAAGCCAAAGCGGTGTTAGATACCTTCAACCAATGCCGATTGCTGTGCGCGATCCGTGAAGGTGACTTCGGTGTGGCTGGGCTAAACCAACGCATCGAGAAAGCGCTTGCGGCGCGCAAGTTAATTCAAGTTCAGGATGAAATTTGGTATCACGGCAGACCTGTCATGGTTACGCGTAATGATCACGGTTTAGGTTTGTATAACGGTGATATTGGTATTTGTATGCGAGATGACAGTGAAGAAGAACCGCGTTTGAAAGTCTTTTTCGAGTTACCTGACGGCAGTGTGAAATCGGTCTTGCCAAGCCGAGTACCTGAACATGAAACGGCTTACGCCATGACCATCCATAAATCGCAAGGCAGTGAATTTGATTACACCCTGATGATTTTGCCACCAGACTTTAGCCCGATATTAACCCGTGAGTTGATTTACACAGGCATTACCCGCGCGAAAAAGCGTTTAGCTCTTTACGCCGAGCTCAATGTTCTGAAGCGAGGCATTAAGGTGAAAACCACTCGCGCGAGTGGGTTAGTAAAGCGGCTTACCAACTAAAACAAGAAGACCGAGCTTATGGCTCGGTCTTCTTTTATGCATGTTTTGCAAACGCATTGGTAAAAGACACGCTGCGTATTTTGTATTGCTGTTGATAAGCAAGAATAAAATCTCGGATAGCGTCATTTACGGGGAAAACACAGTGGACGTCTAGGCCTTCTAAAAACTGATTGTCAGCCATATCCCAGAAGCTTTGAAGCGAATTACAAATGATTGTTCTCATAACAGTGCTCGTCTCGGCTTATTTAAAGTCAGATTAACAACTGTCCTTGGTGTGCAATACGGAGCTAACTAGTTTTTCAATTGCCCAGTATTTTAGGGTGAAGGCTAATTACATCACCTAGATCCATTCGTATTGGTTAAAAACCAATCACTAGCGAGCAGAGTATAGCCAACCAAATGTATATTTAAAAGATAAAATTGGAACAAAAATCAAGCAATGGTTTGCGCATTTCTAAGTTGGGTTTACATGATGACCCGCTAGTCCGGAGTAGGGTTTATGTGTGGCCTTACTCCTCAACAAACTCGTTCCTAAACAAGCTCGATGTGCAGGGTTGAGCGTTAATGAACTAAATCCTGCCCTTTGAGGTTAGTTGGTATAGTGGAACGTTAAGTTTCGCTCCCTGATTTAAGGTTAAGCTATAAATCTAACGCTAAGATTTTGGACTTACGCTGGAAGTTATATAACCCTTGTTTGGCTCCAGGCAAATAGTCGACACTGACTTCGTAAAAACCTTGCTCTCTGAACCAATGCAAACTGTGTGTCGTGAGGACAAAAATCTGATCAATGGTTTCGGATTTAGAACGATGTTTCATGTAGTTGAGCAGTAACAAACCTCGGTTTCCATCACGATAGTCAGGGTGAATCGCTACGCAAGCCATCTCAGCTTTACGCTCTTCTGGGTATGGATAAAGGGCAGCACAGCCAATAATCAAGCCGTCTTTTTCGATGATGGTAAATTTTCCAATCTCTTGCTCTAGCTGTTCTCGAGAGCGCCTAACCAGTACACCTTGTTCTTCTAACGGGCGAATGAGGTCTAAGATACCGCCAATATCGTCAATATTAGCTTGCCTCACTTGTTCAGCACTCGCCATAACAACTTGGGTACCGATACCGTCGAAAGAGAACAACTCCTGAATTAAGGCGCCATCTACTTTATAACTGATCAAGTGGCTACGAGGTACTCCGGCACGGCAAGCGGCAATAGAGCCTTTAAGAAAGCGCAGTGTTCCAGTGTTGTAATCTAGGTCAGGAGACGTATTTTCAGAAAGCGTTTTGATGACATGCTCCGCCTCAATTGGTAGTAACTCGGCGACAGCATTGCCGTTGTCATCAATGACACCTTGTTCGGAGCAAAAACCAATCAGCTTATCCGCACCCAGCTTTATCGCTAGTTGGGTGGCGACTTCTTCCGATAATAAATTGAAGCACTCGCCAGTCACAGAGCTAGCAATGGGACCTAGCAGAACAATTGAACCTTGATCAAGAGTGCGATTAATCGCGTCGGTGTCAATGCGGCGAATACGTCCACTATGGCAATAGTCCACACCATCATCAACGCCGAGTGGTTGGGCAATGATGTAGTTTCCGCTAACGACATTGAGCTGGGTACCTGCCATCGGAGTATTGTTGAGGCTCATTGATAGGCGCGCAGTAATCGCAAGCTGAAGTTGTCCGGCAGCTTGCATAACAACAGATAAAGCCGATTCATCCGTAATGCGGATATTTTTGTGGTAAGGCGTAGTGAGGTCTTGTTTTTCTAGCAGCTGATTAATTTGAGGACGTGCACCATACACCACCACGACTTTGATTCCGAGGCTGTGCATGAGTGCGATATCATTAATAATATTGCCAAAATTTTTGTGTGCGACGGCTTCTCCGCCCAGCATGATCACCATGGTTTTTCCGCGGTGAGCATTGACATAAGGTGTTGATTGACGGAATCCTTTTACGAGAGCAGTACTACGAATTTTCACTACAGCCATTCCTTTGTTTAATTATGTTAAAATAATGCCTTTTTATTCATTGAGTAGCAAGGCGAAATTTTGGAATAAAGCACAAACATATTGAGGTAGGTTCTTGGTCCCGTTAAGAGGGAAGGTTACAATGGTGGCGTCTTTCCTCAATACGTGAACCTCATGTCTTCTGCTGTTAATAAGAATGCTGCGATCACTGCTTCAAATCTGTCAAAAACGTCATCTAAATCAATGCTTCGTAAGTGGCTAGAGCGTTCTCTCATGCTTATAGCGATAGTTGGAACCGTTGTCGTGTGCATGCTGTATAGTGATTTGATTACTCGAACCATTAATCCGCCCATTCCCAAATCGACAATTTATGGTCGCTGGGTTGAGCAAGATGTTGCGCCTTATGCTCGTGAAGAATTTGTGTTGAGTGAGCGCGGTGTTACCGTAAATGGTTCTACAGTGGCGACCAGTTTTGAATTCGATGGGGATTCGTTTTCGTATCGAGTGGGTTCAAATGAGCGGCACTTCAATTTTGTGGGTAAGCAGCATGCAGAAATGAAGCTGGATGCTAATGCACATTATCTACCTGTATTCCGTTTAGAGGGGCGTGCAAGGATTGCGGTAAGATAGTCGTTTTTATCTTTGTCTGTTAAGCAGAGATCTCTTGCGTCTGTGAGTCACATGGATGATCACAATTTCATCTCTCAATCAGTAAATCTTACTTTCAAACATAATCCGGACAATTCCGTAATTCTTCCGCTGCTATCATGTTGCATTAACTGAATGAATTCACAACGAGTAAACGGATTGGCTTAGCGTTGAAACATTTTGTCGTTGCTTTTCAATTGCACCGTATGCATTTGTTTGCCATCCTTTTGCTATTCTCTTTTACGGAAAAGACACGTGTTAAAAAAACTCCTTCCTATTATCTCTTTGAGCCTACTCTTTGGCTGTGCTCAACAAAATGATCGTGCTCAGCAATATCTTGATGGTGAGTTTCCTCAGATCCTCAATAAAGTGGACGTAGTTGAGTCTAACAAACCACGCGATTTTACTGAATTTAACAAGCAAGCTGAGCAAGTGGTGATAAAGTCACCATCCATGGCGAAGATATACCAACCGCTATATCAACGATTAAGTGAGTGGGCGCAACAGAGCGGAGATACCAGTGCGTTGAGTGCGTTTGGCATTCAAGCCGCGCAATTGGGTGGTGGTGATAAAAAAGGTAATGTGCTGTTTACCGGATACTTTTCTCCCGTGATGGAGCTGCGTCATACACCAAACGACATTTTTAAGTACCCAGTTTATGGCAAGCCAAACTGCTCATCAGATTGTCCGACTCGTGCGGAGATCTACAACGGGGCATTAGATGGCCAAGGTTTAGTGCTAGGTTATGCGCCTAACCGTATTGACCCGTTTATGATGGAAGTGCAGGGCAGTGGCTATGTGCATTTTGAAGATGATGATACGTTGGAGTACTTCGCGTACGCAGGGAAAAATAATAAAGCTTACGTTAGTATTGGCCGCATTTTGATTGAACGTGGTGAAGTGCCGCGTGAAAAAATGTCTCTCAAAGCGATTAAAGAGTGGGTAATGGACAACGACGACGCAACAGTACGCGAGTTGTTGGAGCAAAACCCTTCTTACGTCTTCTTTGCGCCAAAAGCGGAAGCGCCAGTAACGGGATCGGCTGGTATTCCTTTGTTACCAATGGCCGCGGTCGCGGGTGACCGTTCTATCTTACCAATGGGCACACCAATCTTGGCGGAAGTACCATTGCTGAATGCGGATGGTACGTGGAGCGGTGCTCATCAACTGCGAATGCTGATCGTTTTAGACACTGGTGGTGCGGTAAAACAGAACCATTTGGATCTGTATCATGGCATTGGTGCGAGAGCAGGAACGGAAGCAGGGCACTACAAGCATTTTGGTCGAGTTTGGAAACTTGGGCTGGAAAACTCACCAACTCAAGCGCCTTGGGCTTTGCCGCCAGAAAAGCTACAATAGCGACCCAAGAAAGAGGAACCGCCTCTTATCTAGACATTTCATCAAAGAGTGCGTATAAATCGCACTCTTTGTTTTTCTATCGATCATCTGGACTTCAATATGCGTGAACTCGATACCCCAGCATCTGACAGCTACAATCAACGCTTTGGCGGCACTCGTCGTCTTTATGGCAACAGTGAAGTGGACATTCTTCGCGCTGCACACGTTTGTGTTATTGGTATTGGTGGCGTGGGTTCATGGGCGGTCGAAGCGCTGGCCCGTACTGGGATCGGTGAGTTGACTCTGATTGATATGGATGATGTTTGTGTCACGAATATTAACCGCCAAATTCATGCGATGACGGGCACCGTTGGCCAAAGCAAAATTGAAGTTATGGCCGAGCGTGTCAAATTGATCAACCCAGAGTGTAAAGTCAATCTGATTGATGATTTCATCACGCCAGACAATCAACATGAGTACTTAAGCAAAGAGTTTGATTACGTGCTAGATGCGATTGACAGCGTAAAAGCGAAGGCGTCTTTGTTGGCGTATTGCCGCAGCAACAAGATCAAAGTGATCACTACGGGGGGCGCTGGTGGTCAGGTTGACCCAACGCAGATCATGGTCGCTGATTTAACGAAAACGATCCAAGATCCTCTAGCGAAGAAAATCAAAGACACCTTGCGTCGTCATCATAACTTCCCTAAGAATCCGGCTCGTAAGTTTGGTATTGATTGCGTGTTTTCAACCGAGCAGCTGAAGTACCCTCAAGCAGACGGTTCAGTGTGTGGTGTGAAGTCGACAGCGGAAGGCCCAAAACGTATGGATTGTGCTAGCGGTTTTGGTGCGGCGACTGTGGTAACTGCAACGTTTGGCTTTGTCGCGGTATCGCGAATCGTTGAGAAGTTGATTTCAAAATATAAGAAGTAAACTAGAAGAAGAGCGCATCATGACAGATTTTCCCGTTTCTCCATTTGGTACAGATATCACCAGCGAAGACATTGTAGCGACTATGCAGCAATTTCAAGGCTGGGAAGATCGCTACCGTCAGGTTATTCAGTGGGGTAAAAAGCTGCCACAAATGCCAGAAGAGCTGAAATCAGAACAAGTTACCGTTTCGGGTTGTGAAAGCTTGGTGTGGTTAGTGAGCCAAGAGCAAGATGGCGTTTGGCATTTTTGTGCGGACTCCGATGCGCGTATCGTCCGTGGATTGATTGCCTTGGTGATGGCGGCTTATGACGGAAAAACGGCCGATCAAATTCAAGCATTTGATATTGATGCTTATTTTGGTCAACTGGGGCTTGTCTCCCATTTAAGCCCGTCACGTGGTAATGGCTTGAAAGCTATTGTAGAGCAGATTAAGCAAACCGCCGTGTAACGAGTCATTTTCCCAATTCTTAAAAACGCCGAATAACCTAGCTGTTTGGCGCTTTTTTGTATCTGAGTTGAGACATTTTTTGCATATGGATAAAAAGTATGCAAATAGTCGACTATTTTAGTGTTAATTAACCTTTCTATTGATCCTGGTTCATTATATTGCCCACTTGGTTTTTATAAACTCAATTGTATTTAAAATTTGTCTATATTAGATAGTAGACATATGCCTCATTCGCTCCTGTTCCCCAATGCTGACACGCATTTGGAGGCGATTGGGATATTTAGGTACAAACGCTAGGAACCTCCCTATATGCAATTCACCTTGGAACATGCGCAAGACGTATTATCCGGAATGCCAGACCCCACTTTTATTCTGAGTGAAGATGGTATCTATATTGATGTTTTTGGAGGAACAGATAAAAAAGCCTATCACGATGGAAGCAATTTGATAGGTAAGACACTTCACAGCGTACTTGAAAAAGATAAAGCCGACTGGTTTATCGAGCAGATCAGTCGATCACTGAAACAAGACAGTATTGTGACGATCGAGTACAAGATGTGCGCCGACAGCATTCAGGGAATAGATGCCAACAGTGGACCAAGAGGCGATCTATACTACGAAGGCAAGATCTGCCCACTCGCTATAAAATACCGGGGTCGTCGCGTTGTCCTTATTCTTACACGCAACATCTCCAATCGCCACCGAGTTGAAACCCTTCTTCGCCATCAAAGCCAAATAGATGCTCTCACCAATATCTACAACCGACGTGTTTTTTTCGAAAAGCTCACAGAAGAAGTTATTAAATCCCAAGCTCCAGATTATCACTCCGTGTTGTTATTGTTTGATTTGGACTTTTTTAAAGTCATCAATGATAAACGTGGTCATGATGCGGGGGATTATGTCTTAGAGACGTTAGCTGATTTGGTTTCTCACTTACTCGTCAAAGACGAAATTTTCGCAAGAGTCGGAGGGGAGGAGTTTGCGATTATTTTGCCAGAAACTTCTCTGTCGGCGGCGAAAGAGGTAGGAGAGGAAGTACGTTCCCACATTCAAAATTGTCAGTTCGAATTTGAAAAGATTGAAATTCCGGTCACGGTGAGTGTAGGCGTGGTGGAAATAGGCAGAAATGAAACCACCAAACGTTTGTATGCGCATGCAGATAAAGCGCTTTATGCTGCGAAAAGAAATGGCAGAAATTGCGTGGCGACTCTGGATAGGCAGATGGAGTAACCTTGTTGGTTACTCCAAATCAAACCGTTGGCGTTATAGCATGTCGACGGCTTTTTCAACGGCGGCGATGAGTCTTTCCACATCGCTCGTCGTGTTATAAATACCAAAAGAGACGCGTACCGTGCCTTTCACATTTAGCGCATCCATCAATGGGTGAGCGCAGTGGTGTCCTGCTCGTACCGCAATGCCTTGTTGATCGAGCAGCGTCGCAATATCTTGGTGATGAACGCCGTCCATTACGAAGGTCAGTACAGAGGCATTCGGTTGATAGCCTAGAATATGGATGTCATCCAAAGCGCTTAGTGCTTGGTAGGCCTTATCCTGAAGCGCATGGAGATGAGTCTCTACTTCGTGATGGTCAAAACCTTGGTACCACTCAATGGCTTTCGCTAGAGCAATCGCGCCCGCAACGTTTGGTGTGCCCGCTTCAAATTTTCCAGGAAGTGCAGAAAACGTCGTTTTTTCGAAAGAAACGCGTTCAACCATTTTACCGCCGCCGTGCCATGGTGGCATGGCTTCCAAAAGTTCAAGCTTGCCGTATAAAACCCCAATGCCTGCTGGTGCATAAAGTTTGTGACCTGAGAAAACGTAGAAATCGATATCTGATGCCGATAAATCAAGTTGCTCATGTACGATGCCTTGCGCGCCATCAACTACAATAACCGCGCCAACGTTGTGCGCCAGTTCAGTGATTTTTTCTATAGGTTGGCGTGTGCCTGTTACGTTGGTTATTTGCGCGCAAGCAACAATTTTACAGCGGTCAGACAGAAGCGCCTCAAATGCACTGATGTCGAACTGGCAATCTGATGTCATCGGAACTTTAATGACTTTAGCACCCGTTTGCTCTGCCACGATTTGCCAGGGCACGATGTTGGCGTGGTGCTCCATCTCGCTAATCAAGATCTCATCACCTGGTTGTAACGTGCTACGGGCGTAGGTTTGAGCAATTAAGTTCAGTGCTTCGGTTGCGCCCCGTGTCCAAATGATCTCTTTAGAGCTGTTTGCACCAATAAAGCTTGCCACTCGTTCTCGTGCCGCTTCAAATTGGCTGGTGGCATTAGCCGTTAAACTATGGCTGCCACGGTGAACATTGGCATTTTGCGCACTGTAGTAATGACTGATGACATTAATCACACATTGCGGTTTTTGCGTTGTCGCTGCGCTATCTAGATACACTAAGGGCGTATCGTTGACGGATTGGTTTAGAGCAGGAAATTGCTCGCGTACAGCATTTACGTCAAACATTATTCCTCACCAAGCTTGTGGTAGTGCAGAGTAGGCAGAGGGATCATTGGTTCAGCAACTGACCATGCGTGTTTTTTACCTGAGAGTTGAATGATTACTTCCATCGCGAACTCTAAAGCTGTACCCGGACCTTGACTGGTGATCAGGTTGTGGTTGATATCAAAGGTCACGCGTTTGCTGCGCCACTTCTCTTCCGGGATATGTGACTGAAAGCTCGGGTGACAGGTCATCAGTGATTGTGGGAAAAGATCATGGTGTTGCAATACCAACGCCGGTGCTGCGCAGATAGCAGCGACCAATTTTCCCTCGTAGATGTGCTGCTTAAGGATTTCTATCATCACCGTGCTATCACGAAAAATTTCTGCACCACCAACACCACCAGAAAGCGCTATGGCGTCAAACTCATCATCAGCGATATCGACTAGCTTACAATCGGCAGTTAGTGTGACTCCGCGAGAAGCTTTCATCGTCAATGAGCCATCAAAAGCAGCACTCGCTACTGTAACGTCATAACCCGCGCGAACCATCATGTCGATAACGGTGACGGCTTCCATTTCTTCGGTGCCTGGAGCTATTGGCACTAAGATTTTCTTACTCATTGTTCTGTCCAGCTTTGTTCTATTTGTTTGATGCGTTGGTAAAGTTTTAAATTCTCAGGCGTATTGATACGATGTTTCTCGGCAGCCTTTAACAAGTATCCGGTTATAAAATCAATTTCCGTTCGACGTTGATGGAATACGTCTTGCCTCATTGAAGAATAGTTCTCAGCTGTGGCGTTCACCACTTGCATTACCGTATCGAAAAGAGAGCGAAACTCGATAGCAATACCTTCTTTACTCATTACTTCAACCAGTTCTTGAGTGATGCTTTCGAGTTGTATCTTAAACTCGGGCTGCGCAAGCTCACCATTCTTACACTGGTGAATCGCAGTCAGTGGGTTAATCGCGCAGTTAATTGCTAACTTAGTCCATAACGCAGATTGGATGTGTGGATTCCAAATGACCTCTGGAAGAGCATGATGCATAACATCTTGCAGAAAAGCGCACTGCATTCCTTTGTCATTATAACCACCCGCTTGCGTTGTTCCGTGACCGGTATGCAATACGTGTTGGTTATCTGGTTTGTATGCGCCGTGCGTCGTTGTTGCGAGCACTATCGGATTGTTTGGCACAACCTTCTCCAAGGCAGAGGCAGTACCCATACCATTGTGCATCAGCATGATAATCGTGTCTGTATTGATATGAGGGAGCAAAGGCTGAATGGCGTCTTCCACTTGCCAAGCTTTTACCGTGATCAAAATGAGATCTGCTTTATTTACGGAGGAAATATCTTGATTACTGAATACGATTGCGGGTGTGTCATCCAACTGAAGTGATTGTTGGCTTTCAGAACTTCTTCCCCACAATGAAACATTGTGCCCGGCAAGCTTAAATTTTGTTGCCCAGAGTGAGCCCACCGCACCTGGACCGAGGATAAGGATATTCACCAAACGCTCTCATTAAAAAGGTTTGCTGCAAGGATAATGAGGGAAAAAAGGAAAGCAAATAAAAATGGCGCCGAAAGGCGCCATTTTTGAGCAAACTTAGTGGTTCAATTAGAACTTGTAAGTTACAGCAAGGTAGTGGCCAAAGCCAGTTGACTTGAACCCATCAGTATCTTTGATACCGTACACGTCTTTGTAACCTTTTAGACCGTAACCCACTGCGAAGCGGTCTGAGTGCCAGTAGATACCGTTGAACATTGCACCACCGTTTGACGCGGTTGAACCAAACTTGTTACCAGCATCATCATCCATACCGAATTGGTAATCGATGTAGCCTTGGTAAGAAATGAATGAACCGTTCTCGAAGAAGTAGAATGGTTTGAACCAGTTAGTCGAGATTTGGAAACCGTTCCAATCCTTTTTGTTGCCGTCGTAAGTGCCGTATAGGTTAACACCAACTTTACCAAACCAAGGAACCATTACGTCAGAACCTAGACCGATTTTTTGAGAGTTAACACCAGAGTTACCACCCCACTCGATTAGAGTTGCAACGTATAGCTCTTGAACTGGACCGAAAGATAGGTCTTTACCAGTTACCGCATCTAGAGACATACGTGGAGCGAATTTCATAAAGATCTTCTCTGCGCCAGCTTTGTCGCTACCTGGATCAGAGGTTAGGTTGAATACATCAACGTAGCCGTAAAGGTCGAAGATACCAGAGCGGCCGCCGAATTCCATTTCTAGGTAGTCGTGTGAAGACTCACCTGGAAGTTCGTCAAATGCACCCATTAGGTTAAATTGCATCCACTTGTAATCGTTTTTGTGAATATCGCCGTCAGAGTAATCTGCCGCCATAACTGGAGCTGAAGTAGCCGCTAGAAGGCTAAGAGCTAAAAGTGATTTACGCATAAGGGGACTCTCTATGTTTGTAATGATTCAGAACACGCAATCTGTGCTGCGCTTTCCAATTGGCGGGAATAATAGCGATAAAAATCCCAAATGAAAGTGATAAAGGGTGCAAAATGAAACGTTTTTGGTGAGTTGCATCACGAAATTATCTTTATTTACGGAACTTTTTGTTTGTTGCATTTTATTGCAATAAATGTGTGATTTGGATCGTTTGCGTGAGCGATTTTATGACTTTTTAAGCCAGTCGATTAACCAACATAAATCGTTAGTGATCGGAGTGATAAGGGATTCGTATGTATCCGTGAATCAAAGAGGACGTTTGAATGAAAGAAGTCATGTTATTCCCACTCACTTCAGTTGTACTCCCTGAAGGTAAAATGAATCTGCGCATTTTTGAGCCACGATATAAGCGAATGGTAAAGGAATGCAGCCTACAAAATGTGGGTTTTGGAGTTTGCCTAGTAGGAAGTGAAGGTGACCCTAAAGACGTGGGTAACGTTTCATCTATCGGAACTTTGGTCAGGATTGTTGATTTTGAAACACTCAGTGATGGTCTTCTTGGTATTACAGTCGCTGGTGAGAAACGCTTTGTTGTCAAACGAGTTCGTGCAGATGCGGACGGCTTACGCCATGCAGAGGTCGAATGGTTAGACAATTGGCAACATCCAGACAACTCACCAGATTTCTTCTATTTAAGCCAGCAGTTATCCCATGTTTATGAAGAGTTTCCTCAACTTGGAAACCTCTACCAGCATCGTTTTTACGATGACTCAGCTTGGGTGACCCAGCGCTGGCTTGAATTACTTCCTTTAGACTGCAATCTGTTCGAACAGCTCGTTGGCGCAGAGAACTGCATTCCTGCGTTGCAATTTCTGACAGAAGCCATAGAAGCCCCGACTAACAAAGAGGCAAGGATATGAAAGGATTTGGCAGAGCTGCGCTAACTATGGTGGCGGCATTAGGACTGGCGGCGTGTGGCTCCGACAGTGACACTATCGAGTATTCCAATTTACAAGCAGTGCACGCGTCTTCTGACGCGCCGCTTGCAAATGTGTGGATCAACGATAAACCATCATTAACGAATGTTGATTATGGTGTGGGATCTGGCTACGTTAAATTGCGAGAGGGGATGAATTCGATTCAGGTCGATGTTCAGCTCCCAGGTAATGAAACCGCGACCGTAATACCTAAAACAGAACTAGATCTTGATTCCGACCTCAATTATAACGTGTTCGTTGTTGGCGATGCCGATGGTTCGCCAAACCCAGTTGAGCCTTTAGTTGTGACTCGCAGCGCCGATTCAATGGCTGATGCCAATAGTCTAGATGTTCAAGTTGTTCATGCAGCTTCAGGCGTTCCTGCTGTTGATCTTTATGTCACTGAGCCAGGTGTTGCTCTTGCTAGCGCGACTCCAATAACTAACCTTGCTTACAAAGCTTCTACCGACGTATTGAACATCCCAGCTGGTGAGTATCAAGTTCGACTTGCCGTAGGAGACAGTGTTGCTTTTGACTCCGGCACAGTACCTCTTGCGGCTAATTCCAACTTGACGATTGCCGCTATCGGCACAGGAGATTCGAATAGCACGTCACCTGTCAAACTCTTGGTGTTGGACGGTTCGGGCTCTTCTATAATTGAAGATATGGGCAGCCAAGCTGAAGTAAGAGTCGGACACCTTGTCGATGGAGCGCCAGTCGTCGATGTTAACGTTAACGGGGCGGCCTTCGCTCCTCTTGCCGACTTAGCGTTCAAAGAGATTCGTGGTTATTTGGATCTTGCTGCTGGCGCTTACGATATTGACGTTTACGTGGATGGCACAACAACCAATCCGATCATAGATGTTGACGGGTTAATGGTTGCAGGTGGAATGGATTACAGTGTTTATGCAGTCGGTGTTGTTAGCCCAGCGATTGATATCGAAGCTCTGGTTGTTGAAGATATGAGACGCGCTGTGGCGACTAGCGCGACATTGAATGTGACACACGCTGCGGCTAATCCTATAGCGGAAATGGTGGATATTTACCTCACTACGAGTGCAGGAATAGATGGAAGTGATCCAACTATTGCTAATTTTGCGTATAAAAATAGCGCACAAGGATTATATGTCGCTGAAGGTACATATTATGTAACGGTAACAGTGGCTGGTAACCCAAGTATTGTTGCGGTTGACTCAGCACCAGTCAATGTAATGAACGGTGTTGTGTACCAAGTCGTTGCCATTGATGATGGGAACAACGGTGGTTTCAACTTGTTGGTCGATGACGTGACCGATTAGGACGAATGGGAGGAGGAGACTCCTCCCACAAATTAAGGCCGATTATGATGAGTGATAGCCCGAAAAAACTGGGGCGCAGTGATTGGAACGATTACATGGATAAAGTGAAGGCTCGAGACAAAGATGCGTTCGCTTTTGTATTCCGTTTTTACGCACCCAAGCTGAAGCAATTCGCTTACAAACATGTTGGTAATGAGCAAGTTGCTATGGAGATGGTGCAAGAGACCATGGCGACAGTTTGGCAGAAAGCGCACCTCTATGATGGTGAAAAGAGCGCGTTATCGACTTGGATATATACCATAATCCGAAACCTTTGTTTTGATTTGCTGAGAAAACAGAAAGGTAAGGAATTACACATTCATTCTGATGACATTTGGCCGTCAGAGTATTATCCACCTGATCTTGTTGATCACTATTCACCAGAACAAGATATGTTGAAAGAACAGGTGGTTAAGTTTTTAGATATATTACCGAAAAACCAGAGAGATGTTTTACAAGCGGTATATCTTGAAGAGCTACCTCATCAACAGGTCGCGGAATTATTTGATATACCCCTCGGTACTGTAAAATCCAGGCTGAGGCTTGCAGTAGAAAAGCTAAGGCATTCAATGCATACGGAGCAACTATGAACAAACACCCAGATAACAGCTTGTTAGAAGCATACGCTTCGGGAAGCATTGATGCGGTTTCTGGTCTTGTGGTCGCAACCCATTTAGAAACATGCACCAAGTGCCGAGCTTATGTGAACCAAGTCGAAGCAAGTCAAGCGAACATCGTAAGTGACATACCTTCTGAGTATGTTTCTGAATTTGACGACATGTTTAATGACATCATCAATGCGGAGCCAGCGACTGATAATATCGTGATCCGCGACTCTGCTGCTGTTAATGTCGCAGGAAAAAGTTTCGCTCTTCCTAAAACTCTAGCGCGTTTCTCTGACCTCGTAGGGTCATGGAGAAGTTACGGAGGCAAGGTTTTTAGTGCTCAGATTGACCTAGGGGAAGACGCTCGTGTCAGCTTAATGTACATCGGGGAAGATGTGCAAATTCCTCAACATACGCACAAAGGCCTGGAGTCTACATTGATCCTGCATGGCGGATTTAGTGACGAGGATGGCCAATATGAAGAGGGCGATTTGATGATTAGAGACGCATCAGTGAAGCACAGCCCTTACACTAAGGCCGGAGAAGACTGCTTGTGTTTAACCGTATTGACTGAGCCGATGATCTTTACTCAAGGCGTGGCACGTATATTTAATATGTTTGGTAAAGGGTTATACCCATAGACCTCTTATCTTATATCTCGCAAAACAAAAACCACCGAATTCGGTGGTTTTTTATATGTTTCGTTAATGCTTGTGACGTGCTTTTTCCAATAGAGCATCAAAGTAATGTCGTAGCGAGTACAACATAATCAAGCTTGGCACGACCATGACAGCGGTAAGCACGAAGAATGTGCTCCAATCATTAAGATAATCCACTAGCTCGCCACTGAAAGAAGCAAGAGTCGTCCGTCCGAAGTTTCCTAGAGAAGCAAGCAACGCATACTGAGTTGCCGAAAATGCTTGTCCGGTTAGAATCGTCAAAAATGAAACAAAAGCGACAGTTGAGAAAGCAGTCGTAAAGTTATCGACAATAATCGTGGCTAAGTACAAGTGCTCGTTTGGGCCTACCGAAGCAATCCAAGCAAACATCAAGTTACTGGCAGACATAGCAATACCACCGATCATTAATCCACGTACAATACCAAACCTAACGTTGAACATGCTTCCGACAAAAGTAAAGAAGATGGTGGCTCCCCAACCAATCAGTTTGGAGTAATAGCCAATTTGTTCATTGCTAAAACCAATATCTTTGTAGAACGCGATCGACATCCTGCCCAAAAACGCTTCGCCAATTTTAAATAGGAAAACGAACAGCAACAGAGTAATCGCGACACGGACACCATTGCGATTAAAGAAATCAAGGAAAGGTTCCACAACAGTCACGGTAAACCAAGCTACGACTTTCGAACCAACCACTTCTTTGTGGCGTTGTTCAGCGGCAGACTGAAGTTGTTCGCGTTGAGTCTTAGGTTCACCGACTAAAATCGTAAAGACCATTAGAATGCCGACTATCTCCGCCATCCCGTAATACACACCATTCCAACCGACACTGTCAGCATTAACAAACGCTAAATAACCCGGTAGTGAATAACCTGTCCACCAGCCAATGACCGCCATTGCAGAAGCTTGAGGCAGTTTAGACTCTTCTGACTTTGGGAAAGTATCAATACGAAAAGCATCAATTGCGATGTCTTGTGTCGCTGAAGCCGTTGCAATACACAAGGCGAGTAGTGACGCAAACACCAAGTTTTCCGCTGGATTAACACCGGCAATAAATAGGGTAGCGACGAGTACGATACTTTGACAAAAGAAAATCCAGCTACGTCTTTGCCCCAGCAGTCTAAAGAGGACTGGCAGCTTCACGCGGTCAACCAGAGGTGCCCACAGAAAGTTGATCGCATAGACCGCAAAAACGCTACCAAAATAGCCAATTGCGGAGAGGGTCAAGCCGGCATCTTTTAGCCAACCTGACATGTTTGAACCGATAAGAACCCACGGAAAGCCGCTAGAGCAGCCCAGCATGAAAACCCACATGAGTCGTTTATCGAGGTAACTTTTTACCGTTTCCAACCAAGTGATGGAAGGTAATGAAGACATAAATCAATCCAATAAAATGAAGCCGTTGAAAGAGAAAGCCCTTCGATTATTCAAAGGGCTTATCGTTTTGGCTATTTAAGTAGTGTAGCTTTGGTGATGACGATTTGCGTCTCTGGTACATCACGCATTCGACCTACCGTCGTGGTCGGCTGCTGAGCCATTTTCTGGATAACGTCGAACCCCTCAGTAACCTCACCAAATACAGCATAACCTGGTGGTCGAGCGCCATAGTTGAGAAAGTCATTGTCGACTAAGTTGACGAAAAACTGACGAGTTGCAGAGTTTGGTGCATTGGTTCGTGCCATGGCGATGGTAGCACGGTCATTGTTTAGACCATTATTTCCTTCGTTTTTGATTGGCGCGTATGTTTTCACCATCTGCATATCTTGGTTAAAGCCGCCACCTTGTGCCATGAAGCCTGGGATAATACGATGAAAAATAGTACCCTCGTAGCTCCCATCTTCTACATATTTTAGAAAATTAGCGACAGTGATAGGTGCTTTCTCTTCGTTTAACTCAACCGTAAATGAACCAAGTGTCGTTTCAAACGCTACTTTTGGTCCAGCCCAAACGCTGCAGCTGAGTAGTGCTAAGGACAGAATCGCTTTGCGTAACATTAGAAACGCTCCTGCATGTATTGACGAAGCTCAGGGTCATTGGCAATCTCTTTAAGCGTCAATGTCACCACATCATTCAATGTCTCTTCAATATCGGCATCAGAAGCACTCAATGTGCCAGATCGCTTTGCTGTACCTGTATAAGTTTTGACTAGCTTGCCCTCAGGTGTCTCTGCTGTGATTTCCAGCACAACTTTAGCATCCATCTCATTTTCCATCACCGAATGCTTCACGTTGACCAACGCTTCTTGAACGCTCAATTCAATCGCGTTGTTGCTGTTTAGATCCGCATGGAAACCTTGAGATGAGAATTGCTTCTCTAATGCTTCTTCTAACGCAATACGTAAATTCTGTTTAGCATGAAGAGGAAGAATGTTCGAACGGCCGTTATCCACCAACGCCACGTACTGCGCTGCACGTACATCTTTGCTGGTCAAACTGTAAGTCTTGCCTTGAACAATTGGATTGGTGCTCAATGTGCTTTCTGGCATCAGGTTCAGCTGAGGTTGTTGAGGGGCTGAACACGCAGCAAGCAACGCAACCGAAGCCGCAAGTACCAATTTTCTCATTTTATTATTCCTTTTAACTATTTTGCTAAAGCTTATTTTGCGCTTAATTTAGCAGGATTTTTTGTAGCCTGTAAAATCACAAACTTATTGTTGGAAGCGATAAGTTTCACATTTTTATCGCCAAACAGACGTTTGAGTTTTGCGTCGTACCCGAGGTGACGATTTCCGATAACCAGTAAACGGCCATTTTCACTTAATACTTGTTTAGCATCGCAGAACATTTGCCAAGCAATATGATCGGTGATTGCCTGTTGTTGATGAAACGGTGGATTACACATAACCATAGAGCTGCTGCTGTGTTTAAAACCGTCCAAGCAATTGTTCGCTATGCACTGTATGTCTCTATTTTCACCAAGGTTGTCGCGTAGGTTCTGTTTTGCCGACTCAAGCGCCATAAAGCTTTCATCAACACATGTTAGCCGAGCATTTGGATTCAACTGACCAAATTTAACAGACAGAACACCATTGCCGCAGCCGAGGTCGATGACATTGTCTATTGAAGGGTCTTGAGGCAGGTGCTGCAGCATAAAGCGTGCACCTAAATCTAAACTTTCTCCTGAATAGACATTTGGCATGTTCTTGAGTTCGATATCTTCGCCATCAACGCGCCAAGTCGTGAAAGGCATTACTTCAATCGTAGGCTCAACTGTTGCTTGAGAAAACACCAATCTGTGCTTTTTCCAGGCCAAAGATGTTTTTGTTTCGCCTAAGTATTTTTCAAACAGTTTTAGCGTCGAAGTATGAATGTCTTTCGCTTTATTGACTGCAATGACGGGGCAGGAAGCCGGTAGCGCCTTTCTTAATTGGCTTAGTATCCACACTAGATGGCGGTTACTTTTGGGCAGTTGCAGCAAGACGAGATCAATATTGGCAGGAACGAGGTCCATCGTGGTGGCAAACGCTACTTTATTGCACTGGTTTTGCTCGAGATTTTGCTGTGCACCTTTATGTGAGATGAATGAATCACTCATTAGCGTTACATGGTGCTTTTCCGAAAACCAGCAGGAGAGGGCACCAAAGCTGTCATTAATCACGAGGATGTTTTGATTGTCTGGCAAAGCAAGCTCTTCAACATGATTAATAAGATACTCATCACCGGCATCCCACGCTTGTAGCGTTTCGTTACTACGTTTTGGGAAACGATGAAGTGTTAAGCTTCGCTCGTGAAGGTTCAGTTCGGTTTTCATAGCTAAATGTAAGTTGATTTAGAAATTAAGTGTTATTGTCGCAAATGATGACGTGTCGAGATACAAAAAGCTGTCAAATTTTACGAGTTCAGTGATGGCTGCTCTTTAGACATGTTCGTGGAGTCAAGCGCCTTGAGACAATATGTCTACAAAGTGCGTCAATAATGAGAGTGACGTTTGAGTGATGCATGTCTGCTTTACTTAGGTATATACTTATGGAATTCGCATCAATGAGGAACGAATATGATCCAAGAAATCATAGAGAAGAAACTACACAGTGAGCTGCAACCCAGCTATCTCAAAGTCATTAATGAGAGCTACATGCATAATGTGCCACCAGGCTCAGAGAGTCATTTCAAAGTGATTGTTGTGAGTGATTCGTTCGCGGGACAGCGTTTGATTGGGCGCCATCGTCAAGTTCATCAAATTTTGGCAGATGAACTGGACAACCACATTCATGCATTAGCTATTCATACATACACTGATGAAGAGTGGAAGCGTGAACAAGATGGCGCCCCTGATAGCCCGATGTGTATGGGTGGTGGTCACTAAAAACGCAAGATATAAAGGTGCAGAGAAAAGGTGGCTTAAGGCCATCTTTTTTCGTTTTACATTCTTAAGGGACGTTAACGTGGAACAAATTCTGGTTAAAAAATGTGTTAACAGTGTTTCAACAAATGAATGGAAATTGCAGAATATTTCAGGCGATGAATATCACTTTTCCATAAGATATGTATGGAATATGGCATTTGTGCGATGGGTCAAAGTTATGACTATTCTTTGACCTTTTAGACCTGATTCTACCGAAATAACCCCTCTATTCTAATGATTGATCATGGCATCAAGTTCCTAAAAAATGCTAGACTACGGCACCTGATAAATCTCGCGTATTCCTTGTGACGAGATTTTTAATAGGATGTTGCGATTTTGATGTTTAAAACAACATCAAAACCGGACACTGATGTCGTGTCTAAAAGTTACGCAATCAAAAGAATCTTTTTCCCGATAAAAGTAGTGCAAGTGCGTATGATTACAATAAAGAAGGGCTTGGATCTTCCTATCGCAGGAACTCCATCCCAGGTGATTAATGATGGTAAGACCATCAAAAAAGTCGCCTTGCTTGGCGAAGAGTACGTTGGCATGCGACCTACCATGCATGTCCGCGTTGGTGATGAAGTGAAAAAAGCGCAAGTTCTTTTTGAAGATAAAAAGAACCCAGGCGTGAAATTTACTGCACCAGCAGCCGGTAAAGTGATCGAAGTTAACCGTGGCGCTAAACGTGTCCTTCAATCTGTAGTGATTGAAGTGGCAGGTGAAGAGCAGGTGACATTTGATAAGTTCGAAGCCGCTCAACTTTCAGGTCTAGATCGTGAAGTGATCAAGACTCAGTTGGTTGACTCTGGCTTATGGACCGCTTTACGTACTCGTCCGTTTAGCAAGGTTCCTGCAATCGAGTCTTCTACTAAGGCTATTTTCGTAACTGCAATGGATACTAATCCACTAGCAGCTAAGCCTGAGTTGATCATTAATGAGCAACAAGAAGCATTCATTGCTGGTCTAGACATTCTTTCAGCCCTGACAGAAGGCAAGGTTTACGTATGTAAATCTGGCACTAGCTTGCCACGTTCTTCACAGTCTAACGTAGAAGAACACGTCTTCGATGGCCCTCACCCAGCAGGTCTTGCTGGCACCCACATGCATTTCCTATACCCAGTAAATGCAGAGAATGTGGCATGGAGCATCAACTACCAAGACGTTATCGCGTTCGGTAAGCTGTTCCTAACTGGTGAGCTATGCACAGATCGTGTTGTGTCTCTAGCTGGCCCAGTTGTGAATAACCCTCGTCTAGTTCGTACCGTAATGGGTGCAAGCTTAGATGACCTAACAGATAACGAGCTGATGCCTGGCGAAGTTCGTGTGATCTCTGGTTCAGTACTAACAGGTACACATGCAACTGGTCCACACGCATACCTTGGCCGTTACCATCAACAGGTTTCTGTATTACGTGAAGGCCGTGAAAAAGAACTATTTGGCTGGGCAATGCCTGGTAAGAATAAGTTCTCGGTAACTCGCTCTTTCCTTGGTCACGTATTCAAAGGTCAGTTGTTCAATATGACAACGACGACCAATGGTAGTGATCGTTCAATGGTTCCAATTGGCAACTACGAACGCGTAATGCCTCTAGATATGGAGCCTACTTTGCTGCTTCGTGATCTATGTGCCGGCGACACAGACAGTGCTCAAGCACTGGGTGCGCTTGAACTGGATGAAGAAGATCTAGCATTGTGTACCTTTGTATGTCCAGGTAAGTACGAGTACGGTACGTTACTTCGTGAATGCCTAGATACTATCGAGAAGGAAGGGTAATTTTCATGGCTCTTAAAAAGTTTCTTGAAGACATCGAGCATCATTTTGAGCCTGGTGGCAAACACGAAAAATGGTTTGCCCTGTACGAAGCTGTAGCAACAGTTTTTTACACACCAGGTATCGTAACAAATAAAAGCTCGCACGTTCGTGATAGCGTTGACCTAAAACGTATCATGATCATGGTTTGGTTTGCGGTATTCCCAGCAATGTTCTGGGGTATGTACAACGCAGGTGGCCAAGCTATTGCAGCACTTAACCACATGTACGCTGGTGACCAACTAGCGACAGTTATCGCAGGTAACTGGCACTACTGGCTAACAGAAATGCTTGGCGGCACTATCGGTGCGGAAGCGGGTGTTGGCAGTAAGATGCTACTAGGTGCGACTTACTTCCTGCCAATCTACGCAACAGTATTTATTGTTGGTGGTTTCTGGGAAGTGTTGTTCTGTATGGTGCGTAAGCACGAAGTTAACGAAGGTTTCTTTGTAACTTCTATCTTATTCGCACTTATCGTTCCACCAACGCTACCTCTATGGCAAGCGGCGCTAGGTATCACATTTGGTGTTGTTGTAGCAAAAGAGATCTTCGGTGGTACAGGTCGTAACTTCCTTAACCCTGCACTTGCAGGTCGTGCATTTCTATTCTTCGCTTACCCAGCGCAAATTTCGGGTGACGTAGTATGGACTGCAGCTGACGGCTTCTCTGGTGCTACTGCTCTTAGCCAATGGGCTCAAGGTGGTAACGGTGCTCTAGTTAACACAGTAACTGGCGCTCCTATCACTTGGATGGACGCGTTCATCGGTAACATCCCTGGCTCTATTGGTGAAGTATCGACTCTAGCTCTAATGATCGGTGCAGCGATGATCGTTTACATGCGAATAGCTTCATGGCGCATCATTGCGGGTGTAATGATCGGTATGATCGCAGTATCGACTCTGTTTAACGTGATCGGTTCTGACACTAATCCAATGTTTAATATGCCATGGCATTGGCACCTAGTTCTAGGTGGTTTTGCATTCGGTATGTTCTTCATGGCAACGGACCCAGTATCAGCGTCATTTACTAGCAAAGGTAAATGGTGGTACGGCATCCTAATTGGTGCAATGTGTGTGATGATCCGTGTAGTTAACCCAGCGTATCCAGAAGGTATGATGCTGGCGATTCTATTCGCGAACCTATTCGCACCTCTGTTCGACCATGTAGTGATTGAGAAGAACATCAAGCGGAGACTAGCACGCTATGGCAAGTAATAACGACAGCATTAAAAAGACGCTGGGTGTTGTTATCGGGTTGAGCCTTGTTTGTTCAATCATCGTATCAACAGCAGCAGTAGGTCTGCGTGATAAGCAAAAAGCTAACGCTGTCCTAGATAAGCAATCAAAGATCGTTGAAGTTGCAGGCATTGACGCAAACGGTAAGAAAGTACCAGAGCTATTTGCTGAGTACATCGAACCTCGTCTAGTAGACCTTGAAACAGGTAACTTTACTGAGGGTAATGCATCTACGTACGATCAACGTGAAGCATCAAAAGATGCAGAACGTTCAATCGCATTGACACCAGAAGAAGACGTAGCTGATATCCGTCGTCGCGCGAATACAGCAGTGGTGTACCTTGTAAAAGATCAAGATGAAGTCCAAAAAGTTATCCTGCCTATGCACGGTAAAGGACTATGGTCGATGATGTATGCCTTTGTAGCCGTTGAAACTGATGGTAACACTGTGTCTGCTATTACTTACTACGAGCAAGGTGAAACTCCTGGACTTGGTGGTGAAGTAGAGAACCCTTCATGGCGCGATCAATTCATTGGCAAGAAATTGTACAATGAAGATCACCAGCCAGCGATTAAGGTCGTGAAAGGCGGCGCACCGCAAGGTTCTGAGCACGGTGTTGATGGCCTATCAGGAGCGACGCTCACTAGTAATGGTGTTCAACACACATTTGACTTCTGGTTAGGTGATATGGGCTTTGGTCCTTTCCTAGCAAAAGTTCGTGACGGAGAACTTAACTAATGTCTAGTGCACAAAACGTTAAAAAGAGCATTCTAGCGCCAGTATTGGATAACAACCCAATCGCGCTACAAGTTCTTGGTGTATGTTCTGCTCTTGCAGTAACAACTAAACTAGAAACAGCTTTTGTAATGACACTAGCGGTAACATTTGTAACTGCGTTGTCTAACTTCTCTGTTTCATTGATCCGTAACCACATTCCTAACAGTGTGCGTATCATCGTTCAGATGGCAATCATCGCATCGTTAGTAATCGTGGTAGACCAAGTGCTAAAAGCTTACCTATACGATATCTCTAAACAGCTATCTGTATTCGTTGGTCTGATTATCACTAACTGTATCGTAATGGGTCGTGCTGAAGCATTCGCAATGAAGTCTGCGCCAGTACCATCTCTTATTGACGGTATTGGTAACGGTCTAGGTTACGGCTTCGTTCTTATCACTGTAGGTTTCTTCCGTGAGCTATTTGGCTCAGGCAAACTATTTGGTCTAGAAGTTCTACCTCTAGTGAGCAACGGTGGTTGGTACCAGCCTAACGGCCTAATGCTACTAGCACCATCAGCATTCTTCCTAATCGGCTTCCTTATCTGGGTAATCCGTATTCTGAAACCAGAACAAGTAGAAGCGAAGGAGTAAGGACGTCATGGAACATTACATTAGTCTGTTAGTTAAATCGATTTTCATCGAAAACATGGCTCTGTCTTTCTTCCTAGGTATGTGTACTTTCCTTGCCGTATCTAAGAAGGTTAAGACCTCTTTCGGCCTAGGTGTTGCAGTTGTGGTAGTTCTGACTATCGCTGTTCCTGTGAACAACCTGGTATACAACCTAGTTCTGAGAGAGAACGCGTTAGTTGAGGGCGTGGACCTTAGCTTCCTAAACTTCATCACCTTTATCGGTGTAATTGCAGCACTTGTACAGATTCTAGAGATGGTCCTAGACCGTTTCTTCCCACCTTTGTACAACGCGCTAGGCATCTTCCTACCGCTGATCACAGTAAACTGTGCAATCTTCGGTGGTGTATCTTTCATGGTACAACGTGACTACAACTTTGCTGAATCGATCGTTTACGGTTTCGGCTCTGGTGTGGGCTGGATGCTAGCAATCGTTGCTCTTGCAGGTATCCGTGAGAAGATGAAGTACTCTGACGTACCTCCAGGTCTACGTGGTCTTGGTATCACATTTATCACTGTAGGTCTTATGGCGTTAGGCTTTATGTCTTTCTCTGGTGTTCAACTGTAAGTCGGGTAAACCGCAACAATTAAGGAATAGTCAATGGACATTATTCTTGGTGTAGTGATGTTTACTCTGATCGTACTTGCACTAGTACTAGTGATTCTTTTCGCTAAGTCTAAGCTTGTACCAACAGGTGACATTACAATTTCTGTGAACGATGACCCTTCTCTGGCGATCGTTACACAACCAGGTGGTAAGCTACTGAGTGCTCTAGCAGGTGCTGGCGTATTCGTATCTTCTGCTTGTGGTGGCGGTGGCTCATGTGGTCAGTGTCGCGTAAAAGTTAAATCAGGTGGTGGCGACATCCTACCAACCGAGCTTGACCATATTACTAAAGGTGAAGCGCGTGAAGGTGAGCGTCTAGCGTGTCAGGTTGCAATGAAAACTGACATGGATATCGAGCTTCCTGAAGAAATCTTCGGCGTTAAGAAGTGGGAATGTACTGTTATCTCTAACGATAACAAAGCGACATTCATCAAAGAGCTTAAGCTACAAATTCCAGATGGCGAATCAGTACCTTTCCGTGCTGGTGGTTACATCCAGATTGAAGCTCCTGCTCACCACGTGAAATACGCAGACTACGATATTCCTGAGGAATACCGTGAAGACTGGGAGAAGTTCAACCTTTTCCGTTACGAGTCTAAAGTTAATGAAGAGACCATTCGTGCATACTCTATGGCTAACTACCCAGAAGAGCACGGTATCATCATGCTTAACGTTCGTATCGCAACTCCGCCGCCGAACAACCCAGACGTACCACCAGGCATCATGTCTTCGTACATCTGGTCTCTAAAAGAAGGCGACAAGTGTACTATTTCTGGTCCATTTGGTGAGTTCTTTGCGAAAGATACAGATGCAGAAATGGTATTCGTTGGTGGTGGTGCTGGTATGGCTCCAATGCGCTCACACATCTTCGACCAACTTAAGCGTCTGCACTCTAAGCGTAAGATGTCTTTCTGGTACGGCGCACGTTCTAAGCGTGAAATGTTCTACGTAGAAGACTTCGATATGCTACAAGCTGAGAATGACAACTTCGTATGGCACTGTGCACTGTCTGATCCACTTCCAGAAGATAACTGGGATGGTTACACTGGCTTTATTCACAACGTTCTTTACGAGAACTACCTACGTGATCACGAAGCGCCAGAAGACTGTGAATACTACATGTGTGGTCCACCTATGATGAACGCTGCTGTAATCGGCATGCTGAAAGATCTAGGTGTAGAGGATGAAAACATCCTACTAGATGACTTCGGTGGTTAATTCCTCCAAGTGATTGAATCTATGGCTAGCTCTCCAAGAGCTAGCCATTATTTTTTATAGACATAAAACTGATATTCAACAGTTGATATAGGTAATCGGATTGAAAGGATTGGTCCTATTTCCCATATCAATTCAACAACATTGGGAGTTAACAAGTGAAAAAGTGGCTTGTTGCATTCGCTTCTCTACTGATTTTGGCTGGCTGTGAGCAGCCTGCAGATCAAATTCATTTAAGTGGCCCTACCATGGGGACTTCTTACAACATCAAGTATATCGAGCAAGATGGTATTCCAACGCCAAAAGCGATGCAGACAGAAATTGATCGCTTATTGGAAGAGGTTAATGACCAAATGTCGACCTATCGTGACGACTCAGAGTTAAGTCGTTTTAATCAGCATCAAACGAGCGAGCCATTTACAGTTTCGACACAAACAGCAACGGTAGTGAAAGAAGCAATTCGCCTTAACGGTCTTACTTTAGGTGCATTGGATGTGACGGTCGGCCCTCTAGTTAACCTGTGGGGGTTTGGTCCAGAAGCTCGTCCAGATGTAGTTCCAACCGATGAAGAACTCGCTTCTCGCAAAGCAAATACCGGTATTCACCACCTATCTGTTGATGGTAATACACTGTCCAAAGATCTTCCTAACTTGTACGTCGACCTATCGACGATTGCGAAAGGTTGGGGGGTTGACGTGGTTGCTGACTACCTTCAATCTGAAGGGGTACAGAACTTTATGGTCGAAGTCGGTGGTGAAATGCGTCTCAAAGGTGTCAATCGTGAAGGTGTGCCTTGGCGTATCGCAATTGAAAAACCGACCGTTGATGAACGTTCAATTCAAGAAATTATTGAACCAGGCGACATGGCAATTGCAACAAGTGGTGACTATCGTAATTACTTTGAGAGTAATGGTGTGAGATACTCTCATATTATTAATCCACGAACAGGCAAACCAATTCATCATAAAGTGGTGTCTGTAACGGTATTAGATAAATCGTCGATGACTGCTGATGGTCTTGCAACTGGTCTTATGGTGCTAGGTGAAGACAAAGGCATGGCAATTGCGAACGAAAATAATATTCCTGTTTTCATGATTGTGAAAACGGAAGATGGTTTTAAAGAGTTGGCTTCGGAAGCATACAAGCCATTCATGAAGAAATAACAACAGAAGTGAGCATGTTTTTATGAATACATTTCTAATTACCTTTGCTGTGTTTGTCGCGGTAATCACTGCAATGGCTGTCGGATACATTTTCCAAAAGAAAGTCGTGAAAGGTAGCTGCGGTGGCCTAGGGGCAGTTGGCATCGAAAAAGTGTGTAATTGTCCAGAACCCTGCGATGCGCGTAAAAAACGTGAAGCGCGCGAGGCTGCGCGTGCTGAGAAATTGGCGGCGTGGGAAAAAGATAGAATTGCTTAGTATTGGTTAATCGTACTAAGAAAGTGATAAAGCTCAGCGTTCTGCTGAGCTTTATTTTTAGGTAGCTAACCAAAACTCAGATGTCCGAGAAAGAGCCTAATACCATGTTTTGTTGTTTCTTTCTCTCATGTTACAGAGCAAGACCACACCGATAGTCATTAGGACGAAGAAATGATTTGGTTACGTCCGTTCTCTTTGGCCATGTAAAGTCGCTCATCCGCCACTTTTATTTGTTGTTCCAGCTCCCCCTCGATGTTGCTTACACCAATACTCGCGGTCACAAGAATGTTTTTGTCCAAATAAGTTATTGGCGTTTTTTCTATGCGCTGTCTCATTTGTTCTAAGCGTGTTAGAAAGCCGTCATAGTCGCCACTGGCTTGAATACAAAACTCCTCGCCACCAAGCCTAGCGACAATATCATTTGGAAAATAGATTTTTAGAATATTCGCTATCATGACTAGCACTGCATCGCCGCCCTCATGTCCGTATGTATCATTTACTTGCTTAAAGAAATCGATATCAAGCATCGCGATGTTTCTTTGAGCGTTTTCTACATGGGGCTGCTCAAACAGAAAGCGGCGGTTCCATAAGCCCGTTAGCGCATCTTGATTTGCCATTTTAAACAGTTCAGATGTTGCGTCTTTGATATCTAACAGTTGGTGAATACGGCAAAAAAATTCTTCTTGATTAAATGGCTTGTATAAAAAGTCATTGGCCCCTGCTTTTAGAAACCTAGCCGTCATGGTCTTAGAGTTACTACCCGACAAGCCGAGAATGGCTAATTGATTTTTATCCCACTTCCGACGTAATTCACGCACCATAGTAATGCCATCTTTAACGGGCATATCATGGTCGGTTAAAACGAGAGTGATATCTGGATTTTGCTCGACAAGCTCTAGGGCTTTTTGCCCATTGTCAGCTTCCAACGTCTGAATATATTGATGCTCCAAAAGTTGGGCAATGTGTCTTCTTACGGTGTGTGAATCATCAACGACTAAACATTTGTGTTGTTGATTGTTGGTTAGTCGCTTGAGGAGTGGTAATAGATAGGAAACGGACGCCATGCTGTCTTTCAAAATATAGTCGAGGACACCTTTTGCAAGCATCTTTTCGCGAGTGTCTTCTTGAAATCGAGCCGTTAAAACAATGACACGATGACCATGTTCCAAAACGAGGTCAATAATCTCGCCATCTTGAGCATCCGGTAAACAATAGTCTAAAACCGCACAGAAGAGGTCCTGTGCTGAAGATAACAAGTTCTTTGCCTCCGCGTAGCTTTCCGCTGCGATGACCTCATAACCAGCTTGGCTTATTGTTTGGCAAAGAAAGTTTTTAAATGCACGACTATCTTCAACAACCAGAATCTTATTACTCAAGCGCAGTCCCCAAAATTAATTGTTTAAAATCAATGATAACTAAAATTAAACTTATCGCCATCAAAAAACACATGTCAACCAAAAGTAGAACAACTACTCAAATGTTTGACACGCATCCGTTAACATCACATCATTATTCCTGTCTTAGTTATATAATTATGTTTAGCTAACGTAGGGAGAAAGTAGTATGGAAATGCATCAACATGGTATGGCTGAGCTATTTCAACAACTGGGCCTCGGTAGCTCTCCTCAAGAAATGAAAGATTTTATTAATCAACATCGACACAAAAGAGATTCTGCGCCTTTACATGAAGCTAGCTTTTGGACGATGTCACAGGCGAACTTTCTAAAACAAGCCATCGAAGAAGATGCAGATTGGGCCGAATTAGTCGATCAATTGGACGTAATGCTTCGAGATTGACGTTCGCTTAAACACGCCCATTTCTCTTCAGGTAGATTTGATTTATACTGTTTTTTTGAACAGTGCTTTGATGGCTATGTCAGATCGAATTAGAAAAATTATTCATGTCGATATGGATTGTTTTTATGCTGCCGTAGAGATGAGAGATAACCCCAGTTACCGTGGCATTGCACTCGCTGTTGGCGGACATGAAAAGCAGCGTGGAGTGATTAGCACCTGTAATTATGATGCGCGTAAATATGGTGTTCGCAGTGCAATGTCAACGGCGCGCGCGCTGCAACTCTGTCCTCATTTGTTGGTTGTGCCCGGTAGAATGCATGTATATAAGCAAGTCTCTCAGCAGATTCGTGCTATTTTTGAGCGTTATACGCCTATCATTGAACCTCTCTCATTGGATGAAGCATACCTCGATGTCACGGACTCGACAGCTTGCCGTGGCTCCGCTACGTTGATCGCAGAGTCAATTCGCCGCGATATCTGGAGTGAACTTGGGTTGACGGCATCGGCGGGCATTGCTCCGATAAAGTTTCTTGCCAAGGTCGCGTCAGACATGAACAAGCCCAACGGTCAGTTTGTGATTCCGCCAGAGAAAGTCCAAGAGGTTATCGATAGTCTTCCGCTAGAGAACATTCCTGGTGTGGGGAAGGTGAGTCTTGAGAAGCTCCACCAAGCCGGTTTTTATCGATGTGAGGACATTAAAAACAGTGACTATCGAGAGTTGTTGAGGCAGTTTGGTCGTCAGGGTGCCTCCTTATGGCAGCGAAGCCATGGAATTGATAATCGAGAAGTCGTTGTTGAGCGCGAGAGAAAGTCCGTCGGTGTGGAAAGGACATTCAGCCAGAACATCGCAACCTATGATGAATGTTGGCAAGTGATTGAGGAGAAACTTTATCCTGAACTCGAGAAACGTTTAGAGCGTGCAAGCCCAGATAAGTCGATTATTAAACAAGGTATTAAAGTCAAATTTGCCGACTTTCAACTGACAACAATTGAGCACATCCATCCGCAATTAGAGCTTGAGGACTTCAAGATCTTGCTAAGAGATATTCTTAAACGCCAAAATGGACGGGAAATTCGCCTTTTAGGCTTGAACGTGATGCTCAAGCCCGAAGACCAAGCGCGTCAATTGAGCTTTTTTTAGGCCCTTACCGTTTCTACCTGCGTTAATACCTGCTCAAAACTTACATTTGCCATTGCACCATAACCTGCTAGCTTTGAGGCTTTTAGCTGGCTAATCAAAGGAGTGCTGATTCCGCACAAGAAGCGAGCAACGGCATCATTACTGATGGCCGATGGGGAAAGCTGAATAAACTCCCGCGCCCATATCGATACTTGAGATTGTTCAATATCTTCAGGTTCTGGTGCTGTGAATGTGGCGACGTGACCACGACACACGGAGCAGTGACCACATTGCTTTGGTGCATCGTGATCCGCAAAGTAGTTCGCCAATTGTGAGCTCAAACAGTGCTCGGACTGGAACAAGTGCAGCATGGTGTGGATTCTTTCGATATCTTTGCTTTCTTTGGATTGGAACAGTTCATACAGTTGTTGGATTAAAACATCCGAGCTCTGTTTGGTTGGCATAACTGAGTACACGTCCGTCAGTTGTTTGCTCTCTAGTTCTATCCAGCCGTTCTGGTGAAAATAGTCGAGCGCTGCGACAACTCGGCTGCGTTCCGATTGATAGTTCATCCATAGCGCTTCTAGATCAACTTGGCACCACACTTTGGCTTTTTGTGAGCAGGAAAAAATAGCCTCCACAAATTGACGTCGCTCGCCTTGAAATTGATTCACAATAAATTGCTGATCGTGCAAAAACTTAAACCGATATTCCGCAAAGTAACTGTACTTTGCTTCAATGACGTTATGTAGCTCCAAATAAACCAACAAGGTTTTGAGTGGCAATTGGCGGATATTACTTTCACGCGACAAACGCAGTGGCACTACCTCCCATTGTGGAGCATGTTCTTTCGCTTGCTCGACTACATAGTTAATTGACGTAAATTCTGGTGTGTCACCATAGACAAAATTCTCCAACACCGTTAGGCCGGACGTATTGCCTAGCAGAATGCACTCCGAGCGTTGCCCGTCCCTGCCTGCACGTCCAATCTCTTGTGCGTAGTTCTCGATTGATTTGGGTAAGTCGAAGTGAATGACGCGTCGAATATCAGATTTATCGACCCCCATACCAAATGCAATCGTTGCAACAATACAGTCAATTTGGCCATCCATGAACCGCTGTTGGATTTGTTCACGAACGTCGCTTTTCATGCCAGCGTGGTATGCGTGAGCGTTAATGCCAATATGGATTAATGACTTTGCTACTCGTTCTGCTGTTTGCTGCTGCGTCACGTATACGATGGTCGGAAGCTTAGGTGAAGAGGCGATGATCTCACTGAGCTGTTCTTGTTTCTTTGTTTCCTCACACGGGATCACCGAGATATCCAGATTAGAGCGGTAGAAGCCTGTAACGGTAATATGTTCACTGGAAATATCGAACTTTTTTTGCATGTCTTCAATAACTGCAGGCGTTGCCGTTGCGGTGAGAAGTAAAGACTGTGGGATGTTCAGTTCACGTTGATATTGCGGTAGTTTGAGATAATCTGGACGAAAGTTATGCCCCCATTCGGAAATACAGTGCGCTTCATCAATGACCATCAAAGAAATCGGTACTTGGCGAATGAATTCACGAAAACGCTCATTTTTTAGTCGCTCAACAGAAATCATCAAGATTTTGATTTGTCCATTCTTCACGCCAGCCATGACCTGTTGTGCTTCTTCTCTACTTTGACTGCTATCGATAGAAGCGGCCGCGATTCCTTTACTTTGTAAAAAGCTCAGTTGATCCTTCATTAACGCCAACAACGGAGAGATCACCAACGTAAGGTTGGGTAATATGGTTGCAGGTAGTTGATAACAGAGTGACTTCCCCGAGCCTGTAGGAAAGATTGCCGCAGCAGAGTAACCATTCATAACGGCTTCAATAACGGGTTGCTGACCTTGGCGTAATGAGTCAAAACCAAATACAGATTGAAGTGTTTGATGCAGCGAGTCACTTTGCATAATAGGGAAACCTTTCTTTGATGGTAAACTTGGCTACATTAACACACCCCGAATACTAAACGCGCGTCCTAAAAGTATGAACAAAGCTGACTTAGTCCAAATTATCATCCAACATCTGGAAGAAAAACTTCAAGTTGCCCATTCATCGGCTCAGCGAGCTATCGATGCCGCCACAGATGAAGAAACTGTTCCCGAGCACAAGTACGATACATTGGCACTTGAAGCCGCGTATCTTGCTCATGGACAAGCCATGCGAATTCAAGATAGTGAAGAGGAGTTGCGTCAATATCGTTCTTTAGTGACTCGTAACTTTAAGAATGCGCCTGTTGGTGTTGGTGCTTACGTTGTTCTCGCAGATGAGAATTTGATCGAAAAGCACTTCTTTGTAGGCCCTTGCTCTGGTGGTTTGACTGTTCAATATCAGACTCTGGAAGTCTTTGTCTTAACAGCCAAATCTCCTCTGGGTCGAGCGTTGTTCGGGAAAGAAGAGGGTGATGAAGTTGACGTGAAAATAGGAGATAAAACAACTTGTTACGAAGTCGTGACGATTTGCTGACATCTCATGTATCACTCAGTGTTATGTTTAACACGAGTAATGTTAAATAAAAGAGAATGACATGAAAAAGCTTTTTACACTCTCATTGCTGATGGTCAGTGCTACTGGTTATGCAGCGCAGTGTCGTGTGGACATCAATAATGAAGTCCGTATGGATGGGCAAAGCTTGGAAATTCGCCAAACGACAGGTGATAAAGCTGTCGTGGATGAGGATAACAACCTCTTCATCAAAGGTGAGCTAATTGAACTCAATGCCGACCAAAAAGCGGCAATTGAAGACTATCGCGAAAAAATGAACGCGTATATTCCACAAGCAAAGCAATTGGCGAGTGATGGTTTAGCGCTTGCAAATGACATCATCGATGATGTCGCGGAAAGCCTAGACGCACCTGGCGCGTTTGATAACGTCAAAGTCGCAGTACAGGACTTTTTCGCTGATGTTGAATCACGTTACTACAAAGATGGCGATTTCATTCTACCAGCGGAAAGTTTTGAGTCCATGACACAAGGGTGGACTGAAGACTTTGCAAAAGCACAAGAGATCTTCAATAAAGAGTTTTTAGCGAGTTCGTTGGATGCTTTATCGAAAAAAATGAAGGAAGAGGGGGGAATAAACCTCACTGCATTATCGGAGAGTATGGCTGAACTCAGCGCGAAAGTAGAAGAGCGTTTAGCTGAGCATTCGAAAGAGGTAGAACAACAAGCAGAAGACTTGTGCGATTCGCTGGATGACATGGCAGGACAAGAAGACGATCTGTTGAAGAAAATCCCTGAGCTAAAAGATTACCGAGTATTTACGATTTAATTACTCATTAAAAAGTAAAAAACTCAATGAGATAAAGAAAGAGAGCACGATTGTGCTCTCTTTTCGTTTTTACATACTTGAATAAGTAATGGAAACAAGACGATATTTGCGTTTTACTCGCTTGTTCTTTGATAGCTTATTGCGTATTCATCTCGGTGAGTTTATCGCCGACAGGTTTTGAGAAGTTAAAGCCATCATGCTGATCCCAGTTGATAGACCATGTCATTACCCCTGCATAATTCGGGTAATGGTACGCTGGTTTAACGGTGCCACATGAAGTGCCTTTGGTTAAACAATCTAGTGCGTTGATAATATTCTGTGTTGGAGCCTGCCCTGAATTTGCCGAGCTAGGACCTGAAGGTAAACCGATTGCGACTTGATCATCGCGCAATGGTGCAAATTGAGTGCCGTCGGCCAACTCAAAACCTTCGATAAGCATTTTAGATTGCGCTACCATCATATCCACAGAGCCTTCTGGTGCACTGCCTGGCAGGTATGGGTTTGGCAAACCGCCGTTGTTATATAACTGGACGTGAAGCAAGTCGAGCGTGCTGCGTGTCTCGTTAATCACAGGGATGTACGCCCCCCAAATACCGCTGTAAGCCACATAACCACCTTGAACATAAGGGTGCTCAGGCGCCATGGTTAGGTACATATCGCCACCCATGTTTTGCTCTATTTGAAGCAAAGCACGACCAAGGCGAGCTTGAATTTGCGAGCCATGAACTAAGTTAGAACCACTCTCTAAATCCACATCTAGACCATCAAAGCCCCACTCAGCGATAAGACCTGTTAGGCTAGAGACAAAGTTGGCTTCATCTTGGTCGGTATTCAGCGTAATCGTGCCTTCTGCGCCGCCAAGAGAGAGAACAAACTTCTTACCTTTAGCTTGAAGCGCTGCCATGTCCTGCTTGAATTGTGTTGGATCGAGTGCTGGACAATCGCTGTAAATATCGCCTGAATATAGATTAAAGTGCACGGTGCCATCACTGTTGCGATCATTTTCAGCAAAGGCAATATCAATCACATCCCAAGCATCTGCCATATCTGCTAGACGAATTGGACAGCCCGCTCCATTTACAAAATTGTGCCAGTAACCGATGAGTTTATGGCGTTTATCTACTTGCTCAACCACCGTTATTGCTGCGGCGTCAGACAATGCATTGCTTCCTGACAAATCCACAGCTTGGGCGCTAACTGTAAAGTTACCAAGTGCAGTTGGTGTCCAGTTGGCTGTGTAAGGTGCCGTGGTATCGGTTGCAACAATAGAGCCGTTGATCATGAAATCAACGTGTTTAATGCCTGAAGTTAAAGACGTTGCATCGGCGCTTAATGCGAGGCTTTTGCCTAATCCGGTGGTCTGACCGCTGCTTGGTGAAGTCAGAGAGACGACCAAATCTTTATCGCTGACTTCCACACCAACCAGGGACTCTGACGTGTTGTTATCATTATCGGTTGCGACGGCTTTAAGCTGGTTAGCGCCAATAAGTGTGGCGTTCCAAGTAACGGAATATGGCGCTTGAGTGGTGACCCCTAAGCTGGTGTTGTTCGCAAAAAACTCAACTTGCGTGACTGTGCCATCAGCATCGCTTGCGTTTGCCGTGATTTCGTTATTGCTGCCAGCGAGCACGACTTGTCCATCCGTTGGTGCCGTAATGGTAACTTGCGGTGGTGTCGAACAAGCACCTAGGCCACTCCAAGCATCTTGCCAGTATAGCCCTTCACCAGGCTCGTAAGCCCATGTCGCATCCGAGGAGCACCAACCAGCAACATCACAACGATATTTTTGGTTGAAGTGAGAAACCAGGTCGCCAGCTTGATAACTTGTGCCTGCCACATAAGGTACTGCATCTGCACATCCGCCTGTTCCGGTTTCTGAATTACTAATAACCAGCGCTACTTCTTGGCTCATCGTTGCGAGGTTTGTATCATCAGTCGCTTGTGCTTTGAACGAGTATGTACCTGGACTCGCGGTCCATTGATACTCGTAAGGTGCACTAGTATCAATGGCGACAGATTGATTGTTTACGAAGAACTCAACTTGTGTGACCACACCATCAATATCGTCAGCTTGAGCGGCTACGGTTAGGTTATCGCCTACATTAAGCACTTCTGTGCCTACTGGGCTGGTCAATGAAATGCTTGGTGGTGGTAATTCGACTTGTGGTTGAATTTGGATAGAAATCGTCGTGGTGCTAACGGCTCCCTCATTATCGGTCGCAATTGCCGTCAATTGCGAGATCCCTTCAATAGCGGTCCAAGAAGCTTCGAATGGTGCTTGAGTTACCACAGCAACCGTTTGGTTGCCTGCAACAAACTCAACTTGTGTGATTTGGCCATCTTCGTCTGCTGCGTTGGCTAACAAAGTGATCGCACTGCCTTCGGGAATTTGTGCGTTGTTTATTGGAGAGGAGAACGACACCGTTGGTGATAAGTTGTTGCTTCCACCATCGCATTGCCCTAACGCTTTCCATGCTTCCCAAGATCCTGAGTTGGTAACGGGATCATTGCCTTGCGTCCAATATGCAGCCTCATAAGCGGCTCCTTGCGTTTTTACTAAAGCGCCCGATGTATAAGTCGCAGTGCTGTCCCAGTCGGGTAGACTTTGACAGTTATAGGCTTGAGCTTGGTAGCTGGCGCTGAGTGCTACAACCATCGCTCCGTGAAGTAGGGTGACCTTCATTTTCCTCTCCTTGAATCATGGGTATAAATGAGAACAGAGTAATAACTAGCTGATAAATAGACATTAGGGGGAAAAAGCGAAGCACAATATTCTGCTTTTCGACACAGTATCACGAGGAACAGTTCGTCCCTTACACCAGAGCTCATTATTTTTCGGCTCACTTCACGGCAGAAGGATTGGTAAAATTCAGCCACGTAAAACGAACAACAGTCGCGAGGCTTTTGAGCGATGAATATGAGATGTACGTTAAAATTTACAAGCTGAATGACTACAAATTGTTTCAACTGGCGAGGATTTAACCGAGGTGCTCTTGTTGAATAGTGAATGTTGCTATAGTGTACTAGTTAGCTAGTTCAATGATATTTTTGTGTGAGTAGTATGACACAGCAAACCTCTTCTCAGCCTCGCGAGCATTTTGGCTCTCGTCTCGGGTTCATCTTAGCTGCCGCAGGTGCCGCAGTTGGCCTTGGCAATATTTGGGGCTTCCCAACTCAAGCAGCCAGTAATGGTGGCGGTGCTTTCCTGTTAGTTTATTTGGTGATGATTCTTATCGTCGCATTTCCGATGCTGGTGGTTGAAATGGCGATTGGTCGCCATGGTCAAGCCAACCCTGTAGACAGTATGCGTGCAATCACAGATAACCCTGCCGGTAAAAAGCTCGGCGGCATTGTGGGTTGGATTGGTTTAAGCGTACCAAGCGCTGTCTTAGCGTTTTATTCAATTGTTGGTGGTTGGTTGATCTGCTTTTTACTGGGTGCAATCACAGATCTAATGGGGTTAGAAGCTGCAACTCAATGGCTAAAGGGCTTTAGTGTTGAACGTAACTTGTTCGGAACCATTACTTTTTATGTACTGACGATTCTCATCGTACAAGGTGGCGTAAAACAAGGTATTGAAAAGTGGTCCACACGTTTGATGCCAGCATTGTTTGTTCTGTTTGCTCTGCTATTTGCTTACATCATGACGCAAAACGGTGCGATGGAAGGTCTGAAACATTACCTAGTGCCGGATTTTGAAAAGGTATGGGACCGCAAGTTGATTCTTGCTGCAATGGGACAGGGCTTCTTCTCGCTTACGATCGGTGGCTGTTCAATGCTGATTTACGGATCTTACTTGAGTAAGAAAGAAAACCTACCAAAGATGGCGATGAACGTGACCATGGTAGATACTGCCGTTGCTTTCATTGCAGGGTTAGTGGTGATGCCAGCGATGTTTGTAGCAATGCAAAAGGGCGTTCAAATCTATGCAGAAGATGGCTCTCTCTTAAGCTCAGATACGTTAGTGTTTACGGTATTGCCACTAATGTTTGATAGTTTAGGTTTGCTTGGTCAATTATTCTCTATTGTGTTCTTCTTATTGCTGACGATTGCGGCGCTAACGTCTTCCATTTCAATGTTAGAGTGTCCAGTGGCTTTAGTGAGTGAGCGCTTCAATACTAAGCGCAGCGCAACGAGCTGGGTTTTAGGTGGTCTCATTGCCTTGTTCAGTGTGGTGATTGTTTATAACTTTGGCGCTCTGTTTGGTATGGTCGCGACGGTTGCTACTCAATATCTACAACCAACCGCTGCGCTCTTATTCTGCTTATTTGGTGGTTGGGTATGGAATCGCAACTCAAAAATCAAAGAACTTGAGCAAGGTTGCCCGGAGTTTACGCAAGGTTGGTTTGGTAAGTTATGGCCTGCGTATGTGAAGTTTGTATGTCCAATTCTTGTGGCGACAGTCATCTGGGCTTCATTTGGCTAACCGAGACGCCTATCGAATAAAAGAAAAGGGCTTGATGGTAACTCATCAAGCCCTTTTTGATATTGGTTATTCTCGTTTCGGTTATCCGCCAAGAATGGTGTTGATTAACGGAATTGTCCTGCTTCTGGAAGAAAGTCAAAACCAGCAGAAGCCAGTTTTGTCTCCAGTGCTGTGCGTTCGATATCGAAGAAAGCCACCAGTTTATCTAAGTCACCACCGAAGTCGTCGCGTAGCTTCATATTCACAATGCTCATCAGCATGACAGGATCCATGGATTCAAAGTTCGCTAGATTCATTACTTATCCTCAAAATCTGAAATCAGTAGGTTTGCCGCAGCAAATGCCGCTTTTTCACGCACTTCTTTAGGCAGGGACTCATCCGCTGCAACATCGTTCAGTGCTTTAACTGCACATGAAATTGCTTGGGGAATATAAGCTTGATCGCCACTACCAATCTGAGCATAAAGCTCACGAACCAGTTCACAACAGCCGTATACTTGCATGTTTTCTTTCCACTAAATGATAACTTATCTCAATATACACACAGCGGATTTGAAACTCAAAGTACAGAGTTGTTTTGGCTCAAGTTGAAGGTTTGCTTGAGCGAGATTTAATCACTGCATTTGTGCTTCTAACTGCTGGGTGACTTCTGGTGAAAGTTGAAGTTGTTTTGCTAGTTCTTGCAGATACGCTTTTTCCATAAAGTTTTGTTCATCAGCGACGATCAAAGACGCCAGGTAAATTTCTGACGCTTGTTGAGGAGAGGTCGCCTGATTAGCAATTTCAGCAGGATCAAGCGGTTTGTTTAACTCTTGCTGAACGAGGTGACGAACGTGCTCATCTGCGCCCATATCCGCGAGAGCTTGTTCAATGCGCGCCATTTCCTCTTCATCAACGTGACCATCAGCTTTTGCAGCTCCAATCATTGCTTTTAAAATTAAGACACTGTGTTTACTGTCATCGGGGTCAAAGGTTTCTTGAACACCTTGACCGGATTGCTTGGCTTGCCAGTCGTTATACACTTTGTAGGCCAAGGCTCCAAGCGCAGCTGCGCCACCGACTTTTAATGCGCTTGACCCTACTTTTTTAGTCATTTTTTTACTTTTCTTTGAGCCCATCAGCATACCGATGAGGCCTCCGCCTACAGCACCTGCTCCTAGCGTTTTTAGGCTACTTGAATTTGATGAGGATTTGATGTTGTTGGTTTGTTTGCCCAATGCATCTGCACCTTGCTTAAGTAAGTCTGATTTGAGTGCTTGGTTTAGAAGACTTTTTAAATCCATAACTGACCTCCTTTAGATGATGAAATCAGTTTAATAGCAAGAAGCTGAACCAAAGATTAACAAAGTGAATAGTTCGAAAAAGGTGGAGGGAGGATGTTGAGCTGTAATAAAAAAGGGCTGACCGAAGCCAACCCTTTTTAACTATTTGAAACTACTTCAAATGCGAACTCGTCGAGTGCTTACTTTAGTTGAGCTTTTACGTGCTCAACAATGTCAGTCATTGCGACTGCTGTTTTCTCACCAGTAGCACGGTTCTTGTATTCGAAGTTGCCTTCTTTCATTGAGCGGTCACCGATAATAATTGTATGCGGTACACCAATAAGCTCCATGTCAGAGAACATTACGCCTGGGCGTTCTTTACGGTCGTCAAATAGCACTTCGATGCCCATTGCCGTTAGCTCAGCGTACAATTTCTCAGCGGCTTCTTTCACTTCTTCTGACTTGTGCATGTTCATTGGAACGATCGCTACCTGGAATGGTGCGATTGCATCTGGCCAGATGATGCCGTATTTGTCGTGGTTTTGTTCAATAGCAGCCGCTACTACGCGAGTGATACCGATACCGTAACAACCCATTTCTAGGATGACGTTCTTACCATCAGGGCCCAGTACACCACAGTTCATCGCTGCGGAGTAAGCGTTACCTAGTTGGAAGATATGGCCAACTTCGATACCACGCTTAAGCTGGATAATGCCCTTGCCACATGGGCTTGGGTCACCTTCCACAACGTTACGTAGGTCTTCAACTTGACCAAGCTCTACATCACGACCCCAGTTAATACCGAAGTAGTGTTTGCCATCGATGTTCGCGCCCGCACCGAAGTCGCTCATTACCGCAACGCTGCGGTCAACAATGAACGGCAGTTTAAGGCCAACAGGGCCTAGTGAACCAGGGCCTGCACCGATAAGCTCACGAATTTCTTCTTCAGATGCCATTTCCAATGGAGCTGCAACCTGAGGAAGGTTTTCTGCTTTCACTTCGTTCAGTTCATGATCACCACGAATAATAAGCGCGATGATTGGCGTATCAACTTCGTCAGATGCTTTCACAAACAGTGTTTTCACTGTTTTTTCAATTGGTAGTTCGAACTGCTCAACCAATTCAGCGATTGTTTTCGCGTTTGGCGTATCAACCAACGTCATTTCTTGTGTTGGTGCCGCAGCCTCAGAGGCTGGAGCTAGTGCTTCTGCTTTTTCAATGTTTGCCGCGTAATCTGACTCGCTAGAAAATGCGATGATATCTTCGCCGCTTTCAGCCAGTACGTGGAACTCTTGAGAGCCGCTACCACCGATAGCACCGCTATCTGCAAGTACAGGACGGTAATCCAGACCCATGCGATCGAATGCTTTACAGTAAGCATCGTGCATTGCGTCGTATGACTTTTGTAGTCCGTCTTTATCAATGTCAAAGCTGTACGCATCCATCATTGAGAATTCACGTGAACGCATTACGCCAAAACGTGGGCGTCGTTCGTCACGAAATTTAGTTTGGATTTGGTACAGGTTTAGCGGAAGCTGTTTGTAAGAGCTCACTTCATTGCGAACAAGGCTAGTGATCACTTCTTCAGCGGTTGGGCTAAGTACAAACGGACGAACATGACGGTCAGTAAAGCGAAGTAGCTCAGGGCCCATCTTTTCGCTGCGGCCTGTCTCTTCCCATAGTTCAAACGGCTGAACAACGGGCATCAAAGTTTCGACTGCGCCTGCATTGTCGATTTCTTGACGAACGATGTTTTCGACTTTACGCAGTACACGTAGACCAGTAGGTAGCCAGGTGTATAAACCTGAAGCCAGCTTACGGATCATACCTGCACGTAGCATGAGCTGGTGGCTCACTACTTCTGCGTCGTTTGGAGTCTCCTTCAGAGTAGAAAGAAGATAATTACTGGTACGCATTAAATTTATCCGTTTATTTAAGTTAGATACTCAAGCTTGAATAAGCAGGAGTATGGGAGTTCCCGAAAGGGAAATTTGTTAGCCGTCTATAATATCAGCCAATTGCGTTTGTCAAAAGCTTTCAATAGCGGTAACCGTTATTAAGTTGCTTGTTGCTGTGAACTTTACGTTCAAGTCGAACAAATTTACCGCATATTCTTTGTCGTCCGGCTTGTTTTTCTTATATGCAGGGCGAGGATCTTGTGCCAGAACTTGTTCAATGACTGATCTTACATAGTCAGTATCGGATCGATTTTCTATCGTTGCTAATGCTTGAGCAGAAAAGGTGACTTGTGACTTTTCTGGCTCTTGGTCTGCGTATCCGCCTTGTGCTTCCGAAATAGAATCCGAATAGGGAATATAAGGCTTAATATCCACAATCGGTGTCCCATCCACGAGATCTACACTGCCTAAATCAAGATAGATTTGATCGCCTTGCTTAGTGACTCCTTTCACTTCAACGGCTGACATTCCGATTCCGTTTGGACGGAAAGTCGAGCGCGAGGCAAAGACACCAATTCGTTCATTGCCGCCTAATCGTGGCGGACGTACAGTTGGTTTCCAACCAGCTTCCAGATTCTGATCAAATAGAAACAACAACCAAACGTGAGAGAACTGTTCTAGCCCACGCACTGCTTCAGGGCTATTTGCTGCACCTAACAGTTTTACGCGTGCTTTAGCCTCTGGTACTAAGCGTGGTTGGCGCGGAACTGCAAACTTTTCTTTGTACGGTGTCTCAATGACGCCGATGGGTTCGATGGAATACATGGTGGACATCTTTAAGAATTCATTGAGATGAAAAGTATCACAAATTTCTCTTGCTTTTCTTGTTGATAATGATTATTAATTAAAATGTTATAACATAACAATTTAATTAAAAGGAAAAGTATTATGAAACCAGGAATCCACCCTGAATATCGTCCTGTGGTGTTCCACGACACCAGTGTAGATAAGTACTTTGTCGTTGGTTCTACGTTGAAAACGGAGAGAACCATCGAATGGAAAGATGGCAAAACTTACCCTTACTTTACGTTAGATGTGTCGTCAGCTTCTCACCCGTACTACACCGGTAAACAGCGCGTTGTACAAACCGAAGGTCGCATTGCGAACTTCAACCGTCGTTTTGGTCAATTTAAGAGCGAAAAGGAATAAATCATGAAGGTAGTAAAATCATTAAAAAGTGCAAAAAGTCGTCATCCGGATTGTCAGATTGTAAAACGGAGAGGGCGTCTTTATGTCATTTGTAAAACGAACCCGAGATTCAAAGCTGTGCAAAAGTAATCAGCCTGCATATATCTAACTTATGGTTTTGTTTAATTGATAATGTTGAGTTAATTATCTTACATGGATGAAATATCTACATTTTTATTCAATGTTGGTTATAAATGCCTCTATTCGTCACAGTTTGTAACATTTAGGGCTTTTATTTGACCTTCTACTCAAGTACCCTTCGCACGCTTTTTGACATTTTTGTCACATTTGCATAGGAATAAAAACAAGGAGGGAACAGATGAGTTCATCTGATTCAATTAAACAAAACTCGCCTAAGAAGCCGCTGTTTACGCGCTTTTTGGATACTGTCGAATATTTGGGGAACTTATTACCCCACCCGATCACACTATTTGCCATTTTCTGTTTAGCCATTCTGGTGATGTCGGGTATTGCAGGATACTTCGAAGTTTCCGTAGTTGATCCTCGTCCTGAGGGTGCAAAAGGTCGTGCCGCGGATGGCATGATTCATGTCGTTAGCTTGCTTAACGCTGATGGCCTTGAACTAATCGTTACCAATCTAGTGAAAAACTTTGTCGGCTTTGCACCTTTGGGTACGGTATTGGTTGCGATGTTGGGTGTTGCTATTGCTGAATACTCAGGCTTGCTATCTGCAGCAATGCGTGGCTTAGTCATGGGTGCATCTCAACGCATGGTAACAGTGACGGTCGTTTTCGCGGGTATCATTTCAAATACGGCATCAGAGCTTGGCTATGTGGTACTTATTCCACTGGCTGCAATGCTGTTCCATTCTTTAGGTCGTCATCCACTTGCCGGTCTTGCTGCGGCGTTCGCTGGTGTATCTGGTGGTTACTCAGCAAACCTACTTATTGGTACGGTTGACCCGCTGTTGTCAGGCATTACTGAAACGGCGGCGCAAATGATTGACCCAACTTACACTGTTGGTCCAGAAGTTAACTGGTACTTCATGTTTGTGTCGACATTCTTCATTGCAATCACAGGTGCGTTTGTTACTGAAAAAATTGTTGAGCCAAAGCTTGGCAAATACAGTGAAGAAGAAGCCTCAGAAGATTTGTCGAACGACAAAATGGGTGGCTTAACAGACATTGAGAAGAAAGGCCTAAAACTAGCAGGTGTTGCTGTACTGGTTGTTTCAGCGCTGCTTGCTTGGACGGTTGTTCCAGAAGACGGCATTCTACGTTCTGATGCAGGTACAATTGCAGGTTCACCATTCCTGAAAAGTATCGTGGCATTCATCTTTGTGTTCTTTGCTATTCCAGGCTTTGTGTTTGGTAAAGTTGTTGGCACGATGAAGACGGATCGCGATGTAATTGATGCAATGGCGAAATCTATGTCTTCTATGGGCATGTACATTGTATTAGTTTTCTTTGCGGCTCAGTTCGTTGCTTTCTTTAAATGGACTAACTTCGGTCAGGTATTCGCGGTTGCTGGCGCTAGCTTCCTGCAAGAAATTGGCTTAACTGGCCCAATGTTGTTCTTTGCCTTCATCCTGATGTGTGGATTTATCAACCTAATGATTGGTTCGGCATCGGCACAGTGGGCAGTAACGGCTCCGATTTTTGTTCCTATGTTGATGCTTGTTGGTTATGCACCGGAAACGATTCAGGCTGCTTACCGAATTGGTGACTCGACGACAAACATCATTACTCCAATGATGAGCTACTTTGGTTTGATTCTTGCCGTAGCGACTCGTTACATGAAGAACTTAGGTATCGGTACGCTGATCGCGACCATGCTACCTTACTCAATCTGCTTCATTGTAGGTTGGAGTGTGCTGTTCTACCTATGGGTATTCGTATTTGGTTTACCAGTAGGCCCTGGCGCAGCAACATACTACACACCGTAGAAAACGGTTACCTCACACAGCTCCATTATAAAAAGCCTGCGAACGTCGCAGGCTTTTTTATCGATTGAGACTGTGTACGCAGGCTTACCTGATTATAGATGTCGGATTATAGCTGAAAACGTATCAACAAAGGGCGATAAAAGTGCTGAGTGAGCCAGCACAAGCTTTTCCAAATTATGCGTTTGTACCAGGGTAAGTGCGCAATATACACATAGCTAAATTCAATTTCTGGCTGGGCTTTTCTGTTGCGTTTAAAAGCCGGAGCACCTGAGCTCATATTAAAGCGACGCTGGAATATCATTGCGTGGCGGATGGTATAGGCCGATATTCGACGATACAATGCGAGGCGTTGTGGCTTATTGGTATCGTAGCCAAAAATTGGGCAAGTCATATCATTATCAATTTCTACAATGCCTAACGTAGCCAGCATCTCTTCTTGATAAAACAGTCCCACTAACTTTACTAATTTGTTCTGGCTCGCCTGTTTTAAATATTGGGTTGAAAACTGGATGTTATTGATGCTGTATTTATCAAGGTAAAGCATGTCATATAACTCTTTGGCACGCTGAAACTCTTCATCAGTGGTAAGTGGTCTAAACTGCCAATCTTTATCATTAAGCAGTTTGAAGTCTTTCGTTAAATCTCGGTTGAAGCTGAACGCTTGCCAATCATCAAGTAAATACACTTGTCGTGTTACCAAGCTTTGCCATTGCTGCTGCTCTAATCGCTGAATAAAGCGTGATTGTTGACGTTGGTTAATGGAGCGAAGTACCAAGGGAAAGGTGGGATATTTATCGAGTGCGACGCGACGCAGTTCATCGAGATTTAAGGCTGCCCATTGTTCGCTATACATATTGGTGGACAAGCACTGATTGTTGAGCGTTTGGACTTGATCCAATCCAGCCAATGATAAGATTGGTTTAGTCATATTAATAAGTAACTTACATACCCATCGAACAGCCATATTTTTGACTTTGTGAAGCTCTTCTGCGGCGTAGCCACTAAGCAGTGTCATAGGGGAGACTGAATAACAGTTGTTTGGTATTTTTGGTGTTACGGAGTAAGGAATGGCAACATCATCGATATAGTAGCAACCAAAGCTTGCTGTGCATTCATCAATAGGATTTGACTGCATAAGAGTGATAAAGGTTTGATGCCATTCTTGAGAGGAAAGTGTCATGAGTTCAATGCCTCTCCATTCCACTCAATATCAACGGTAGAAGCGTCGCTCCACTTCGTCTTGTTCTGCCTAGCTAACCGGAGTAATTCAAACATACTCCGGATTTGGCTCCCGACCGGTAAGTTATGCTGTTGCATCACATTCACTCCAGACCACCAATCTTGCCAAGTTCGAGCCTTAAATAGGGATAACCCGCCTTCAGCGATGAGTGTTATTGGACCTAAATGATGCAATCGCTGCTCGGAAGGACTGGTAAACTCCATATTAGGAAGCAGTTGGTTGCATCGAGACGAGAGTAGGTGCAAACCACTGGTGGCTCTTGGGTTACATTCAATCACGTAGAGTTCATCTTGTGATTTGATGAAGTCAAACGACACTTGCCCATGATAAGTATGACGTTTACCAAAAGCTGCGATAAATCTATCTAGTCGTTCGCACGAGATCGGCTGAAAAGCACTGGCGGCCGAGCCGTTTACACAGTATTTCGGCACATAAGCTTGGTGTGCTTTAAGGTCACCATGTTCAAAAATGGCATAGTTACACACCGGAGTCCCATGGATTTTTTGTTGCTGAACCCAAGGGAAAAGGGGCGATATCGTGGCGGCAGAAATAGACTGAGTCGTCACATCTCTTATGACTTGCCCGCCAAACCGAGAGTAAACGGGCTTTAGAACGGTTCTCTTATTAATTTCAATCTCACTTTTATCAGCGACCAAACGAGTTTTTGGAAGTGTGATTTCTGGCAAACTTTGAAGCTGTTCAAAGACGGTCAACTTGTTGTGCAGGGCATTGAGTAGTCCCACATTGGGCAGAAAAAAATCTACTTCTGGGCATTGTTTGGCAACATGAGCCAAGTAATACACTTCTTCACAAGTGGGTATCACTATATCAATACGCATCTGAGTAATGATTTTTAGGATCTGCTGTTGATAGGTGGGAAACGCAAATCGAGGTGAAGCGGTGGGGATATAAGACTCGATGCCTCGCAAAAACGATCCTAGAGGTTTTTTTAGCGAATCGGTGAGAATTACTTCATGTCCATGATGCATACACATGGTTGCCCACTCTAGTGCAACTGGTGATCGGGCTCCGGTGATTAAGACCCGCATATGTTCACCACACGTCGTTGTTTATTCATTGGCGTCCAAATAGGCGCAGGGCGGTAACTAAATCTGACAGGATCAAGCCGCAATTGGTCAAACAACTTTATCAAGGCTTGATGTATAACCCGATGGTGGTGAACATCCGCTTCAATTTGAATGGCTTGTGACCCTGTTTGGGTGATTCGGTAATCCACGCGACTTTGGGCGGATAGTGTTATAGCGCGGTAGATGAGATCTGGTAACACCGTCACTGGGACGTGGTTTGCGTTTAGCGTGAGGCGATCACCACATCGTCCGGCAATTGCGCCAAGAGGTTCAAATACGCCATTATCCTGTTTATTCTCAATAATATCGTCGAGCTGATAACGAATAATTGGCTGAGTTTTACGACGAAAATCCGTAATGATTGGGCTGTAATGAGTACGTTCGGTATTCAGCCAATGTTTTTCGATGTAAATAACATCTTGATTCCAGCGCATTTGTCCATGCTGATCCGTACATGCAAGAAAACCTTCAGTACATTGATAGACTTCATGGAGTTCGCTGTCGAACCGTTGAGAAATAAAGTGACGGTCACTCTCGGTTAGGACTTCTGCACCAGAAATGATCCGCTGTGGTTGAATTGCGGGTTGACCAAATTGACCGCTGAACTGGGCGCAGAGCTGAAGAGCTTGCGCACTACCAACCAAAAGCGTGGGTTGGAACTTATCTAGCTCTTTTATCCATTCTTGGTAAGGTTTGGTTAAATCGGCATAAAAAAATGTTACAGGCCCTTTCGCGACGGATTTATACAGTGGGCTGTTGGCGCGCAAGGCTAGCGCAATTCGGTGCTTTTGCCATAGGTTGGGCAACAGGCGAGCCAATATATTGCCAGCCCACAGTTGCGTTTCCTGTTTGTCAGCAAGAAATAACCCGCGCATGCCTGATGTGCCCGAAGAAAGCCCAACAGTAACATCGCCAACTTTCGAAGCGGCGAAGTTGCGTGACTGTTCTGCTTCGAGTGCTTGTTGCATTAGCTGTTCAGCATCTAGGCCTTTCGTATTCAACTCCGAGAGGCTCTCCATCATGGTTTGCTTATTCATGATAGGGAAATCACTAAGTGCTGCACCTTGAAGTGAGCGGTAATACGGTGAATGACAGCATACCCAATCTAGGTGTTGCGTTAAATGTCGTTGCTGCCATGTTTCGACTTGTTCCCTTGAGCCGAAGGGGCGGTAGCGGGTTCGCCAGAATTCTGAGATAAGCGTTCTCACTTCATCCATCCTTCTTTGATTAGCTGCTGGATAGTTTCCTGACAATGTGAAGGCACGAAGCGAACAAAGTGGTGGGTTTGTTGGTAGCAACTTCTCAATTCGGAGAGGGTGTTTTTATAGGCATTTGTGTCATCGCAAAGCATGTTCGCCAGCCAATGCTGATCAATATTTTCACTCAAGCTCTCGATTAACCAGCATGCATCGGCGAGTAAGAATAGCCAACCTTGGTCTCTTTTAACCAGCAAGCCCACTTGGCCAGCTGCATGGCCTGGCAAGCTAACCATATAAATGAATCCGTCGTCGAACATGTCTTTACAGAGCAAATTAACACCTTGGCACTGAGGAAGAATTTGGCTGATTGGTACGGAAAAATTACTATGAATGAATAAGTTAGGTTCAAGCTGTGGAGGAAGTAGAGCTTTTAGGTATCCTTTTCTTACGCCTCCAATTCGACCACTTTTAGTAATTGCATCTACCCCTTTTTGTTGGCAATGCAATTGAGAGTGGGAAAACTCAGACACGGCAGCAATGTGATCAGCATGGAAGTGGGAGAGCACTAAGTGTTCAATATCATGAGGTTTGAGACTTTCTTTTGCTAACTGCGCAACAATTCCGTGTTCTTTTTTATAGCGACAAGGTGTTGTCCAAGCATAAAAACGTTCAGGGAAGGGACGAGTCGCGCTAAAAAAATGCTCGTGATATCCCGTGTCGAACAGGATGTTGCCTTGCGTTGGGTGCTGAATTAACGCAACGGCTGCCGGAAATGCTCTAGGCTTGATACCAGAGCCTGGTTTGACAACAAAGCCTGGGTGTACGCAGTGTCCAGCCTCAAAGATTTTTATTTTTAGACCAGTTTGCATACTGCTGTATTCCTTCTTGAATTGAAAAAAGCGGTTGGTAATTCAGTGTTTGTTTAGCCTTGCTGATATCCAGAGTTTGATGATAGTTAAACAATCCTGCGCTGTATGAGGTGAGCCTTGGTTCTGGCTGATGTGGTAAGTGCCTTCGTATTTGCTCACTGAGCTTTAATAATGGTGATACCACACCGTATGGTAATGATTGTAACGTTACTTTTAGGTTTAACCCCTCACATAAAGCTTGCAGAACAGTCTCAATTGGCATTGGTTCGTTGTTGGAAATGTTGAACACATCACCATGCTGAAGTTGGTCTGCCTGAGTGCAAGCGAGCATCGCTGCATGGGCAACGTTGTCGACATAGGTCAGATCAACCACAGGATTTCTACCTGATGGCAGAAGCAGAGTGTTGTTTTTTATCGCCTTAAGCACTCTTGGGATAATCGCGCGATCATTGGGTCCAAAAATGCCACGCGGTCTTAAAATGATCGCTTTGCTTTGGCCTTTTACGGCTTCAATTTCCGATAGGTATTTTGTGTGTGCATAATCATTACACCAGTATGAAGCTATGGCGTCGGTTTCTCGAATATTCCAACGGTCTTGATGGTCAAAGTAGACGCTGGTGGAGGAAATATGGATAAAACGCGAGATTTGATGGGTATTAGCCGCATTGACGAGGTTTTTGGTGGCATCTACATTGGCTTGATAAAACGCCTGCCACTTTCCCCATGGGCTTGAGAGAGCGGCACAATGGATGATTGCATCCATACCTTGGCATACCGCATGAACTGCTGAGTGGTCTCTTAAATCGACTATATGGGGGATAACATCGAATTGCTCGGCGAGTTGTTTAGCGATGACTGTATTTCGTGCTGTAAAGTGCAGTTCATGCTGCTGGTGAAACATTCTCAGAATTGCACTACCCAACATCCCGCTGCCACCAGTGACCAATATCTTCATAGTTTTAGCACTCCCATCCCTAGTGACAACCCTGCGGCGGTGCCAGCTAATAACACATGTTTTCCTGCGGCTTCCGGCTGATTACGCAGCCAGTGTAAGTTAATTGGGAGTGAGGCGGCGACTTGGTTTCCCAAAGTCGAAAAGTGATTAACGGTTTTCTCTGTTGGTAGCCCGGTGAGTGAAGGCAGTTTTTTTAATCCATGCGCGCTGGCTTGATGAGGAAGAAAATAATCAATATCGCTGAATGTTACCGGAGAGGCGTCAAACCCTTTTTTTAGAAACGCTGGTAAGGCTTTACGCACATGTTTAAAGAGTGCTTTGCCCTCCATCTCAAACTGGCAACTTTTTAAATAGGCTTGATGCTCGGAGGTATGCGGATTGATATGACTACCTCCGCCCTTAATTTGACAAAATGAATACCCGGTATGATGCGTTTCAAAGTGACTGGTGAGCAATCCATCATCATTGCGTTCTTCGAGCAAAAATGCGGCGGCACCGTCTGCGAATAGCGTTGCAACTTCTGGTTTGAGCGTAAAATTTCGATTCAGTGTGATGCCAGTGGCGAGTTCGCTGGTGACAATAAGAATCCGACGGTATCGTTTTGCTAAGAATAGACTCTGAGCAAGATCAAGCGCAGAGAGAAAGGATAAACAGGTGCTGTTCAAATCAAAGCTTTCTAGCCATGTTGGAGCGTCTAACGCGGCGAGAACCGCTGAGGCGTCGTAGGGTAGAGACTGGTGGTGTGTGCCGCTAGCGTAGATAAGAAGATCAACGGAGCTTAAGGTATGTGTGTTTCCTAAACACTGCTCTATTGCCTGCACTGCCATGTAAATAGCGGTCTCTTTTGTATTGGCTACATGACGATATTCAACGTCGAATTTATTTCGGCAGGTCCCTGGCGCTAATTTTAGGAAGCGATCCATCTCTCGAGCAGACCATTGATTCGTTGGCAGGTAGCTTCCACTGGAAACGATGTTAAAGCCCATTATTCTCTATACACTTATTAAAAACGTCGTTCAAAATAAACCACGTTGCATATTGAAGCTATGGCGAGCAAGATGAAAAATAAACAGAACAAAACAAATGGGAGTAAGAGCACGCTTTGGGTGCAATGCTGAGAATGAATTTTCAGGAATGAGCCAGGCTTTTATTTGCTGGCTCAATTTGAATAGAGTGAGGGTTACTTCTTAAATTTCGCCAAAATACGATCCAAATGGTTTGCAAATTCGCGTCGATCGGTTTGAGAAAGCGCGGCGGGCCCACCTGTCTGAATTCCGCTTGAACGCATGGTTTCCATAAAGTCGCGGATATTTAGGCGAGCTTTGATGGTGTCTTTTGTATAGAGCTCGCCACGAGAACTGAGGGCTTGAGCGCCTTTAGAGATAACCTCATCTGCAAGCGGAATATCTGACGTGATCACCAAATCGTTGGCTTCCACACGCTTGACGATTTCGTTGTCTGCGATGTCAAATCCCGCAGGGACTTGCAGCGAGTGGATGTTGTCTCTTTTCGGCACAGGGACAACGTGGTTAGCGACAAACGTACATTCAATCCCCGTACGCTCGGCGGCACGCACAATGGTTTCGCGAATAACTTTCGGACACGCGTCTGCATCTACCCATAACTTCATGATGATTTCTCACTGAGTTTCGCTTCTAACTCTTCAATACGAATGGCTAGCATTTTTACGGTGCGCTCTAGGGCTTCAAGACGATCATTATCGGTGTGGTGTTGTGCTGCGATTTCAACCTTGGGTACGCGTTGAGCACTCTTCCAACTTTTTATTGCGGTGATTAATGCTGGCATTGGAACTGGCGTTTTCAAGCGTGCTTTCACTAACGCTACGGTTGGCTCTTTTCCTTGTTGTTGCAACTGTTCCATTGCCGCTTCTAATTCTTTAGTAACGTCTTGAGTTAACATTTTTAATCCTTAACAACGATATATCTATCATCATACGTTGAGTGCGCTAATTTGGCGAATGGCATTTTGGAGAGTGTAGTGTGAGAGATCTCTTACATAGGTTGTGAGAGAAAACGATTTCGTAAGCGGAAAAAGAGAAGCTGAAGAGCTTAAGTTTCTGATAAATAATGATTTAACAACTTATTAACCAATGTGAGAGCCAAATATTTATCTTAGATAGATTGTCTATTTTTGGAAAAGGCGTAAATTGAGAGTTGTCAGCAGGAAGCAGACATGGAACAGGAAAGCACCAAGGATTTGGTTATCGTCAGGAAGACGATTTGGTTGGTCAGGATGATTAATCAAGCATGGAGCGTAGGACATTGTAAGGATACGATCATCAATAGGATGTTGATGACTAAGGATAGACAATGGACCCCTCTAGGATTGAGGTTATGGACAGCATCAGGAAGATGCAAGGGACACCGCTCAAGGAACAAGTGACGTGTGCTAACGAGGAATGTTAGCAGTCAGGATGATAAGGACACCGCTAGGACGGCGACGTAAGGAATAAGCTGACGGAATCAGCCACTATTATGGATGATGCATGGAGCACTTTTAGTAGCCGGACTGCTGCGAGTAAGACCATGACCCCGATACTTATGTGTCGGGGTCTTTCTTATATAAAAACGATATCCAGTGTTCTCATTGAATTAAGCATCTCGATGTTACTTGGGGATATCAATATCACAAAATATATAAATTCCTAATAACACTTAATAAAAAACAACTCAGATCAATATCCTTTCCAACCAGTTGGTTTAACTTTCGGCTTCTCTACAAGGTGTTATGCCCGCAATCATTGAGCATGTTCAGCTCATCGAGTTTGTGATCTGCGGATAGATTAAGTTTGTTGTAATCAAGGAACAGATGTGGCCATAGTAACCAGAAGAATGCTTCTTCTACCCTACAATGAGTCGTTGCAACTAGAATTCGTCATGCTGAATTGCTGTGCGAAAAACCGTGCTGAATTGAATGGTCCGTATACAGTTGCGTCTGCCAAACAGATGTTTGAGAAAATACTGGATGATGAGAACATTTATAGTATGGCAGTGCTAGAGAGCACCAGTCGTGACTATATGGGGCACGTGTTCATTGCTAATCTCGATTCCGAACCTGAATTAGGGTTTATTTTTGATAAATCATATTGGGGTAAAGGGTTAGCAACAGAAGCACTAAAAGCATTTTTCCCCAAAGCGTGCCGTGAATTGGGCTTGAATAAGGTGAAAGCTAACGTGAATAGCAATCATCAAGCTTCTATGGCAGTACTGAAAAAGCTGGGATTTGTTGAAACAAAAGAAAGTAAGGATATATATGGTCCTTACTTTGAAATGGAATTTACAAGCGATGCGGTGGTAGGTGAAAGTTCTGCGGCCTGAAACCGACCATGGTTAACTCTCCTTGGTAGCAATCGTCACCAAGAGATGAAAACTCAAATTGATACACCGTATGCCAACGCCAGACTCCGTCTGGCGTTTTTAGTTTATGGGCACCAAAGGCGATGCTGATTAATTGGAGATCCAATTGCTCACATTTACGCGTGATGGCCGCTTTTGCGAGTTCGGCTTGGCGACGCTGTTGCCAAAACAGGTAACAGAAAAAGCAGAGCCCTAAAATTGCTAAAAGATCACCAATCATTCCTGAACCTTTCTTAGCTTTTTGTTGTTTGTTGTAATCTTACTAGCGCATTTGCTAGTTCCTCTGATGGATTTGAATGCAGTAAAGGCAATAACACCATCCTTAACTCTGGCAGCATCACTAAATCGGCAAATAACTGATTAAATAGGGCTTGATTACCGGTTTGAGCTAAACGCAGCAAAAACTGTTCTGCTACCTTTTCATTGGCGAGTAAGTGCCAAGCGCGACCCGCCACACCAATCAATACCTCCTGATGGCTTAAACGAGGGCTATGCAATATCGCATCTAATACTGGAGAGGCGACTTCTGTTGGTGCACCAGCAAGGGCTCGGATAAGTGCTGAAAGTAGGAAGAGATCAGGTTCGCTACTTGCGATTTCTTGCTGTGCCTTTTCCGCGATACGTTCTGCTAAACGCTCTTGAAGCTCTACGTGCTCAAGCGCACCTAATAGGGCATAAAGTGGCTCATTTGGTAGGTGGTTCAACGCTTTGCGTATCATTACCCCGTTTTGCTCTTTGTCCAGGCGAGCGGCTATGTCTGTGATACCTTGCAGACCTACAGTTTGCCAATTATCCCAGCCTAAACCTCCAGAGAAGTAATGCTGGGTATGCTCGTAATATTGGCTGGTAGGAAGATCGAGGTTCGCGCGGACCTGGCTATGAAACACGGCCATTTTATCTTCGGAAGGTTTGAAAGTGTATGGGTTGTTAGACAGCTTTTGTTGTTGCTCTTCAGTGATATCATCATTGAGGCGTGTTCCCATAGCCTCCACGACGTATTTAATGAAATTGCCGATATCCGCTTGCTTTAACAAACCGCGCTCGTCCAATTCAAACTTTAGAAACCAAATCCAAGGTTGCTTTTGTTCATTCCAATAAGCGATGGCAAGGTGTGCTTTACGCTGCATTGGAAATGGGTAAGGTGCTTGACCTTTTTCTACATCGGTAAACTCTTTCTTAGCGATGGTTTTGATACGGCGACCAAGATCGAAGATTTGATAATCACAGTGGCTGTTGTTCAACAGTTGAGTGAGGGTTTGAATGTTTTCCATTAAATACGACGTCCTAACGTTCTTTTCACAAGAAATGGTATCATTCTCGGCTAATTCAAGGTTCGAGATAGAATTAATGGTAACAAATACTCAATTGGTCGACTTACTTCACCAACTTGAAGCGCAGCTTAGAGAGCATAACTTATGGCAATATACTATGCCTTCAGAGCAAGCCTTACAAAGTGCGGAGCCATTTGCGATTGATACGTTGCATCCTCATGAGTGGTTGCAGTGGATTTTTATAGCCAGAATGCACGCACTAGTGGAAAACAATCAACCACTGCCAAGAGGGTTTTCTCTCGAGCCCTATTTTTCTGAAGCGTGGAAGCAGGAACCGCAGTTCGCAGAGCTGCTTATTACAATCCGAACCATTGACGAACTGTGTAAGTAAACTAATGCTAGAACAAAAAATAGCGCGATCTTCAGAACCAGTTGAGCTGGAGATCGTTTATCAGGATGAATATTTTGTAGCGGTCAACAAGCCTGCAGGCATGTTAGTGCATCGCAGTTGGTTAGATAAACACGAAACTCAGTTTGTCATGCAAACTTTGCGCGACCAAATTGGTCAGCATGTGTTCCCATTACATCGTCTGGATCGTCCAACATCTGGTGTGCTCGTGTTTGCGTTGTCGAGTGAAGTCGCATCACAAGTCATGCCGATGTTTGCTGAACATAAAATGGAAAAGACATACCACGCAATAGTACGCGGTTGGATTGAGGAAGAGGGCGTATTGGATTACGCGCTCAAAGTCGAGTTAGACAAGATTGCTGATAAGTTCGCTTCACAAGAAAAAGAAGCGCAAGAAGCGGTGACGGAATATAAGCCGCTGGCTAAAGTGGAGGTTCCCTATTCGACGGGTAAATTTCCTACAACGCGTTATTGCTTAGTTGAGATGAAACCTAAAACGGGGCGTAAGCACCAACTTCGTCGTCATATGGCACATCTACGCCATCCGATCGTGGGTGATACAACGCACGGGGATGGAAAGCACAACAAGCTGTATCGCACAGAGTTTGATTCTCATCGTTTGCTACTGCATGCTTCAGAGTTACGGTTTGTCCATCCATTTACCGATCAAGAGATTGTCATGACGGCCAATCTTGATGAAACTTGGCAGCAATTGTTTACTCGATTTGAGTGGGATGAACCGATAATCGGCGCAGTTAGATCTAGATAATGATTGAGTACAAATAAAAAGGGTTAGCATCAATGCTAACCCTTTTTAATATTTAAGACTTAACGTTTTACTTTAGTTTTTCAAGATCCGCTTCGATCTCTGCGATCTTGCTCGAAACGACTTTTTCTAAATGACGAAGGTCTGAAAGAATTTTCTCTTTTACATCAACCTCAGGTTGTTTCGTTGGCTTAGTGATTTTATTCAGTTCATCAATGACTAATGTGAGGTTACGGTTGATTTCCGTTACTTCTTTATATTTGTGACTGCCACTGTCCACAAGAACATTTTTGATTTGGCGCGGGTATTTGAATTTAACGCTTTTAGCGAACAGTTCGCCTTTTTGCTTGTGGAAATAGATCTTGAGTACGTCTTTGTGTGCTTCTTGGCGTAGGGAATAACGTTCAATCTGCTTAGGGTCGTGAATACCCAAACCAGTGAGGTGGGGATACATAGGCTACCTCTATTACATCGAATTGATATTGATATAACTGTAGCAGCCTATGTATGAGCTAGATAGCTGATATTTAGCCAAAATGCTTAACTTGTGGGCAAGATCGCTCTCGCCCTGAACCGAAAAGATTGGCAGGTTTGATCTAAGCTGCGACCTCATCAGATAACTTTTCGATCAATCTCTCTCTTAGCTCATCCTGTTGTTCTTCACTTAATCTTCCCCCTGCATCACTGGTTAAAATAAACAAGTCTTCTGCTCGCTCACCAATGGTGGTGATTTTTGCACCATGAAGGTTGATATTTAAATCAGCAAACGTACGGCCTACTTTGGCCAACAGCCCTGGTGTGTCTAGCGCGACAAACTCCATTAAAGTGTGTTTTTTACCTTTGGTTGGTAAGAAGTCGACTTTGGTTTTCACGTTAAAGTGCTGAAGTTTGTTCGGAGTACGGCGCGTTTTAATCTTGGTTGGTCGGCCTGCCTCCAGTACATGAGTGAGGTGTTTAATCACCGCGGCGTGACGAGACTCATCGATCGCTTCGCCATGTTGATCGAGTACCATAAAGGTATCAATCACGTGCCCATCTTTGCTGGTCATGATTTGCGCGTCGTGTACATTAAAATTACGCCTATCTAACTCCGCCACGACTGTCGCAAATAAAGCAGGCTGGTCTTTCGTATATACAAACACCTCAGTGCCGCCACGAGTGGCTTTTTTACTGATCAACACCAAAGGCTTAGTCGGATCTTCCATGCGAAGTAAGTGTTCGCAGTGCCACGCGATTTGCGTATGGGTATGACGAAGGAAGTAGTCAGCTTTGAAGCGTTGCCACAATACTTCAATTTCGCGCGCGGCAAACCCCTCTTTGCGCAGCATTGCGGAGGCCATTTGTTGATTGTGGCGAATTCGCTCACGCACATCGACAGGGTTCTCTAGGCCTCTACGTAAAGCACGTTGTGTGGAGTAATACAGCTCCGCAAGTAAAGTTCGTTTCCAAGCATTCCAAAGTTCTGGGTTGGTTGCACAAATATCTGCAACTGTCAGGCATACAAGATAATCGAGAGATTCTTCGTCTCTGACTTTTTTGGCAAACTCGGTAATGACATCAGGATCATAAATATCTCGGCGCTGTGCGGTGACAGACATTAATAGATGATGTCTTACCAACCAAGCGACAAGTTTCGCTTCGGGCTTCGATAAACCATGCTCAATGCAGAAGTCGTACGCTTCTCCTTCACCGATAATCGAGTGATCGCCGCCACGACCTTTCCCGATATCGTGGAAAATAGCGGCAATAATCAGCAGCTCTTTCTTTTGCATCCGAGGGTAGACGTCACAGCAAATAGGGTGCTTCGCATGATTTTCTGGGTCACTAAAAGTGTTGATGTGTTTAAGTAAGCGAATACTGTGTTCATCAACGGTGTAGGCATGGAATAAGTCAAACTGCATTTGACCAACAATCTGACTCCATTGCGGTAAATAGGCCGCCATAACCCCTAATCGGTGCATGAGGCTGAATGCTTTGTGAAGAGCATTAGGGTGACGACATAACGCCATGAACTTTTCACGCGCAGCAGGAATGGTGTGCAAAAACTTGTTGAGCCGACGCCGAGCGGTGCGCAGTTGACGCAGCGTTGGTGGGCTCACCCCTTCAATAGTTGAGTCGTTAGCAATATGTAAGAACATATCCAGAATAGTTTCTGGGCGAGCTTGGAACAATGCGGGTTTCCGCGCTTCAATTAAAGAACCGCGACGTTGAAAGTCCGTATCGAGAATCTCGGCACTTTCTGTCGCCCCACCATTAATGATCGCTTGGTCAAAGAGTTTGAGTAGCATTTTATTGAGCTCTGCCACACGACGAAGCGTGCGGTAGAACTCTTTCATCATCATTTCTACGCCTCGGTTGCCTTCTCCGACGTAGCCTAGATTTTCCGCAACTTGTGCTTGATGAGCAAAGGTCAAGCGGTTGTCATAGCGGCGAAGCTCCATGTGCAGAGCGAAACGTACTCGCCAAAGGAAGTCCTGACATTCAACCAATTCTCGGTATTCTGCGTCAGTTAAAAATCCGTATCGGCTCATTTCCAACAATGAAGTAGCACCAAAGTGACGTCGAGCGACCCAGCTTAATGTATGAATATCGCGCAGCCCGCCAGGGGTTGATTTAATGTCCGGTTCTAAGTTGTAGGTCGTGTCGTGGTAACGTGCATGGCGTTCGCGCTGCTCTTGAATTTTAGCGCGGTAAAACGTCTCACTTGGCCAGAAGGAGTCTGATAACACGACTTTCTTCAGTGCCTGAAAGGTGTCCTCGCTTCCACACAGCAGTCGCGCTTCTTGCAGGTTTGTCGCGACCGTTAGATCGGCTTTACCAATTTCAGCACATTCAGTAACGGTGCGAACAGCGTGTCCGACCTCGAGTTTTAAATCCCACAACAGCGTAATGAATTCGCTGATTTTTGCTTCTAACGCGGTTGGCAGTTTATTGTTCGACAGAATCAAAATATCGATATCGGAGAGCGGATGCAGCTCGCCTCGTCCGTAGCCACCAACGGCAACTAGGGAAATGTTGTAAATATCCTTGAAACCAAAATGTTGCCACAAACGATTGAGAAGCAGATCCATATATTCAGCTCTGGCTAAAACCAAGCTTGTTACCGGATGATGATTGAGAAACTCTTGGTTTTGATTAGAGCTAAACTTCTCTAATTCTTGTTTGAGTTCACCGATATTGATTTGTTCATCGGAAAAGGTAAGAGGGGACTGAAGTGTCATATTTGCCATCCGTGCAAGCTAATCTAATAACAATCTAACAAATTTGCGGCAGATAAAAAATATCCCCGCCGAAGCAGGGATATAGTAAACAACGAGTGGTTGTCAGCTTTACGCGTTTTTCATTAGGCGAGGAATCGTATCGTCGCTACGAAGCGTCAGTACTTCACAACCTTCTTTTGTTACTACAATGGTATGTTCCCATTGCGCAGAGTTCTTGCCGTCGCCCGTGTAAACAGTCCAGTCATCTTGTGCATCAACAGAGCAACCAAATTTACCTGCGTTAATCATCGGCTCAATAGTAAAGCACATGCCTTCTTTTAATACGCGGCGGTCTTTGTTCTTGTAATGAACCACTTGTGGTTCTTCATGGAACTCATCGCCGATACCGTGACCACAGAAGTCTTTCACAATAGAAAACTTGTTGCGAGGATTGTTCTTGTTGTTCTCTTTGATGTACTTCTCGATAGCTGTACCGATGTCGCCAACTGTTGAACCTGGCTTAACGGTACGCATACCAACGTACAGTGCTTCTTGAGCTACCATGCACAGACGTTTGTTTGCAGGCGAAACATCACCGACTAGGAACATCTTAGAAGTGTCACCATGGTAACCCTGAGGACGCACGCTCAGATCGGCATTCTCATCATTTGGAACGATTACGGTAATATCAACGTTTAAGATGTCACCATCTTTTAGTACCGCCGGCTTCATTTGGCCGTTGCTACCGATTTCGTCTTTTTCCGCTGGAATACCGTGGCATACGATATGGTTGATTGAAGTACAGATCGACTTAGGGAAACCATGGTAATCAAGCGGAGCAGAGTATGCGCCTTTTTCTAGAGCGTACTCATGACAGATTTTGTTTAACTCTTCTGTCGTCACACCAACTTTGATGTGTGGTTCGATCATTTCTAGAATCTCTGCGGCTAGCTTGCCCGCAATGCGCATGCGTTCTATTTCTTCAGCAGTTTTAATCTTGATTGACATTGGCTTTCTCTACTTATTCCTAAGCACGTAAACGTGCGAATGGCCGCATTCTATCAGACATCGGGGCGTTAACCCAAGTTAGATAGGAATATGCATCATTCTTAATTCGATCATATGTTTAAAGTTTTGCTTATAAATAGGAGAAAGTGGCTCGGTGAAGAAATAATTTTTACTAGCCACAGTGAGCTAAAATATGGTATAAAGCGCGCCGGAATAGAGGACTGTTCTCTTCGTTTAGCAAAGTTAAGCGGCGAAGCAAGCTTCATCCGAATAACCTTTTATCTTTAAATCACACACATTCCGTCACATATTCCGGGGTGCTGAGCAGAAGCTTGGTCGGAGTTATGGGGAATGTGGAGGCCTAACCCCATAGAGGATTTTAAAATGGCAACTGTATCAATGCGCGATATGCTAAAAGCTGGTGTTCACTTCGGTCACCAGACTCGTTACTGGAACCCAAAAATGAAGCCATTCATCTTTGGCGCTCGTAACAAAGTTCATATCATCAACCTAGAAAAAACTGTACCAATGTTCAACGACGCTCTAGCTGAACTAGCTAAAGTTGGCGAGAAGAAAGGTAAGGTTCTATTCGTAGGTACTAAGCGCGCTGCATCTGAAGCTGTTAAAGAAGCTGCAATCGCAAGCAACCAGTTTTACGTAAACAACCGCTGGTTAGGCGGTATGCTTACAAACTACAAAACAGTTCGTCAGTCTATCAAGCGTCTAAAAGAACTAGAGACTCAATCTCAAGACGGTACTTTTGACAAACTAACTAAGAAAGAAGCTCTAATGCGTACTCGCGAAATGGAGAAGCTAGAGAAATCTCTTGGTGGTATCAAAGACATGGGCGGCCTACCAGACGCTCTATTCGTAATCGACGCTGATCACGAACACATTGCAATTAAAGAAGCTAACAACCTAGGCATTCCAGTATACGCTGTGGTAGATACTAACTCTAACCCAGACGGCGTTGACTACGTAATCCCAGGTAACGACGACGCGATCCGCGCTGTACAGCTATACCTGAACGCTGCTGCTTCAGCAGTATCTGAAGGTCGTAACAAAGACGTAGCTGCAGTTGCTGAAAAAGACGGTTTCGTAGAAGCTGAATAATAGCGGCTCTGTGTCACACTTGGTCTATGTGAAACCTTTGTGTAGCATAAACTAAGTTATAGTTAGCAATGGGGGCCGACAATGTTAGGCCCCTGTTTTTTACCTTATTTCGAATCAAACGAGGAAGACAGAATGGCAACTGTAACTGCTGCTCTAGTTAAAGAACTTCGCGAGCGTACTGGCGCTGGCATGATGGAATGTAAGAAAGCGCTTGTAGAAGCAAACGCTGACATCGAACTAGCAATTGAAAACATGCGTAAATCTGGCGCAGCGAAAGCAGCTAAGAAAGCTGGTAACGTTGCAGCTGAAGGCGCAATCATCATCAAAGAAGAAAACGGCGTTGCTGTTCTTCTTGAAGTTAACTGCCAAACTGACTTCGTTGCTAAAGACGGTAACTTCACTGCATTCGCAGAAGAAGTTGCAGCTGCAGCTCTAGCTTCAAAAGCTTCTGTTGAAGAACTACAAGCACAATTCGAAGACGCACGTGTAGCTCTAGTAGCTAAAATCGGTGAAAACATCACTATCCGTCGCGTAGAATACGTTCAAGGCACTGCAATCGCTTCTTACCGTCACGGTGAGAAAATCGGTGTTGTTGTTGCTGGTGAAGGCGACGCAGAAACTCTTAAGCACGTTGCAATGCACGTTGCTGCTTCTAAGCCAGAGTTCGTTAACCCAGAAGACGTACCAGCTGACGTAGTAGAAAAAGAGAAAGCGGTTCAAGTTGAAATCGCAATGAACGAAGGCAAGCCTGCTGAAATCGCTGAGAAGATGGTTGTTGGCCGCATGAAGAAATTCACTGGCGAGATCTCTCTAACAGGTCAAGCTTTCATCATGGAGCCTAAGAAAACTGTAGGCGAAATGCTGAAAGAAAAAGGCGCTTCAGTTTCTACGTTCGTTCGCCTAGAAGTAGGTGAAGGTATCGAGAAGAAAGAAGAAATGAGCTTCGCTGAAGAAGTTGCAGCAGCTCAAAAAGGTTAATCCTTAGAGACTGTATAAAGATTAGACCGTAGCCAAGGCTGCGGTCTTTTTATGAGCAGTGAACGATTAGCCGTGATGAATAGCCATAACTGAAGTTGTGTCTATTCATGACTGTTAATCAACAACTCTCTTTGGAAGGTAAACTCCATGACTACGAACCCTAAACCAGCGTATCAACGTATTCTATTAAAACTGAGTGGTGAAGCTCTTCAAGGTGAAGACGGTTTTGGTATTGATCCTGCGGTCCTTGATCGTATGGCACAAGAAGTTAAAGAACTGGTTGAACTGGGTGTTCAGGTTGGTGTAGTTATCGGTGGCGGTAACTTGTTCCGTGGTGCAGGCCTAGCTGAAGCTGGTATGAACCGCGTAGTTGGTGACCACATGGGTATGCTTGCTACAGTAATGAATGGCCTAGCGATGCGTGATGCTCTTCACCGTGCATACGTAAATGCGCGCGTTATGTCTGCAATCCCTCTAAAAGGCGTATGTGACGACTATAATTGGGCTGATGCGATCCGTGAGCTTCGCCAAGGCCGAGTTGTCATCTTCTCTGCTGGTACTGGTAACCCGTTCTTTACAACGGATTCTGCTGCTTGTTTACGTGGTATCGAAATTGAAGCGGATGTTGTACTAAAAGCGACGAAAGTTGATGGTGTATTTACTGCTGACCCTGTAGCAAACCCAGACGCAGAGCTGTATGATAAGCTATCTTATGCAGAAGTTCTGGATAAAGAGCTGAAAGTTATGGACTTGGCTGCGTTTACGCTAGCTCGTGACCACAAAATGCCAATCCGCGTATTTAATATGAACAAGCCAGGCGCACTACGTCGCGTGGTTATGGGCGAAGCAGAAGGCACGCTCATCAACGAATAAGCTTGGCTTAAGGTGCCACTCCAAAGCGTTAGGGTGGTGCTTGCTTTGCTCAACCGTTTTAGGCTTTCTTCAGGAAAGATGACATTTTTAAGGTGAAACTGTGATTAACGAAATCAAAAAAGACGCGCAAGAGCGCATGGATAAAAGCGTTGAAGCGCTTAAGAACAACCTTTCTAAAATTCGTACAGGTCGTGCACACCCAAGCCTACTATCTGGTATTTCTGTAGAATACTACGGTGCAGCAACACCTCTAAACCAAGTAGCAAACGTTATTGCTGAAGATGCGCGTACACTTGCAATCACGGTTTTTGATAAAGAGCTGACGCCGAAAGTAGAAAAAGCGATCATGACGTCTGACCTTGGTCTAAACCCTATGTCAGCTGGCACTATCATCCGCGTTCCACTTCCACCGCTAACGGAAGAACGTCGTAAAGACCTAGTTAAGATCGTCCGTGGTGAAGCTGAAGGTGGTCGTGTTGCTGTTCGTAACATCCGTCGTGACGCAAACAACGATCTTAAAGCGCTTCTAAAAGATAAAGAAATCTCTGAAGATGAAGACCGTAAAGCACAAGACGAAATTCAAAAGCTAACTGACGTTGCAGTTAAGAAGATCGATGAAGTTCTTGCTGCAAAAGAAAAAGAGTTGATGGAAGTTTAATACTCCCACACACATCACTGTTGGAAAACGCTGTGCTCACAGCTCAGCGTTTTTTTATGTTAGTCTATCCAACTGATGGAACTCAATTAACTCCCTATGCAAAATTCTCAAGCCTTCTCTGATTCCCTTCCTAAGCATATTGCCATCATTATGGACGGTAATGGCCGTTGGGCTAAGTCCAAAGGAAAACCTCGCGTATTTGGTCATAAAAAAGGCGTTAGTGCCGTTCGTAAGACCGTGGCTGCTGCTTCAAAACTAGGCATTAGAGCCATGACGCTGTTTGCTTTTAGTAGTGAAAACTGGCGTCGTCCGGAGGAAGAAGTGGGTCTTTTGATGGAACTGTTTATCACGGTCCTGTCTAGTGAAGTAAAAAAACTACACAAAAATAACTTACGGTTGCGCGTGATCGGTGATACCAGTCGATTTAGTGAGCGTCTACAAAAGAAAATTGTAGAAGCAGAAAACCTAACGGCAGATAACACGGGTATGGTGATCAACATTGCAGCCAACTATGGCGGTAAATGGGACATCACAGAAGCTGCTAAAACGTTAGCGCTAAAAGCACGTAACGGTGAAATTCGTGTAGAGGATATCAATGAGCAGCTAATCACTGAGCATTTGACCATGGCAGACCTACCGGAAGTGGATCTTTTAATTCGCACCAGTGGAGAGTGCCGCATCAGCAACTTTATGTTGTGGCAAATGGCTTATGCAGAAATGTACTTTACACCAGAGTACTGGCCAGAATTCGATGAAGACAGTTTGGTAGAAGCTGTGACTTGGTTTATCAACCGAGAACGTCGTTTTGGCTGTACAGGTGAACAAATAAAGGCATTGATGGCAGCTCAATAAGGACTAGTTAGTTTGAAACAGAGAATAATAACAGCACTAATTTTAGCTCCCCTGGTTATTTTAGGCATTTTTAAATTACCGCTAATGGGCTTTATTGCCGCTTTAACTGCAATAACGCTATTAGGTTTTTGGGAGTGGACTCAGTTTACAGGAAGCAACTCTCGCATTGCTGCCCTTGTGCCGGCAATCATTATTACCGGACTTAGTTTTCTATACATCTCGCCTGATGCATATAGCCTCAATCACTTAACGACACCTCATTATGTCGTCTTGGGTATTGGTTTTGTTTGGTGGATTATTGCTAGCTTAATGGCGATTACTTACCCCAAAACGACGAAATCTTGGCAAAGTAATTTTGTTTTACGTCATGTATTTGGTTTTCTGACATTAATCCCATTCCTTTGGAGTGTGATTATTCTCAGAGCGTATGACATCACTGTAGATCCATACCACGGCGCAAAGCTTGTGTTGTACGTTTGTTTCTTGGTATGGGCTGCAGATAGCGGCGCCTACTTTGCAGGCAAAAGCTTAGGCAAACGTAAGATGGCTCCTCATGTAAGCCCCAATAAAACTATTGAAGGGCTAATTGGTGGCATTATCACGGCATTAATCGTAGCGTGGGCATTTGCTGATTGGTTCGACATCCAGTTCACTAGCCCTGTCCATATGGTGCTGATTACGCTGGTTACTGTCGTTATTTCAGTGCTTGGTGATCTGGTTGAAAGTATGTTCAAACGTGTCTCAGGCATTAAAGACAGCAGTAACATTATCCCAGGGCACGGTGGTGTGCTAGATCGTATCGACAGCCTAACCGCAGCATTCCCAGTTTTTGCTCTTCTTTACTACGTATTCTAATTTATCAGGAGCGGCGTCGTCGCTCCTGAGCTTTCTAACGGTCTTACAACATGCAAAAGTTAACGATTCTTGGTGCTACTGGATCAATTGGTGCAAGCACGCTTAAAGTGGTCGAACAAAACCCAGATCTGTTTTCTGTCGTTGCCTTAGCGGCAAGCACTAACGTTGAAAAGATGATCGGTCTATGTCGTCAGTGGCAACCTAAATATGCGGTCATGGCAGATAAAGCTGCGGCGTCTCAACTTCAAGCTGAGCTACACTCGGTTTCGCCAGGTACCGAAGTGCTGGGTGGTACTGATGCGCTATGTCATATAGCTTCGCTGGACGAGGTCGACAGTGTAATGGCTGCTATTGTAGGAGCCGCTGGCTTATTGCCTACCATGGCTGCCGTGAAAGCAGGTAAGCGAGTCTTGTTGGCAAATAAAGAAGCACTTGTAATGTCAGGCCAGCTATTTATTGATGCTGTAGAAGAATTTGGCGCAGAGCTACTTCCCGTCGACAGTGAACACAACGCCATTTTCCAATGTTTACCACAGCAAGTACAAACCAATCTAGGTCGTTGCAATTTACAAGAACATGGCATTTCTCATATTTTGTTGACTGGATCTGGTGGTCCTTTCCGTTACACTGACATCGCAGAACTGGAGCAGGTGACACCCGCTCAGGCGATTGCTCATCCAAACTGGTCGATGGGGCCAAAAATTTCTGTTGACTCTGCCACGATGATGAATAAAGGCCTTGAGTATATCGAAGCTAAGTGGCTATTTAATGCTGCTCGCGAACAACTGAAGGTGGTTATTCACCCTCAATCGGTAATTCATTCTATGGTTCAGTATCGTGATGGTTCGGTCTTGGCACAAATGGGAGAAGCGGATATGGCGACGCCAATTGCGCTCACCATGTCATACCCGTCAAGAGTGGAAGCTGGGGTTAAGCCGCTAGACTTCACGAAAGTTGGTGAGCTGACGTTTTTGCAGCCTGATTTTGCTCGTTACCCATGTTTAAAACTCGCAATTGATGCCTGTTATGAAGGTCAACACGCAACAACAGCATTGAACGCAGCTAATGAAGTCGCTGTTGATGCATTTTTAAATAACAGACTAGGTTTTACCGATATTGCTCGCATCAATGAGTCTGTGTTGAATAAAATCAACGCAAGCTGCAAAGCTGAGAATGCGAATAGCTTGGAAAGCTTGCTCGAGCTAGATAGAATGGCACGAACTATTGCCCTAGAAACCATACGCGAGCGTAGCTGATGACTGGTATATTGTGGAATCTCATTTCTTTTATCGTCGCACTGGGCATTCTTGTTGCCGTGCACGAATTTGGGCATTTTTGGGTTGCTCGCCGTTGCGGCGTTAAAGTTGAAAAGTTTTCAATCGGTTTCGGCAAGTCTATTTGGAGTAAAGTAGGCAAAGACGGAACGGAGTACAGCATCTCAATGATCCCTCTCGGCGGCTATGTGAAAATGGTTGATAGCCGTGTCGATGAGGTGCCAGAACATGAGAAGCACCTAGCGTTTGATAAGAAGCCGTTATGGAAGCGAACCTCTATTGTTGCGGCTGGCCCCATCTTTAATTTTCTTTTCGCAATTTTTGCCTATTGGCTGGTATTTCTAATTGGTATCCCGGCTGTTAAGCCTGTAATTGGTGAAGTTACGCCCAATTCGATTGTTGCGGAAGCTGGAATTGAATCTGGAATGGAACTTAAATCGATATCTGGTATCAAAACTCCGGATTGGGAATCAGTAAATATGGGATTGATTTCTCATATTGGCGATGATTTGATGACGGTAACACTAACGTCAGCGAATGAAGTTGGTTCAGAAGTAACGAAAACGCTCGATTTACGTGAGTGGAAGTTCGACCCAGAAACTCAGTCAGCGATGCAGTCGTTAGGTTTTACTCCGTATACACCGGAGGTGTATCGAGTTATCGAGCAGGTCTCGCAAGGTGGAGCTGCGGAAAAAGCTGGTGTGCTTCCAGGTGATGAGGTTGTCGCAATTGGTCAACAACGCGTAACCGAATGGAAGCAAGTGGTTGAAGCGGTTCGTTCTAATCCTGATACACCGCTTGAATTGACGGTGTTACGTCAGGGTTATGAGCAAACATTGACGCTGACGCCCGGTAGCCGTGAGCTAGCTAACAAAGAAGTCGTTGGTTTTGCAGGTATTGCACCTAAAGTCGCAGAATGGCCAGAAAGTTATCGCTTCGATCTTCAGTTTGGTGTATTCGAGTCAATAGGTAAAGCAGTAGACAAAACTGGCCAAGTCATTGGTTTGACAATCAGCATGCTTAAGAAGCTGATTGTTGGAGACGTTGGTCTGAATAATCTGAGTGGACCAATATCAATAGCCAAAGGCGCAGGCGCGACAGCAGATTATGGTTTGGTCTACTTTTTAGGTTTTCTCGCTCTAATTAGTGTTAACCTAGGTATTATTAATCTCGTTCCTTTACCAATGTTGGATGGCGGTCATTTGTTGTTTTTTGCAATTGAAGCAGTCATTCGACGTCCTGTTCCTGAGAAAGTGCAGGAAATGGGCTTTAGAATTGGTGGTGCGATCATCTTCTCGCTCATGGCGTTAGCGCTATTTAATGATTTTACTCGTCTGTGATAGTTCAGAGACAAAAGCAGTAGCAAGGAATAATTAGAACAAGTATGGCGATTAAGCGAATTCTATTTGCAAGTTTACTGGCGACCAGTGTATCTGCAAATGGAGCAGAGAACTTCGTAGTTCAAGATATTGAAATCGATGGATTGCAGCGTGTAGCACTGGGTGCTGCATTGTTGAAAATGCCTGTACGTGTCGGTGATACCATTGGCCAAGGCGATGTTGCAGAAATTATCCGCGCCCTGTATGCATCTGGTAACTTTGAAGATGTGAAAGTGTTGCGTGACGGTGGTGTTCTGATGGTTCAAGTCAAAGAACGTCCTACCATTGCAAGCATCTCTTTTTCAGGTAACAAAGCAATCAAGGACGAGCAGCTACAAGAAAACCTGAACGCGTCTGGCGTTCGTGAAGGTGAAGCGCTTGACCGCACCACGCTAAGCAACATTGAAAAAGGCTTAGAAGACTTTTACTACAGCGTAGGTAAATACAACGCAACAGTAAAAGCGGTGGTTACTCCACTACCACGTAATCGTTCTGACCTTAAGTTTGTCTTTACTGAAGGTGTGTCGGCAAAAATTCAGCAAATAAACTTTATCGGTAATGAAGTGTTCAGTGATGAAGAACTGCTTTCGCGCTTTAACTTAAATGTTGATGTGCCGTGGTGGAATTTCCTTTCTGATGAAAAGTATCAAAAGCAAGTCCTTGCAGGTGATATTGAAGCACTCAAATCATTCTACCTGGATCGTGGTTACTTAAAATTTAACGTTGATTCGACACAAGTTGCAATCTCTCCTGACAAGAAAGGGGTATACATTACTCTTGGTCTAGAGGAGGGCGAGGTTTACACCGTTAAGAACGTGAAGTTCCGTGGTGATTTGATTGGCGAGGAAGCGACGTTCGAAAGACTTGTGCCATTTGAAGACAATGAGACATACAACGGCTCGTTGGTTACTTCAATGGAAGAAGGGATTAAGCGTGTGCTTGGTGAGTCTGGTTATGCTTATCCTCAAGTGAATACCATTCCAGAGTTTGACGACGAGAATCAAGAAGTTTCTTTGGTCGTTAACGTAGACCCGGGTAACCGAATTTATGTTCGTGATATTCGCTTCACGGGTAATAACTCAACCAAAGATGAAGTCCTTCGTCGTGAAATGCGTCAGATGGAAGGCAGTTGGTTGAACTCGAAATCGATTGAAACGGGTAAAACTCGTCTAAATCGTTTGGGCTACTTTGAAAATGTTGAAGTACAGACGGTTCGAGTTCCTGGTAGTGATGATCAAGTTGACCTAGTTTACTCTGTCAAAGAAGCAAACTCTGGTAGTGTTAACTTCGGTGTTGGCTACGGTACAGAATCGGGTGTGAGCTTCCAGGTTGGCCTGCAACAAGATAACTTTATTGGTAGTGGTAACCGTGTTGGTATCAACGCGATGATGAATGACTACCAGAAAAACATCAGTCTAGATTACCGTGATCCGTACTGGAACTTAGACGGTGTAAGCTTGGGTGGTAAGGTTTTCTATAACGAATTTGAAGCTAAAGAAGCCAATATCGTTGACTATACCAACGAAAGCTATGGCGCGAGCTTAACGTGGGGCTTCCCATTCGATGAGTTGAACCGTTTTGAATTCGGTGTCGGTTATACGCACAACAAGATCGGTAACTTATCGCCTTACTTGCAGGTAGAGCAGTTCTTACGAGCACAAGCAGACAACATTGATTCTAGTGGAGCGTTGAACACAAACGACTTCGACTTCAATATCTCTTGGACACGTAATAACTTAAACCGTGGCTACTTCCCTACGGCAGGTAACCATCAGCGTGCATTCTATAAAATGACCGTACCTGGCTCTGACGTTCAATACTTCAAAATGCAGTACGATGTTCGTCAGTATGTGCCATTGACTAAAAAGCACGAGTTTACCCTCTTGTTCCGTGGCCGCTTAGGTTACGGTAATGGTTACGGTCAAACGGATGGTAACGATAACTTGTTCCCATTCTACGAAAACTACTACGCAGGTGGCTTTACATCGCTTCGTGGCTTTGGCTCAAACTCTGTTGGTCCTAAAGCGGTTTACCGTGATACATCTGGTTCAAATAATGGCGCAGATACAGCAACAGATGACTCTGTTGGTGGTAACGCCGTAGCGCTAGCAAGTGTTGAGTTGATTGTCCCAACACCATTTGCATCAGAAGAAGTACAAAACCAAATTCGTACCAGTATCTTCTTTGATATGGCAAGTGTTTGGGATACGGAGTTTGACTACCGCGATTCAGGTGCGGAATATGGTGACCGTTACTACTACGATTACTCAGATCCAACCAACTACCGCTCTTCTTACGGTGCGGCGTTGCAGTGGATGTCTCCAATGGGGCCACTAGTCTTCTCACTAGCGAAACCAATTAAGAAATTTGATGGCGATGATGAAGAGTTCTTCACATTCACTATCGGTAGAACTTTCTAAAGAGGAAAATATTTTGAATAAAATGATCAAAGCGGCTGGGATTGGCCTTCTTGTACTGAGCTCTTCAATGTTTGCAAATGCGGCAGAAGCTGCACAGAAAATTGCTTACGTAAATACAGCTCAAGTTTTCCAAGCTCTTCCTCAACGTGAAGTTGTACTACAAAAAATGCAGAAAGACTTCAAAAGCAAAGCTGATGAACTGAAGTCAATCCAAGCACAAGCTAAAACAAAGATTGAGAAGCTACAACGTGACGGCGAGCTTTTGGGTCAAGACGAAGTTGAAAAGCTACGTATCGATATCGCGAAGCTAGACAGCGAGTACAAAGTGAAAGCACAAGCACTTGAAAAAGCAAGTGCGCGTCGTGAAGCTGAAGAAAAAGCGAAGCTTTTCAAAACGATTCAAGATGCAGTTAAGAAAGTCGCAGACAAAAATGGTTACGATCTTGTGATTGATATCTCTGCTTTGCAGTACGGCAAGCCAGAATACAATATCTCTGAAGACGTAATTAAAGCTCTAAAATAAGAAGTTATGAAGACATTAACATTAGCCGAATTGGCGACAATTACCGGGGGTGAGCTGTTTGGTGACGAGTCTCTCGTTGTAAGCCGTGTTGCCCCAATGGATAAAGCACAAGAAGGTGACGTAACCTTCTTGTCTAACCCAAAATACGCAAAACACCTTTCTGAGTGCCAAGCTACCGTTGTTATGGTAAAGGCTGAGCATAAAGATCAATGCGTTGGAAGTGCGCTAGTGGTTTCAGACCCTTATGTCGCATTTGCTCGTGTGGTCCAAGCGATGGATACCACACCAACACCGGCAGACGATATTGCACCAAGTGCTGTGATTGCCGCTGACGTTAAGATGGGTGAGAACGTTACAATCGGCGCTAACGCTGTGATTGAAACGGGCGTGGAACTCGGCGACAACGTAAGTGTTGGTGCTGGTTGTTTTATCGGTAAGAACGCCAAGCTAGGGAATAACACCAAGCTTTGGGCTAATGTCACTATCTACCATGAAGTGTCATTGGGTGATGACTGTCTCGTTCAATCGGGTACCGTCATTGGCTCTGATGGCTTCGGTTACGCGAATGACAAAGGCGAGTGGATTAAAATTCCTCAGCTTGGTTCAGTGCGTATCGGTAACCGCGTTGAGATTGGTGCTTGTACTACGATTGACCGCGGTGCACTCGAAGATACTATCATTGAAGACAATGTCATTCTGGATAACCAACTTCAAATCGCGCACAACGTGCAGATCGGATATGGTACCGTGATGCCTGGTGGTACTATTGTCGCGGGCAGTACAAAAATTGGTAAGTACTGCCAGATTGGCGGCGCGTCTGTTCTGAATGGCCATATCACTATCGCAGATGGTGTGGCGATTACAGGTATGGGCATGGTAATGCGCAGTATCGAAGAAAAAGGCCTTTACTCATCAGGTATTCCACTACAAACGAACAGAGAGTGGCGTAAAACTGCAACTCGAGTTCACCGTATTGATGAGATGAATAAGCGCCTGAAAGCGGTTGAAAAACAGCTGGAACAGAAAGAAGAAATTTAGAACAAGTTATCTTTCGCTCTGTATTTAACGTGAAAGCTAACAGGCTCTAGTTCCATATTCTGTACGAAGACTCGCGAAATGCGGGTCTTTTTCTTCTATAATGACGCGCTCTAAGTAGATTTAACTCCAAGATGGTGCGTATTTTGCTAGTATATTGCAAAGCGATTCGGCTTTACGACCTGTTGCCACGTTTGCCATCTTGGCGGCAAAAAATTGATATAGGAAGACGACTTTGACTACTGAAAAGAAAACGATGAACATCTCTGAAATTCAAGAGCTACTACCTCATCGCTACCCATTCTTATTGATCGACCGAGTGATAGACTTCCAAGAAGAGAAGTACCTTCACGCGATTAAAAACGTGTCGGTTAACGAACCTCAGTTCACAGGTCACTTTCCTCAACTACCAGTATTCCCAGGTGTTTTGATTTTAGAAGCAATGGCTCAGGCAACAGGCTTACTTGCATTTAAATCATTTGGTGCACCAACAGAAAATGAACTGTACTACTTTGCAAGCGTAGACGGCGCGAAATTCCGTAAACCAGTGGTTCCGGGCGACCAACTGGTTATTGAGGTAGAATTTCTGAAAGAACGTCGCGGCATTGCTGCATTTAGCGGTGTAGCAAAAGTTGACGGCGAAGTGGTATGTTCTGCAGAACTGAAGTGTGCTCGTCGAGAGTTTTAATATGATTCATGAAACCGCTAAAATCCACCCGGCAGCGGTGGTAGAAGAGGGCGCCAAAATTGGTGCTAACGTAACAGTAGGTCCTTTTACGTACATCACCTCTACGGTTGAAATTGGTGAAGGCACAGAAGTGATGTCTCACGTTGTGATCAAAGGTCACACAACTATTGGCAAAGATAACCGTATTTTCCCACATGCTGTCATTGGTGAAGAAAACCAAGACAAAAAATACGGTGGTGAAGACACAACTGTGGTTATCGGTGACCGTAACGTCATTCGTGAAGCGGTCCAAGTTCACCGCGGCACAGTGCAAGACAAAGCAACCACGATCATTGGTGATGACAACTTATTGTGTGTGAATGCACACGTTGCGCATGATGTTGTTATTGGTAACCACACTCATATCGGTAATAACTCGATTCTTGGTGGTCACGTTACTGTTGATGATTATGCCGGTGTGATGGCACTGTCTGCGATTCATCCGTTTTGTACAGTGGGCGCTTACGCATACATTGGCGGCTGTTCAGCTGTGGTGCAAGATGTCCCAGCTTATGTACTCGCGCAAGGTAACCACGCTACTCCATTCGGCTTGAACCTTGTTGGCTTGAAGCGTAATGGCTTTGAGAAACCAGAGATTCGTGCGCTACAAAAAGCGTATAAAGAAATCTACCGTTCAGGTAAGACGCTAGAAGAAGTGAAGCCTATTCTGGCTGAAATGGCTCAAGAGTGGCCGGCTGTGAAGCGTTTCTCAGATATTCTGGAAACGACGGAACGTGGCATTATTCGTTAATTGGCGAATGAACCAATAAATAAAAAGATCGTGACCAAATTTGAGGTTACGATCTTTTTGTGTTTTATGGATAAGGCAAACCGTTATCCATAGCGCACAGGAAAAATAGCGAAGTAGATATGGAAAGATCATTACGTATTGGCATCATTGCCGGAGAATTGTCTGGCGATACGCTAGGTGAAGGCTTTATCAAAGCAGTAAAGCAACAATATCCAGACGCAGAGTTCGTAGGCATTGGTGGTCCGAAAATGATAGCCCAAGGTTGCGAGTCTCTGTTTGATATGGAAGAGCTTGCGGTGATGGGATTAGTCGAGGTTTTAGGCCGCTTACCGAGACTTCTTAAAGTGAAAGCTGAGCTCGTTCAGTATTTTACTCAGAATCCGCCTGATGTTTTCATCGGGATCGATGCTCCTGACTTCAACTTACGCCTGGAGCTTGACCTCAAGCAAGCGGGCATTAAAACCGTTCATTACGTGAGTCCGTCTGTTTGGGCTTGGCGTCAGAAGCGCATCTTTAAAATAGAAGCGGCAACGAACTTGGTGCTAGCATTTCTTCCGTTTGAGAAAGCGTTCTACGACAAATTTAATGTACCTTGCGAGTTCATTGGTCATACCTTGGCTGATGCCATCCCACTAGAATCAGAACAAGCGCCTGCACGTGAGTTGCTTGGTTTAGAACAAGATAAAAAGTGGCTTGCTGTCCTGCCAGGCAGTCGTGGTAGCGAGTTAAAAATGCTCTCAGAGCCATTTATTGAAACCTGCAAGTTACTCCATAAAAAATTTCCAGAACTGGGGTTTGTTGTCGCGCTTGTTAATCAAAAACGCCGTGAGCAGTTTGAACAAGCATGGAAAGAGCTAGCGCCAGAGTTGGACTTCAAGTTAGTTGATGATACCGCACGCAACGTCATCACCGCATCCGATGCTGTGATGTTGGCCTCCGGTACCGTAGCGTTGGAGTGTATGCTTCTCAAGCGTCCAATGGTGGTGGGTTATCGTGTGAATGCATTTACTGCTTTTTTAGCTAAACGTCTATTGAAAACAAAGTATGTGTCATTGCCGAATATCTTGGCGGATGATGAGCTCGTCAAAGAATATCTACAAGATGAGTGCACACCAGACAATTTGTTTACTGAGGTTTCTCGCTTATTGGAAAGCGACAATAAACCGATGTTAGATAAGTTTACGGAAATGCATCATTGGATCCGTAAAGATGCGGATCAACAAGCCGCAAACGCGGTTCTAAAACTGATTGAAAAATAGAGATTTATCATGGCTGTTAAACCAAAAGCGACCAAAACCAAAGTTGAACTCCCTCCGTTTGAATATCCGCAAGGTTACCAGCTTGTGGCCGGAGTCGACGAGGTCGGACGTGGTCCTTTGGTGGGAGACGTCGTCACCGCTGCGGTTATCCTTGATCCTAACAATCCTATTGAAGGGTTGAACGATTCGAAAAAATTGACCGAAAAGAAACGCATGGCGTTGCTTCCTGAAATCAAAGAAAAAGCATTGGCGTGGGCGGTCGGGCGTTGCTCTCCTGAAGAAATCGATCAACTGAATATTTTGCAGGCGACTATGGTTGCGATGCAGCGTGCAGTGGCGGGGTTACAGGTTCAACCTGATTTGGTGTTGATTGATGGTAACCGTTGTCCGGAGCTGCCAATGGATGCTCAAGCTGTAGTAAAAGGCGATCTACGTGTTGCCGAAATCAGTGCGGCTTCAATTATTGCCAAAGTCGTGCGTGACCAAGAGATGGAAGAGTTGGATAAACTTCATCCACAATTTGGCTTCGCGAAGCACAAAGGTTACCCAACTAAAGCGCACTTTGAAGCGATTGAGCAACACGGAGTGATCAGTGAACACCGCAAGAGTTTCAAGCCAGTAAAAAAAGCGTTAGGCATAGAATAATCAAACGATCTAATTGGTGTTATAAACCCAACCTCTTTAGGTTAGAATCCCCAACAAAATAGAGTTACACGGTACCTGTTAATGTCAGATCCCAAATTCATCCACCTGCGTGTTCATAGTGACTTCTCGATGGTGGATGGCCTCAACAAAGTTCCGCCAATCGTAAAGAAAGTTGCTGAGCTCGGTATGCCCGCAATGGCGTTGACCGACTTTACCAACCTATGTGGTTTGGTGAAGTTTTACGGTACTGCGCATGGCAGTGGTGTTAAACCGATCATCGGTGCTGACTTTAAAATGCAGTCGGACGAGTTTGGTGAAGAGCTGACTCAAGTGACTTTGCTTGCGGCGGATAATGTGGGTTATAAGAACCTGACGTTATTGATATCAAAAGCGTACTTACGTGGACATGTTCAACACCACCCTGTGATTGATAAAGCCTGGTTGGCTGAAATGTCTGAAGGCTTGATTGTATTATCCGGCGGTAAAAGCGGGGAAATTGGTCGCGGCCTTTTGAAAGGCAACCGTCAAATAGTGCAAGGGTGTGTTGATTTCTATAAACAGCATTTTCCAGATCGCTTTTATCTTGAGTTACTTCGTACCGGTCGTCCAGATGAAGAAACTTATCTTCACTTTGCAGTTGAATTGGCAGAGCAGCAAGACTTGCCAGTAGTGGCGACCAATGAAGTTGTATTCCTGAGTCCAGACCTATTTGATGCTCATGAAATACGCGTAGCGATTCACGATGGTTACACATTAGAAGATCCGCGCAGGCCAAAAAACTACAGTCCGCAGCAATATCTTCGTACAGAAGAAGAAATGTGTGAGCTGTTTGCTGATATTCCTGAAGCGTTAGAAAACAGTGTCGAGATAGCGAAGCGTTGTAACGTGACTGTGCGCTTAGGTGAGTACTTCCTACCAGCTTTCCCAACCGAAGGGATGAAAGAGACTGAGTTCCTAGTCATGAAATCCCGAGAGGGGTTGGAAGAGCGTTTAGAGTTCCTATTTCCAGATGAGGAAGAGAGAAAACGTCGCCGCCCTGAATATGATGAACGTCTTCAGATAGAGCTAGATGTTATCAACCAAATGGGATTTCCTGGTTACTTCTTGATCGTAATGGAGTTCATCCAGTGGTCAAAAGATAATGGAATTCCTGTCGGTCCTGGACGTGGTTCCGGTGCTGGTTCTTTGGTGGCTTACGCACTAAAAATCACCGATCTGGATCCACTAGAATACGACTTGCTGTTCGAACGTTTCTTGAACCCAGAACGTGTTTCGATGCCCGATTTCGACGTCGATTTCTGTATGGATAAACGTGACCAGGTTATTGACCACGTTGCGGAAATGTACGGTCGTGACGCGGTGTCTCAGATCATCACGTTTGGTACCATGGCGGCAAAAGCGGTAATCCGTGACGTTGGCCGCGTATTGGGCCACCCATTTGGTTTTGTTGATCGTATTTCAAAGCTGATCCCGCCCGATCCAGGTATGACGCTAGATAAAGCGTTTAAAGCTGAACCTGCACTACCTGAATTGTATGAGGCCGATGAGGAAGTTAAAGAACTCATCGACATGTGTCATATTTTGGAAGGCTGTACGCGAAACGCCGGTAAACACGCTGGTGGTGTTGTAATTTCACCTACAACAATTACCGATTTTGCGCCAATTTATGCAGACGCTGAAGGTCACTTTCCGGTTACTCAATTTGATAAAAACGATGTTGAGACCGCTGGCCTAGTTAAGTTTGACTTCTTAGGTTTACGTACCTTAACCATTATTGACTGGGCGTTAGGGCTGATTAACCCACGCCTAGAGCGAGAAGGGAAAGAACCGGTTCAAATTGAATCCATACCGTTAGAAGACCCTGCCTCTTTCCGTTTGTTGCAAAACTCTGAAACGACAGCAGTATTCCAGCTTGAATCTCGAGGCATGAAAGAGCTGATCAAACGACTTCAGCCAGACTGTTTCGAAGACATTATCGCATTGGTAGCACTCTTCCGTCCGGGTCCTTTGCAATCGGGCATGGTAGATAACTTTATCGACCGTAAACATGGCCGAGAGGCGATCTCTTATCCAGATGAAAAGTGGCAACACGAGTCGCTAAAAGAGACGCTTGATCCAACCTACGGCATCATCCTGTACCAAGAGCAGGTAATGCAGATTGCGCAGATCTTAGCGGGTTATACGCTAGGTGGTGCGGACATGCTTCGTCGTGCAATGGGTAAGAAAAAGCCAGAAGAGATGGCAAAACAACGTGCTATCTTTGAAGAAGGTGCGATAAAGAACGGTATCGATGGCGAGTTGGCGATGAAAATCTTCGACTTGGTAGAGAAGTTCGCCGGTTATGGTTTTAACAAATCGCACTCTGCTGCTTATGCATTGGTTTCTTATCAAACTCTTTGGCTGAAAACACATTATCCTGCCGAATTTATGGCTGCGGTAATGACAGCCGATATGGATAACACGGAAAAAGTCGTTGGCTTGGTCGATGAGTGTTTCCGTATGAAGCTTACCGTGCTGCCACCAGACATCAACTCTGGCCTATATCGTTTTAATGTTGATGAAAATGGCGCAATTGTTTACGGTATTGGTGCGATAAAAGGGGTTGGTGAGGGCCCTATCGATGCGATTCTTGAGGCGAGAAATAAAGGTGGTCACTTTAAAGACCTGTTTGATTTCTGTGCTCGAGTTGATCTAAAACGCGTCAATAAACGAGTGATAGAGAAGCTGATTTACGCGGGCGCGTTGGATCGACTAGGCCCACACCGCGCGGCGATGATGGCGTCACTCAATGATGCGGTAAAAGCAGCAAGTCAACATCACCAAGCTGAAGCGTTTGGTCAAACGGATATGTTTGGTGTGCTAACGGATGCACCTGAAGAAGTAGAGCATAAGTATACGCAGGTTCCGCCTTGGCCAGAAAAAGTGTGGTTAGAGGGCGAGCGTGATACCCTAGGTCTATATTTGACAGGGCACCCAATTAACGTCTATGTAAAGGAACTAAACAAATACACCAGTTGTCGACTAAAAGACGCAACGCCCACTCGCCGCGATCAATCTGTCACGGTAGCCGGCCTGGTTATTGCCGCTCGTGTAATGACGACCAAGCGTGGTACACGAATTGGTATTATGACACTGGATGACCGAAGTGGTCGCATGGAAGTGATGTTGTTCTCAGATGCGCTGGATCGATACGCTGAACTTCTCGAAAAAGACAGAATTTTGGTCGTTTCTGGACAGGTCAGCTTTGATGACTTCAACGGTGGCCTTAAAATGTCGGCGCGTGAAGTTATGGATCTCGGCAGTGCGCGCGAGAAATACGCTCGTGGTTTGTCGGTATCGATAGATGCAAATCAGATCAACGATCAGTTTTTTGAGCAGTTCAGCCGTATTTTAGAACCGCACAAAGCCGGAACCGTACCCGTCAATGTATACTACCAGCGTGCCGACGCCAGAGCGCGGTTAACATTGGGCACCGAGTGGCGAGTTACGCCAAGTGATACATTACTCGACGATTTAAAACAGTTGCTTGGCAAAAGCCAGGTAGAACTCGAATTTAACTAAAAATTCAGCGCAATATGTTAGACGCTGAGTAAACAAGGATTCATAGATGAGCCTAAACTTTCTTGAATTTGAAAAGCCAATTGCAGAACTAGAAGCGAAAATTGAAGCATTACGTGATGTCTCTCGTCACGGTGGTGATTCTGCGATTGACCTGGATAAAGAAATCGAACAGCTTGAGAAGAAAAGCTTAGAGCTGAAGAAAAAAACCTTCAGTGACCTAGGTGCATGGGAAACAGCTCAACTGGCTCGTCACCCACTACGTCCTTACACGCTGGATTACATCCAACACGCTTTTGAGGAGTTTGATGAATTAGCGGGTGACCGCGCGTTTGCAGACGACAAAGCGATTGTGGGTGGCATGGCTCGCCTTGAAGGCCGCCCTGTGATGATCATTGGTCACCAAAAAGGTCGTGAGACCAAAGAAAAGGTGAAACGTAACTTTGGTATGCCGAAACCAGAAGGTTACCGTAAAGCGCTACGTTTGATGGAAATGGCAGAGCGTTTCAACATGCCGATTATCACATTTATCGACACGGCTGGCGCGTATCCAGGTGTGGGCGCAGAAGAGCGTGGTCAATCTGAAGCTATCGCGAAAAACCTAAAAGTGATGTCTGGTCTTAAAGTGCCAGTAATCTGTAACGTTGTTGGTGAAGGCGGTTCTGGTGGTGCACTAGCAATCGGTGTAGGCGACTACGTGAACATGCTTCAGTACTCTACGTACTCAGTAATTTCTCCTGAAGGTTGTGCTTCAATCTTATGGCGTGATTCAGACAAAGCGCCACAAGCGGCAGAGGCAATGGGTCTAACTGCTCCGCGTCTTAAAGAGCTTGAACTGATCGACGAAATCATTGAAGAGCCACTAGGCGGCGCTCATCGCGATCATGTTCAAATGGCAGCGAATATGAAAGCGACACTACTTCGTCAGCTAGAAGATCTAGAACAACTGGATGAAGAGACGCTACGTGAGCGTCGTTACCAGCGTCTAATGAGCTACGGTTACTGTTAATTTCGGTGATTGCTATTAAGCGTTAGCTGATATCTCAAGTGATAACAGTTAAAATAGAAAGGGTTGGATGAGAGTCCAGCCCTTTTTTTGTACCTATCGGATCGCTTATGGAATCGCTTTACCCGCATTTTGCTCAAGTTCTCGGCCGCTACTATCAATTAGGCACTAAGGTTGTCTTGGCGTTTAGCGGAGGAGTGGATTCACGTCTTTTACTCGAATTACTCAGTCGCTACCAACAAGCGCACTCTGTAGAGTGTCACGCTGTGTATGTGCACCATGGTTTAAGCTCGAATGCCGATAATTGGGCCGATAAATGCTTACTTTGGGCACAACAAGTGGGGATATCGTGCTCGATCGAGCGAGTGAGCTTAGACATCAGCAATGGTGAAAGTATTGAACTTCTTGCTCGTGAAGCTCGCTACCAAGCCTTAACTAAGTACATTCAAGAAGGCGATATACTGTTGACTGGTCAACATGCCGACGATCAAATAGAGACTTTTCTCCTTGCGCTTAAGCGCGGCAGCGGGCCTAAAGGGTTATCTTCGATGGCGGAGAGTATGCCGTTTTCTTGCGGATCTCTAGTTCGACCATTGCTTACTATCAAGCGGAAGACCATCGAAGAAGCCGCTACTAAATTAGGCCTGGAGTGGGTGGAAGACGAAAGCAATCAAGATACCCGTTATGATCGTAACTTTCTTCGTCATTGTGTTATTCCTGAATTGTCTGGTCGCTGGCCGAGTATCCATCAAGCGGTTCAGCGCAGTGCAAGTTTATGTGCTCAACAAGAAGCGCTATTGGATGAACTATTGAGCGCGGTGTTTGAACGCGCTTTACAAACGGATCTAAGTTTGAGTATTGAAGAACTGGCTAAGCACAGTGGATTAGCGCGTGCGCGCTTGATTCGTATGTGGCTGGCTAAGCTTAATACTAGTATGCCGACTCAGGTACAACTCAATCTTATCTGGAATGAAGTCGCATTAGCTCAGCAAGATGCCAACCCCAAACTACAACTTAAACAAGGTGAAGTGCGCCGTTTTCGAAATCGTCTCTATTGGGTAACGGAAATCGCTGACGTCACTGAGTGGCAAAGTACGATTCAAGTCGATACCGTTTTATCGCTTCCAGAGCGGCTAGGGGAGCTGACCTTAACGACGAGTTCTAGCAACGCAACGATTGCGCTTCCGAGTCAGCCAGAATTGCTTCGCGTGACCTTTAATCCGGAAGGCTTATCAGCGCATCCAACCACGCGTAATCACAGTCGAAAACTGAAGAAGTTGTTCCAAGAATACAATGTGCCAAGCTGGCTGCGTCGTCAAATTCCGATTTTGATGTATCAAGACCGAGTCGTTGCTGTGGCAGATCTGTTCGTTGATCAGGCGTTTAATGGTCAAGATTGTGAACTTATTTGGCGCAGGTAATGAAAATTCATGCCACAATGTCGATTATAAAATATAAAAATCCTTAAATAATAATTGATTAGGTGAAGCAATGAAGAAAACAATCATGGGTGCAATGGTGGCGTTAACCATGTTCAGTGGGCAGGCTCTAGCTGCGGGAGATGCTGCAGCAGGTCAAGCAAAGTCGGGAGTATGCGCGGCGTGTCATGGCGCTGATGGTATTGCTGTCATTCCGGGTTACCCAAATCTGAAAGGGCAAAATGAGCAATATATTATCAGTTCAATTAAAGCTTATAAAAATAAAGAGCGAACAGGTGGGCTTGCTGCTGTGATGCAAGCTCAAGCTTCATTGTTGTCTGATGAAGATATCGCTAACCTAGCGGCTTACTACGCAAGTTTGAAGTAAACGCGAGTCTGAAAAAGCTTGGACGATTGGGCATTGAGCAGTCCTCATTGGGTTTTATCAACTCACGATATTCGCTATGTTAATTTGCTCAGCCTGGATTTTCGCTGGTGGATCAGAGACAAACATTGAATGTTGCGAAACGCTAAACGATAATAAGCGCAATCGATTGAAGCTTAAGGGATGAACATGAAAAAAATTGAAGCGATTATCAAGCCATTTAAACTGGATGATGTTCGAGAAGCGCTAGCTGAAGTTGGCATTACAGGGATGACCGTCTCTGAAGTGAAAGGCTTTGGTCGCCAAAAAGGTCACACCGAGCTTTACCGTGGTGCAGAGTACATGGTGGACTTTCTACCTAAAGTGAAGCTCGAAATCGTTGTAACGGAAGATGTGGCTGATAAATGCGTAGAGACAATCATTGAAACCGCGCAAACTGGTAAGATTGGTGATGGTAAAATATTCGTCACTGATATTGAGCGTGTGGTTCGTATTCGTACTGGTGAAGAAGACGAAGACGCGATCTAAGGTTTCTTGTCACTTGTTTCGTATTTATTATGCTAAAAGGGAGCCAAGTGGCTCCTTTTTTGTTGTTTGCTTATTAGTGAAATCATTTAACCCGAGATTTGTTGTTCTAGATTTCGGGTGCCTACATTCAGGTTTGTCGTATGTTTAAGCGTTTTTTTCTGGCGTTAGCTTTTCTCGTAATGGCGGTATTGGTTGGCTTCCAGGTTATTTTCACCGTACCAGATCAGCCGCAAATTATTACTCAAACAGGTACCGAGCTGACACAAGATATCAGGTGCATCGAATTTAGCGATTCAAAAGCTCTCGATCATGACGGCAAAATCAATGTGCTTGTCTGGAATATCTACAAACAGAACCGGGCTAATTGGCAACGTGCACTCGATGAGTTTTCTGCTGATAAGCAGTTACTGTTATTGCAAGAAGCCAGCATGACACCATCATTTAAACAGTGGTTGGTGGATGGTCGCTGGGTTAGTAATCAAGTGAGTGCTTTTAAGGCGCTGGGTAGCGGTGCCGGTGTAATTAGTATTGCTCAAGGGCAACCAGAAAAAGCCTGCGCTTACACCTCTAAAGAGCCGTGGCTTCGCTTACCTAAGTCTGCATTATATAGCCAGTATCACTTGAGTAATGGCGAGAAACTCGCAGTGGTGAATGTACATGCGATTAACTTCACCGTGGGTACAAAAGAGTATGTATCTCAGTTAACGGCGCTTGAAATGCTTTTAAAGCATCATGTGGGGCCAATTCTATTTGCTGGAGACTTCAATAGCTGGAGTGAATCTCGCGTTAATGCGATGAGGCAGGCCTTAAAGGCTGCAGACTTACAAGAGGTGACGTTCTTGCCGGATCATCGAGTCCAATTTATAACAGGGTTACCACTGGACCATGTGTTTTACCGAGGTCTGACGCTTAAGTACGCAAAAGCGCCGCAGAGCGACGCTTCCGATCATAACCCATTGTTATTGTCATTTACGTTAAATAACTAGCTTAGGTTACCACAATATAAAGTGCCCAAATAACGTAGAAGAATACCCATGGCAGGCTTGCTATCACCAAAGCTTGGCCACGTTCAAACTCCGTCCACGTCAGTACAACGCCGTAGCCGAGCACAATGTACCAAGGCAGAAGCAAAGGTAACGAGCTAGCGAAATGAGACCATTCGTTAGTAAGAGGCAGCTTTAATAGACCATTGAGGCTATTTAAATCGGCAGCGTAAGTCATTACCTGACCATGCTTGAGTAGCAAGCTCGCGTAGCTTGCTACATCGCCCAATACTGCTGGGAATAAGATAGCACACGATGCGGCAAACCATTTCCAGTAACCGTATTGTTGTTTGCTTGCCTTTGTTGCAAGAAAGAACCAAAGCGCGAGCAATAGTAAGGTGGCAAAGCGGTTGAATACATCATTGATGATCGCGCTTGCCATTAGCGTGTTTGGTTCTAATAGCTCAATCTGCTTCGGGTCGATTTGCTGAAATTGCGCAGCAAGTTGGTCACTGAGCCACGTGAAATCGACATTCGAAAAGTAAGCACCCCAGAATAAAAACGGACTAAGCATCAGGAAGATGAACGGTTGCCATCCCCATCCACCGCGTTGATAAAGCGCAAGAAAACAAGATGTTGGAGAACGAAAAATGTCCAACAGCATCACAAGTGGATTGCTTGATGGGTTCATACACTTACCTTCGTTACGTCAACGTACAACTTAAGCTTTTGACCTGGTTGTAAGTATTTTTTCTTGTGTAGCGAGTTCCATTTCACGATGTCGTTCGTTTTTACTTTGAACTTGCTTGCAATGCCGCTAATGGTGTCGCCAGAGCGAACGTTGTAGAAAACGGTACGGATCACAGAACCTTTGTCTGAGTCTTTCCAAATCACTAGCTTTTGACCCACACGCAATGGATCTTTAGGGCCCATACCATTCCATTTAGCTAACGATTTATACGACACTTTATTGTTACGTGCGATTGACCACAAACTTTCTCCAGACTGAACGACATGGGTGAGCTTGAGTTGACCACGAGCACGAGATTGAGTCTTGTTTAATCGGTTTTGTGCCGTTAATGCATATTTTGCATCGTCTTTTGTTGATGTCGGAATCAATAGGTATTGACCAATACGAATGTTGTTATTCGATAGGCCGTTGGCACGTCGAATGACTTTCGTGGTTGTGCCGTATTTATTAGCTAGCACGCTTAAAGAGTCACCAGATTTCACCTTGTAGCGAGCGACCTTCATCCCTTTACCGCGATTTTTCTCCACCTTGGTGAGAAAAGTCTCTTTTTTCTCTACGGGAATCAAAAGTTGGTGCGGCCCCTCAGGCGCTGTCGACCACTGGTTGTATGCTGGGTTGTAACTCTGCAACTCTTTTACGCTAATGCCGGCATAATCTGCGGCAATAGCCAGATCTAACTGCTCTTCTGGATCAACAAGCGTTAGAACAGGCTTGTTTGGAATTGCAGGAATATTAAGTCCGTACTTGTCTTGGTTTGCGATAACGTCAGCCAAGGCCAATAGCTTAGGAACGTAACTGCTGGTCTCTTTTGGTAAGTCTAATGAGAAGAAATCGATAGGTTTACCGAGCTTTTTATTCTTACGAATTGCGCTAGAAACTCGGCCTCCACCGCTGTTATAAGCGGCGATTGCATGTTCCCAGTTACCATCAAAACGCTCGTTTAGTTGTACTAGGTAGTCCAGCGCTGCATCCGTTGCTGCTGCCACATCTCTGCGACCGTCATACCAGTAATTTTGCTCTAATCCCATCATTTTTCCGGTGCCTGGGACAAATTGCCACAACCCAGCCGCGCTACCATGTGAGTAGGCAAAGGCATCGAATGAACTTTCCACTACAGGAAGTAATGCAAGCTCCATTGGGAGTCCGCGCTCTTCGATACGTTTTGTGATCATGTATAGAAAAGGAGTCGCACGCTTAGATACCGTGTAAAGGTGATTTGGGTGCTTTAAATACCACGTACGGTAGTAGTCCACTTTCTTGTGGTTTGGGATATCCATGTCCAGCTGCATGGCGATACGTTGCCACACATCTTCTTGTTCTTGGGGGGAGAGAACTTTAGGCGCGTCGTTAGCGGATTTTTTTGCTAGTGACGATTTATTGCCCGGTTGAGCTTTTACTGCATTTTGCTTTGCAGTCTGCTCAGATTTATTGGTTTCTGGTGTAGAAGACGTTGAATCTGACTGAGTCAATTGACAGCCAGATAATAACAACGCCAACGCCCAAGTATACTTCAAACGCATGGATTCAGCCTATTTAGGGCCTGTTTATCTTCACCTGCCTGTCGCGCAACGTAATGTGCGTGGCAGTCGCAAGATAATAGACATCTTTTAAACACTAACTAATTTATAGAGGCAAAGAGCTTCTAATTATGCAATGGGGAGAAATTCAAATAGATTTATATCAACCCCAAACGTAAGAGAAGCGCCAGTGGCGCTTCTCGAAAAATCAGTCCCTGATAATACTGGGGTCTTGCAAACTTACAAGCAGAAAATGGTTAAAATTCGTTCTTCCACTCGCGTAAAGCAGTAAAAACCGAGCATGGATCGCTATTTTTAATGCGACTAGCAACAGATTGAACCACGTCAGGGTTAGAGGTTCGCAAGAACGGATTAATCCACTTTTCTTTGCGTATTGTTGTTGGAAGTGTCGGAATGTTGAGTGCTCGCAGTCGGTTTACATCGTCGCGATATTGGCGAAGTTGCTCATTGTCAGGTTCAACCGCTAGAGCAAACGCCACGTTACTCGCGGTGTATTCATGCGCGCAGAAGACTTGAGTTTCTTCTGGTAGAGACGTTAGTTTGCTCAGTGATTCAAACATTTGCTCAGGCGTACCTTCAAAAATACGACCGCAGCCAGCAGAAAAGAGCACATCACCGCAAAACAGTTTTCCGTCCCCAACGTAACCGATATGGCCCAAAGTATGGCCGGGTAACCCAAGTACTAAGAAAATCTCACCAAACAACTCCAGCTTGTCGCCTTCTTCCATTGGTGTCGTTAGGGTTGGAATTGGCTCTGATTTTGGGCCCACAACGGCGACGTCAGGAAATGCACGCACTAAGTCTGGAACGCCACCAATGTGATCGTTGTGGTGGTGCGTAATTAAAATCGCTTCTAAAGTTAATTCGTTAGCCTGCAGAAATTCTAATACTGGCTTCGCATCGCCCGGATCAACGACTGCGCAGCGCTTATCGCTATTTTGTATCAGCCAGATGTAATTATCATTAAATGCGGGTATGCTTTTGATCTCTAACACGATTCGTTCTCCGTCACCCATTTTAGTCAGGTGGTTAATGAAACCAGCACTCAGCAACAAAACTATACCACACCCGTCGACTTGGTCAGCAATGAACAACGGTCCGTGGGTGCTTGAGTCAATCCAGACCCGACTTGATGAATGGTGTCCGAAACTCTTCGGCTACCATATGCTCAAACTGGGCGGGTTGAGCTGTGAGCTAACCAGCTGTAATTGTAACATTCAACACCAAGTCAACGTAGATATCCAGAACCCGTTGCATAATGTGATTGCAGATGGTTACGAATTACCCTTTTTGGAAAAAAGCTTTGATGTTGTGATACTCGCTCATCAGCTCGACTATGCAAGCGATCCACACCGTTTGTTGCGTGAAGTCGATAGAGTGATGATGGATGATGGCTATGTAATTATTACTGGATTCAACCCATTAAGCTTGACTGGATTAGCGAGTTTACTTCCATGGCGTAAACATAATTTGCCTTGGAGTGGACGAATGTTTACGTCGAACCGCATCAAAGATTGGTTAGGGTTACTTAATTATCAAGTGATTCATTGTGATCGTTATGCGCTGTTTCCGATGAAACGTTACCGTACGATGTGGACATGGTTGGAAAATAGTCTTGGTGATTGGGCATCACCCGCTGGGAGTTTGTATTACATAGTCGCGCGGAAACGGACATACCCTCTCAAGCCTATCAAACCGCATTGGCGCTTGAAGAAAAAGCTCACACCACTTGGGGTGATGAATCGAGAGGGTAACACTATGAGGAAAGAATCTCGCTAAGAGGGTTGGTAACCTGTATCTTCCTCAGTTGGGTTTTCTGCAGCAGTCCGGGCTAGCTCATCACACATTTCGTTCTCACGATGGCCTGCGTGGCCTTTTACCCAATGCCATTCAACTTGATGGCGTGCGGTTTCTTTGTCTAGAGCTTGCCATAAATCGGCATTCTTCACGGGTTTTTTATCCGCTGTTTTCCAACCACGCTTCTTCCAGTTATGGATCCACTGAGTAATACCTTGGCGCACATATTGGCTGTCAGTCGTTAAAGTGACTTTACAAGGTTGTTTTAACGTCTGTAGCGCGACGACAGCCGCCAACATTTCCATGCGGTTGTTGGTAGTTAACGTATAGCCTTTGGAAAGTGTCTTTTCTACGTCTTTGTAACGCAATACTATGCCGTAACCACCTGGTCCTGGGTTACCTAAACAAGAACCGTCAGTGAAAATCTCAACGTGTTTGGTCATATTTTTTGGTACTATTAGCCGAAACATTTAATAAAGCATAGTCTGACATACATAACCTTATGAATACCAGCAGCAATTCTGAATATAACCGCATTGTCGTTCTCGATACCGAAACCACAGGTATGAACCGCGAGGGTGGTCCTCACTACATGGGACACCGCATTATTGAAATCGGTGCCGTGGAGATCATCAACCGTAAGCTGACTGGTCGTCACTTCCACGTTTATTTAAAACCCGATCGTGAAATCCAACCAGAAGCGGTTGAAGTTCACGGTATTACGGATGAATTCTTGGTTGATAAACCGGAATACGCGAGCGTGCACCAAGAGTTTCTTGAGTTTATTAAAGGCGCAGAACTTGTTGCCCACAACGCGCCCTTCGATACCGGCTTTATGGATTACGAGTTTGGCATGCTCGATCCTAACATCGGCAAAACTGACGACTACTGCAAGGTGACCGACACCCTTGCAATGGCGAAGAAAATCTTCCCTGGTAAGCGAAACAACCTTGATATCTTATGTGAACGTTACGGTATTGATAACTCGCACCGTACACTCCACGGAGCTTTGCTCGATGCGGAGATTCTAGCCGACGTTTACCTCTTTATGACGGGTGGTCAAACGAGTCTAGAATTTAACGCGAATAAACAAGAGGGTGGAGTAGAAACCATTCGTCGTATTGAAGGAAGAAAAGCGCTAAAGGTTTTGCGCGCAAGTGCCGATGAACTAGAAGCTCACCAAAAAAGATTAGAGTTGGTGAACGACTGTATTTGGCATCAATAGGAGAAGCTATGTTGAGGGCTTTGTTGGTCGCGTTTTTAGCGATATGGAGTAGTCTCTCGAGTGCTGCGAGTGAATCTACAATGTCTTTGTTAGACAATCGCTTTCGAGTTGATCCAACCATCGAGCAGATCACGTTTTTGGTTTATCGTGAGCAAAGTTCTCAGCCAGTTGTTTTAGTCCGTCCTGACGGTAAAAAATACTATGCTTGGGGCTCTTACGACAATGTACGTTGGTATCAAGAAGCCTCACTCGATATTATTTCCGTTGATAACCCTATGCCAGGTCCATGGCAGGCTGTGGGGAAAGTTACGCCTAAAAATAACATCCGCTTAATTTCTCACCTAAAGCTCAGTACGGATCTGTTCCCAAACCGATTATATAATGGGGAAGCGCTTAAGTTTACAGCTCGCCTGACCTCCGACGGCAAACCTCTTGTACTGCGCGACTTCCTTGATCGCGTGAATCTGCGCGTGACATTTACCAAGTTTGTCGAAAATGAAGATGAGCTGATCAAAGAAGCACGTCCAGTGCCGATGGTTGTGGGTGAGTTTTCTGATGACGGCCGCGGCTTGGATGAAAAAGCAGGGGATGGTGTGTTTACGGTTCAGCTCCCAATAGACGTTGAGCCTGGTAAGTACCGCGCGCGCATCACGTCTGGCAATGGCGTATTCTTACGAGCGCAAGAACAAGTCATCTTGGTTTATCCGAACCCAATCTCTCGTACTTTTATTCAGGCTCGTAATCCCGATAAGCCACACCAATTAGTGGTGAGTGGCGAGCAAGGTATGATTGCACCAGGCTCTATAGCAGTCACAGTGAAAAAGGACGCTCCCGATGGTTTCATTAGTTACAGCCAAGGACAGGTCTCTAAAGATGGAATGAGAGTTACGTTGAACCTCAATAACGATGCTGAGCTTGGTAAGTACGCATGGCGCGGCGAGATCTTTGCCACTGATTTTGCAACTCAGCGTCCGTTGGTGTTTCCTATTCCAGAGCAAACTTTCAGTGTTGTTGATGAAGTTGATCTAGAAGCTGCTCGAATTGCAAAAGAAGCTGAATTAGCCGAGCAGCGCCGTATTGAAATGGAAAAGCAAATTATCGCTGAGCGGGAGGCTGAGCGTAAGCGCAGCATGATTATTATCGCGGTAGGTAACTTGATAATGCTGCTGATTGTGATCATTGCATGGATAGTCTGGCGCAAAATTAAAGCGAAGCGCGATGCCATGCCAGAGATGCAATTAGAAGTACCAAAGAAATAGTAGTAACACATAAAGCGAGAAACGGAGCCAATCGGCTCCGTTTTTTTCAGTTTAAGTTTGAGACAGAGTTTGATGCTTCTCATGGTCATTAATCATTTTATTTTAAAGTAACACCATGATTTAACGTTGATTAATCATAATAAAGCTCGCATGATACTGTTTACGTTTCGACTTGATTTTAGTGCGTATCGACGGAGTGAGTTATGACAATTGGAGAGTTAGGACTAGAACATTTACCACGACAAAAGGCCTTGGTTGAGTCAGCTTATGATGCCTTTTGTTCTGAAAAAGACGTTGTTGCCGCGGTATTGCTTGGCTCCTTGTCATCAGGACAAGGTGACCGTATTTCGGACGCTGATGTTGTTGTATTTACTCAAAACAACTTCCATAAAGCCTCAGAGCCTTGCTTTACCCAGTTTGAAGCTAATAAAGATATTTTTTATCGCCTTGAGGGAGAGCACAACGAAAATGCGTGTTTCAAAAAATACATTTTTAATGACCTAACCAGTGCAGAGATTCATTGTTTAGATCTCTGTGAGCCCTTCAAACTTTCTAAGCCATTTAAGACTTTATTTGATAAAGCTGATGTGATTGGGGGCATGGTTACTGATGAACCTGCGCCAAAGCATGAAGATTTCCCAGTTTATACCAGTGGTGATCAAGGCCTGATCTGGGAACTCTTTGATTGTATTAAGTGGTTGAGCAGAGATAACCATGAGCTTGCTAAGTCCTATTTGAAAAAACTCTCTGAGAAACTCTAATTTGAGAGTCATCTCCGTTCCTCCCACTGAAGTTAGCTAGGCGGTTAGGTTATGAAATACAAAAAGCGTCAGAAGTATAAATACACTCTCCATTCTGAAGAAAAGGTTGAGACTCAAATTTCAGTGAGTAACGCGTATGACAGCCCTTTTCTTAGTTTGTCCAAACAAGGCGTGTTAACGATTAAAAAGGGCTATGCATGGGATGGAGCGAGTGGGCCAGCGTTAGACACAAAAAACATTATGAAAGCTTCTTTAGTGCATGATGCTCTTTACCAACTCATGAGGGAAGAGGTGTTGCCACAAAGTGCTCGAAAGCATGCGGATACGTTGTTGAGAGAAACATGTTTAGAAAAAGGAATGTCTAGCTTCAGAGCAACTTATATCTATTATGGCGTCAGAGTTGTCGGTGGCTTCTTTTCTAGACCTGATACTTTGTGTGCTTAATGGGAACATCTTTCCAACGTTTAACTGTTTATTTATACAGTTTAGTTATGTAAGCTCCAAGGTGATACAAAGGAGTAGTACATAATGACAATAAGATATGAAGAGCATGTGCCAAGCCCGAAAGAATACTGTGATATGCGTGTCAAAGCCGGGCTATCACCCAAATCGTTGAAAGCTGCTGAAATTGGTCTACCCAATTCGTTATATGGCGTATCTGTTCGGGATGAAGGAAAGCTCATTGCAATGGGTCGGGTTGTTGGTGACGGGGCGTGTAACTTCGAAATTGTCGACGTTGCCGTTGATTCTGATTATCAAGGCAACGGTTTAGGTAGAAAAGTCATGGAATACATCGACGGTTATCTTTCATCTGTTGCACTTGAAGGCTCTTACGTTTCTATGATTGCTGATGAACCGGTCTTTTACGAAAAGCTTGGTTATAGGCTGGTGGCTCCTAAAAGCCAAGGGATGACAAAAAAGTTTAAGCCAAAGGCGTAACACGTATTCAGCTGTGAAGATAAGCACTAGAAAACAGGAGTTTAATTTCCTGTTTTCTATATTAAATTTGTATTTAAGCCACTTCTGGAATTGGTTTGGGTGGCTGCTCTAAATCAGGCTCTTTTTGAACAGTAGGAATTTGTCCCTCACCCACAGCACTGATGTAACAGCCACTAAGTTTAATGGCAAGGTACATATCAGCTCGCAGTAAGATGCCTCCTTCACTGGTGCTGATACCAGTAAGCTCACACCATTGACGAAGACGTCGTTTCCTTCCTGCGAGGATTAAGCGTACGCCTCTCTTTTTCAAAGTATTGTGAATATCTGCCAGTGTTGCCATCACACTAAGATCCAAGTGAGTAAAGCTCGACACGGCGTCGATGACAACGCAACTTGCGTCTTTGTGATGCTCTGCCTGCTCTAACACTCTACGTTTAAAGTAAGGAGCATTGAAGTAAGTTAGCGGTGAGTTAAAGCGGTAAATCACCATTCCAGGAATAGGCGAAGCTTTTCCTGAGTCGTCGATGGTCCGAATGGTGCCTTTTTCATCCAAGCCAAGTAGCTGATCACTCGGCCGCATGACAATACGTAAAAATTGAAACAGCCCTAGCAATACCGCCAAAGTGATCCCCGGTATTACACCCACGATCAACACAGAAATAAAAGTAATGATGGCCAGATAAAATGCATCTTTGTCACGAGATTTTAATTTCCAAATTGCTTTAAGATCGAGCAGCGATAGGGACGCAATGATCAATACAACACCAAGTGAAGCGATAGGGATGAACTGTAAAGGCTCATAAATAAATACCGCAATAATGGCAATGGTGATTGCAGCGACAATCGAAACTAATTGAGATTTACCACCATTTGCATCATTAACGGCTGTGCGTGAGTCAGCGCCGCTTATCGCGAAACCTTGTGAAAACGCTGAGGCAATGTTGGCAAAACCCAACGCCTGAAACTCTTTATTTGCATCAATATCATAACCGTTTTTAGCCGCGAAACTGCGGGCGGTGAGCATCATGCTAACAAAACTGACAATCGCAAGGTTGAGCGCCGGGACTACTAGTTCACGAACTTCACCTAGCTCAAATTCCGGTGTTTGAAACTGAGGGAAGCCACCTTGAGTGAGTCCGACAACCGATACGCCCATCTCTTGTAAATGGAAAAACCAAACTGACGCAGTAGTTACGAGGATCGCCAGCATGGCAGCAGGCCAAGTTGGTCGGTAGCGTTTGGTGAGCAAATAAACGACAACTGTCACGATACTCAGAGTTACAGTAGGCCAATGAAGATCGGTTAATCGTTGTGGAGCTTCCCATAAACGTTCCAGTAAATAACGTTGCTCGTATTTCAAACCGACTACTTTCGCAAACTGACCAACGATAATTGTGAGAGCAACACCGTTGAGTAGACCCAAAAGAATCGGACGAGAAAGGAAATCTGCAAATACCCCTAGCTTGAAACGACTTGCCAGTACACACCAAATCCCCGTCATCGCTGTCATGGTCATAACCAACTGCCAATGTTTTGTGGGGTCACCTGCGGCAAGTGGTGTCACAACAGCAGCAATCACTGCACAGGTTGCTGCATCGGGTCCGACAATGAGTTGTCGAGATGTGCCCATCATGGCGTAAACCAACATTGGCAGTACACACGAATACAGACCGACAATTGCGGATACACCAGTTAATTGTGCGTAAGCTATGGCAACTGGCAGTGCAACCGCGACAACAGAAAAGGCGGCTCTAAAGTCGTTAACAAACCATTCTTTTTGATAATGCTTAAGCTGAACAAGCCCTGGGAACCACTGTGCGAGTAATATTTTAGCCAACGGATTTACCATATATGTGAGTGAGTTACTTAAAGTATACACCGCTTAGTTGGAACGTCTGTGAGTTAGTTATCACTGGAAATCGGGGGAAAGATTGGAGTGCGAGGATTTTATTGCGCAGGGGGGCTTTGTAGTGTGAGGTGTTATGAATCCGATTCTGGAAGCAATAAAAAACGGGAGCTGATACTCCCGTTTGTGGTCTCAGATTCTAGAGTTACGCGACACTATCCATCTGAGGGTATAGCGGCTTTGCGGCAAGCAGTTCCGGCTCGAAGTCGTCAACATTGATTGTATCTAGACGATGCTGTTCCGCTTCTCTGAGTAGATCGGCTTCTTCTTGCGTGATAAAGCCTTGCTCTAGCCCTTCCTGAGCAATCATATCCAAACGTAAGAATGGGCGACGCTTACCTTGCGCTTTACATACTTTGTCAAACACAGGTTCAGCTTGAAGAATGACTGACAGCGCAAGCTCAATCTTACCTGCTGCGTTGTGCTCGGTTGGTTCAAGGTATTGACCGCGACCAATGCGTGAGCGCGTTGCACTTGGCGTTTGTAGAATGCGCGCCACTTTACTGTCTAGTTTATCGCTTGGCGCTTTGCGTACACGACCGAATGGCATGATTAACACGCGCAGTGCACTACCAATCACTTTGTTCGGGAAGTTTGCTAAGAATTCGTCTACCGCCACTTCCGCTTGTTTCAAACTGTCTTGTAAACCCCAGTGTACTAATGGTAAATCTTCGACTGGGCGGCCATCTTGCTCAAAACGTTTCAACGTCGCAGAGCTTAAATATAGCTGGCTTAGAATGTCACCAAGACGCGCTGATAGACGTTCTTTACGCTTCAAAGAGCCACCTAGCACTGCCATTGAGATATCCGATAGCAGAGCAAGGTTTGCACTGTAACGGTTCAATTGTTGGTAGTAACGCTTGGTTGCATCTTTGGTTGGTGATGAAGAGCCCAGACCGTCGCTCAAACCAAACCAGATACTGCGCACTAGGTTACTCATTGTAAAGCTCACGTGACCAGCAAGCGCTTTATCAAACTTCTCGACAGCATTACTTGCTTCAGAATACGCCGCGTTCATTTCTTCAAGAACGTACGGATGGCAACGGATTGCGCCTTGGCCAAAGATGATCATTGAGCGTGTTAGAATGTTAGCACCCTCAACCGTTACTGCGATTGGCGCACCTTGGTAACCACGAGCTAGGAAGTTAGAAGGTCCCATACAGATACCTTTACCGCCTACGATGTCCATTGCATCGATGATGCTTTGCTGGCCGCGGTGCGTACAGTGATACTTCACGATAGCTGAGATTACTGAAGGCTTTTCACCTAAGTCGATACCCGCAACGGTTAAGTTGCTTGCTGCATCCATCACGTAAGCATTACCACCCAAGCGTGCTAATGGTTCTTCAACCCCTTCCATATGGCCGATAGGCTGTTTGAACTGACGACGAATACGTGAGTAAGCACCGGTTGCCATTGCCGCAGTTTTGATGCCACCTGTTGAGTTTGAAGGTAGCGTGATACCACGTCCAACCGACAGACACTCAACCAGCATACGCCAACCTTGGCCCGCCATTTTTTCGCCACCGATAATGAAATCGATAGGAACAAAGATGTCTTTACCGCGCGTTGGACCATTTTGGAATGGTACATTGAGTGGGAAGTGTCGGTTACCAATCTCAACACCTTTGACATCAGTTGGGATAAGCGCACAAGTGATGCCAAGATCTTCTTTGTCGCCTAGCAAACCTTCAGGATCGCGAAGTTTAAATGCTAAGCCTAGTACCGTTGCGACTGGCGCTAGGGTGATGTAGCGCTTGTTCCAAGTCAGGCGCATACCCAGTACTTCTTTTCCTTCCCATTCGCCTTTACAGACCACACCGTAATCTGGAATAGATCCAGCGTCAGAACCCGCTTCTGGACTTGTTAGGGCGAAACAAGGGATTTCCTTACCTTCAGCTAGACGCGGTAAGTAATGATTTTTTTGATCTTCAGTACCGTAGTGTTGCAGTAGCTCACCTGGGCCCAAAGAGTTAGGAACACCAACGGTAGACGATAGAACGCCAGAAACACCCGTTAATTTTTGTAGCACCAAAGATTGCGCGTATGCTGAGAATTCCAGACCACCGTACTTTTTCTTAATGATCATGGCGAAGAACTTATGATCTTTCAGGTATTGCCAAACTTCTGGCGGTAAGTCCGCGAGTTCATGGGTCACTTGGAAATCACTCACCATGGCGCACACTTCATTCACAGGGCCGTCTAAAAAGGCTTGTTCTTCCGCACTTAACTTAGGTGCTTGAATTGCGTGTAGCTTTTGCCACTCTGGTTTGCCTTTAAATAGTTCGGCTTCCCACCAGACGGTACCTGCGTCTAACGCTTCTTTTTCGGTTTGAGACATAGCTGGCAGCACTTTCTTGAAAAGCACTAACGCTTTGCGGCTAATTAAAGACTGACGTACGCCAGGAACCGCGAGCAAAGCTGCGGCGAGAACGTAAATAGCCCAACCAATAACGCCGACAGTACCAGCTACTGTAAGAGCCAGCATGGCTGCGGTGAGTAAGCTAATAGATTTCACGAGAGACATGCGGTGGTAGAGCGTAATGCCTAGCACGATCGCCATCGTGATGATTGAGAGCAAGATGTCCATATGTATTTTCCTTTTCAGACTTTATAAGTTTTGTACGTCTGTATGTTAGGTAAGAGGTCTAACCAGTTGGTTTAAGTGTAATCAAAATATTAAGGAAATGTAAAACATAAGATTGGATAAAAAGTGATCTAAGTAGAGTTAAAATTCTAAAGTTGAGATTTGAGTGATGGTTTCATGAGCAAGTTGACAAGTTTATTACCATCACTAATCTAAATCTGTTGGTTCACTATCGACACTAATTCTCGTTTGTGGGTAAACTCAGAGTAATCAAACCCGAGTTCAGGTTTATGAAATGTCCGATACCAAATTGGTATCAGAACAATTTGCTCAGTGAGTCAAGAGCTGACTGAAGCCGAAATAATAAAGAGAACGTCTTATGTACCATGATCTGATTAGAAGTGAATTAAACGAAGCTGCTGAAGTGCTCAACAAATTTTTAAGCGATGACCATAACATTGCGCAAATCGAAGCAGCGGCGAAAATGATTGCTGACTCATTCAAGCAAGATGGTAAAGTATTGTCATGTGGTAACGGTGGTTCTCACTGTGATTCAATGCACTTTGCCGAAGAGCTAACAGGCCGTTACCGAGAAAATCGTCCTGGCTATGCTGGTATTGCTATTTCAGATCCAAGCCACCTTTCTTGTGTGAGTAATGACTTTGGTTATGACTTCGTGTTTTCACGTTATGTAGAAGCGGTTGGTCGAAAAGGTGACGTACTGTTTGGTCTGTCGACTTCAGGTAACTCAGGTAACATCCTGAAAGCGATTGAAGCAGCACAAGCGAAAGGCATGAAGACGATTGCGCTAACAGGTAAAGATGGCGGCAAAATGGCAGGCCTTGCAGATATTGAAATCCGCGTGCCACACTTTGGTTATGCAGACCGCATTCAGGAAATTCATATTAAGATTATTCATATCATCATTCAGTTGATCGAAAAAGAGATGGAATAATCGTTTACGGCCACCGTTTCGAGCTGTGTTGTTAGGGAGTTTTTTAAACCATGTGTGAATTGCTCGGTATGAGCGCTAATGTTCCAACGGATATTTGTTTCAGTTTTACTGGGCTCATGCAGCGTGGAGGTCGAACCGGCCCACACCGTGACGGATGGGGGATCACCTTCTACGAAGGGAAGGGCTTTAGAACCTTCAAAGATCCCAAGCCAAGTTGTGAGTCTAAAATAGCAGAGTTGGTACAAAATTATCCCATCAAAAGTCGTGCGGTCGTTAGTCATATCCGACAGGCGAATCGTGGTGGTGTTAATTTAGAAAATACTCATCCCTTTACACGTGAGCTGTGGGGTAGGTATTGGACGTTTGCGCATAACGGTCAGCTCTCTGGCTATCAAGACTTGCATACAGGTCGACATCGACCTGTCGGTGAAACAGATAGTGAACTGGCATTTTGCTGGTTATTGAAGCAAATGGAAGATCGATATCCTGAGCCACCAAAGGATATGGAGTCGGTATTCTTATATGTTGCTAAATGTTGTGATGAGCTAAGAGAGAAGGGTGTATTTAACATGCTTCTGAGTGATGGTGAGTATGTAATGACGTATTGCACCAATCATTTGTATTGGATCACAAGACGCGCACCGTTTGGAAAAGCTGCTTTGCTTGATGAAGATGTGGAAATTAACTTCCAAGAAGAAACCACGCCACATGACATCGTTTCTGTGATCGCAACTCAACCTTTGACGGGCAACGAAGCTTGGCAGCGTATGAAACCTGGCGAATACGGCTTGTTTCACCTAGGTGAACTAGTCAAAAATAATGCCTCTGAACTGGTAAATGTGCCGTTTGCGGCGGCTAAGCCGGGCAATCAAGCGCCAACCGAACCGTTAGAGTGATGGTCTCTTACTCTGAATATAAAAATAAAGCTCGCTTAATCGCGAGCTTTATTTTTATGCGTTTTAAACCGAGGGCGGATACGGATGAGCATTCTTACTTTCTAGAGTGCTGGTAGTAGAGTCCTAGTCTCGCTAAGGCTTGCTGTAAAGACGTAACTGATAGAAATTTCTCATAAAACACCTCGTCAGTCTGAACGGTGAAGAACGAACCAGATTCAGAATCTACTTTCCGAGTGTTATGTTACTCAAGTGGTTATGGGATTTTTTAGAATGTTGGGTTTTAGGTTTCTAGTCTCACCATGGTTTTCTTGAATCAAGTTTATAAGTATTAAAACAACCAAGAGCAGCCCTCAGGCTGCTCTTTTGTGCCTGGAGTTTATTATTCAGGGCTACTCATCTGAGGCGTACCCATGTACGCCAAGCTCTGCGCCATCTAAATAGGCTTTACCATCCTTCATGATCAACCGCTCGTCTACCAGCCACTTAGCCACCATAGGGTAGATTCGGTGCTCCTGCGCCTGAACACGTGCCGCAAGTACACTAGCATCATCGTCTTCGAACACAGGAACTTTTGCTTGCAGTATGACAGGGCCACCATCAAGCTCTTCCGTTACAAAGTGCACACTCGTACCATGTTCTTTATCGCCAGCATCAATTGCTCTCTGGTGTGTGTGTAGCCCAGGATATTTTGGTAGAAGAGAAGGGTGGATATTGATCATCTTACCCATGTAATGAGAAACAAATGCGCTGCTCAGAATGCGCATGTAACCAGCAAGAATAATCACGTCTGGTTGGTATTCATCTATTTGACTCATTAGCTCTGCATCAAAGCTTTCACGCGAGCTGAATGCTTTAGGGTCGACAAAGTGACCGTCTACATCAAACTTTTTTGCACGTTCTAAACCAAAAGCATCTGCTTTGTTAGAGAACACGGCTGCCACTCGTGCGTTTGGCATGCTGTCTTCGCAAGCTTCCAAGATAGCTTGCAGGTTACTTCCGTTACCCGAGATGAGGACCACAAAGTTTTTTAGGGTATGGTTTTTCATGATGTCGAGAGCGCCTTGGTATTGTAGGTTGGAGTTATGTAGCTTCTAAACTACCTACTAATAGAATGGTTTTTAGTGTTCTAGATAGCAAAATGAGGACCTAGTCATCTAGTGTCCTCATTCTTCTTATCTTTTGAGCTCGATTTGCAAATTATTGGATTTCAACTTGCTCTTCGTTCGCGTCTGCTTGTGCGATTTGACCAATCACCCACGCGTTTTCGCCTTCTTCTTTAAGAAGAGCAACTGCTGCGTCTGCCTGGTCTTTCGGTAGTGCGACGATTAGACCTACACCACAGTTGAATGTGCGGTACATTTCGTGTGTGTCGACGTTGCCTTTCTCTTGTAGCCACTTGAAGATAACTGGCCATTCCCAACTGTTACCATCGATAACTGCTTTCGTGCCTTCAGGCAGTACGCGTGGGATGTTTTCCCAGAAACCACCACCAGTGATATGAGAAATCGCATGGATGTCGTGTTTCTCAATCATCTTAAGTGCTGACTTGATGTAAATTTTTGTTGGTTCTAGTAGGTGCTCACCAATAGTGCGGCCTGCTAGCTCTTCGCTCTTATCTGCACCAGATACTTCTAGGATCTTACGGATAAGGGAGTAACCGTTTGAGTGTGGGCCGCTTGAGCCAACAGCGATAAGTGCATCACCAGCAGCGACTTTCGTGCCGTCAATCACGTCTTCTTTTTCTACTACGCCAACACAGAAACCAGCTACGTCGTAGTCTTCGCCTTCATACATGCCCGGCATCTCCGCAGTTTCGCCACCAATTAGGGCACAACCTGCTTGAACACACCCTTCAGCGATACCTGAAACAACATCCGCTGCGGTATCAACGTCTAGTTTGCCTGTTGCATAGTAATCTAGGAAAAACAGTGGCTCTGCGCCTTGCACGATAAGATCATTTACACACATTGCCACTAGGTCGATGCCGATCGTGTCGTGCTTGTTCATATCCAGTGCTAGGCGAAGTTTTGTGCCAACGCCATCAGTACCAGAAACCAGTACAGGTTGTTTGTATTTAGTTGGCAATTCGCATAGCGCGCCAAAACCACCGATACCACCCATAACTTCAGGGCGACGAGTACGTTTTACCGCACCCTTAATACGATCCACAAGCGCGTTGCCTGCATCAATATCTACACCAGCGTCTTTATAGCTAAGAGAAGAGTTGTTACCACTCACAGGGAAGTCCTCGGTATTAAGTTGGATATGAAAACGGCGCTATTCTAACAGTGCTTAAACATAGATAGCAAACGTTTGCGTCTGTTTTTTTCTTTAGTGATTTATCCTGATATCCCTGTGAAAATCATGTATAATCTGAAGGTTTGTTTAAATATTGCCAACTATAGCCGGAGATGGACATGAAAGTTGTTGAAGTAAAGCACCCTCTAGTAAAACATAAAATTGGTCTAATGAGAGAAGGTGACATCAGCACAAAACGTTTTCGTGAGTTAGCGACTGAGGTCGGTAGCCTACTTACTTACGAAGCAACGTCAGACTTTGAAACAGAAAAAGTGACCATTGATGGTTGGAACGGTCCGGTAGAAGTAGACCAGATTAAAGGTAAAAAAGTAACCGTAGTGCCAATCCTACGTGCAGGTCTAGGCATGATGGATGGAGTTCTTGAGCACATGCCAAGCGCACGTATCAGTGTTGTGGGTATTTACCGTGATGAAGAAACGCTTGAGCCAGTTCCTTACTTCAACAAGCTTGCTTCAAACATCGAGGAGCGTATTGCGCTTGTTGTTGACCCAATGCTTGCAACAGGTGGTTCTATGATTGCTACTATCGATCTCCTAAAAGAGAAAGGTTGTAACCAAATCAAAGTGCTGGTACTTGTTGCTGCACCAGAAGGTATTGAAGCGCTAGAAAAAGCACACCCAGATGTTGAGCTATACACTGCGGCAATCGATGAGAAGCTTAATGACAAAGGCTACATCGTTCCGGGTCTAGGCGATGCAGGTGATAAGATCTTCGGTACTAAGTAATTCTTTGATGTATTACTATGACTGAACAGAAAAAGGCTTGGTGAAAACCAAGCCTTTTTTGTATCTACAAGAGGAGAAGAGTAAGACACGCCACCTAATAAAGCGGCGCAAACGAACTATTTCGCGCTTTCTTCTTCCATTTGTGCGTTATCCACAACGTGGTTTTCACCTAAATCGTTTGGTAGCACAAGGTTAAGAATAATTGCCACGATACCGCATAGGCTCACACCTTGTAGACTGAACTCACCAATACCGAAAGCCATACCACCAATGCCAAACACAAGGGTTACGGCAACAATCACTAGGTTACGAGACTTATGTAAATCAACGTTATTCTTGATCAGTGTGTTGAGGCCTACCGTTGCGATGGAGCCGAACAGCAGAATCATGATGCCGCCCATAACAGGAACTGGAATCGTTTGAAGAACCGCACCTAGCTTACCTACCAATGCAAGTACGATTGCGGTGATTGCTGCCCAAGTCATGATCACAGGGTTAAATGCTTTGGTTAGCATTACCGCTCCTGTTACTTCACTGTAAGTGGTGTTTGGTGGAGCACCCACCATCGAAGCTGCGATAGTTGCCACCCCGTCACCTGCGATTGTGCGGTGAAGGCCTGGTTTTTTCAGGTAGTTTTTACCTGTAACGTTTGAGATAGCAAGCATGTCACCTACGTGCTCAACCGCAGGTGCGATAGCGACAGGAATCATGAACAAAATTGCGTTGATATTGAACTCTGGCGCGGTGAAGTTTGGCATGGCTAGCCAAGCCGCTTGTTCTACGGGAGTGAAATCAACCACACCGTAGAATAGAGAAACAGAGTAACCAGCAAGAATACCACCAACAATAGGAACGAGCTTCAAAAAGCCTTTTGCAAAAACGCTGAGTACAATGGTTGTGAGCAGTGAGACCGCCGAGATAATGATCGCAGCATCACCATTAACTAGCTGTGCAGCTCCATCACCAGTTTTACCTACCGCCATGTTCACTGCCGTTGGGGCAAGGCCAAGGCCGATAACCATGATCACAGGGCCAACGACAACGGGCGGGAGAATTTTATGGATAAATCCAACACCGCGCACTTTGATCATCGCCCCTAGAGCCACATAAACTAAGCCCGCTGCCATCAAGCCGCCCATCGTTGCACCGATACCCCAAGTTTGGATACCGAACATAATAGGAGCAATAAACGCAAAAGAAGAGGCAAGGAAGATGGGAACAGAACGTTTAGTCATTAATTGGAAGAGGAGAGTACCGACACCGGCACCAAAGAGGGCTACGTTTGGATCAAGGCCAGTTAGGAGCGGCACAAGCACCAAAGCACCAAAAGCGACAAAGAGCATTTGAGCGCCTTGTAACGCGTTTTTCATAATAATTCCCTATTTTCAAGATACGCAGACAAATCCGGCGAATACTATCATCCTGCAATCGTTTGCAATGTTGCATAGATCAAACTTTCGATTGAATTTTTCTCATAAATAGCACTTTTGAGAGTTGCTTGCTTGCAAATTGTCCTCTTTTACGTGTCTTGCGTGAAGATGAAAAATGGACAGCCTAACTTGTTGAGATAGCTTAATAAGCAATGAGTTTATTATAAAAAATAGCACTGAAGCGCTGGTTGAGGCCCGAGTTAACAAAGCTGGTCATAATACAGACAATTTACTCAGTACTTGCCTTGCTCAAGATTTGATAGTTGCTTATTATTCGGGTTCTTGTTCAGAGGATTATAAAAACTATGCGCTATTTAGCTCTCTTACTGATAGGTTGGTTGTCCCTACCAGTATATGCATTAACTCAGGTGGATATCTATCGTGCCGAAGTGGTTATCGACAGTGAGCAGAACGACGGTGAGTCTTTGGCTCGTCAACAAGGTATGCAGGATGTGATTGTTCGAGCGACCGGTTCTCAATCCTCTTTAAGCAATCCAGTGATTAAAAAGGCACTTAGCTCAAGTGCGCGTTACATTTCTCAACTGAGCTATGGGCAGGTTGATGGAAAAGCGAGCCTAAAAATGTTGTTTAACAACGACCAAATCAGCTCTCTTTTAACACAAGCACAATTGCCATCTTGGTCGCCAAATCGTGCCAATATTTTAGTTTGGATGGTTGAAGAACAGGGTTACGATCGTAACATCGCGTGGGAGCATTCTGAATCTTCAAATGTTGCAGCACTTCTTAGCGCAGCGAAATTAAGAGGCCTACCAATCACTATCCCGGTTGGGGACTTTGATGATGTAACCGGTGTTAATGTCTCTGATCTTTGGGGCGGCTTTATTGAGCCAATTGGTCAAGCCAGCCTGCGCTACCCAGCTGACGCCGTTTTGGTTGTACGAGCTCAAGGTGAACAAATTCGTTGGACACTCTACGACCAGTCGCCAACGAGAATTGTAGAAGCGCAACGTTCTCCGCGTAGCGGGTCTGCATCAGGTGCTAATGCTATTGCAGAAATGGTGGATGGCATCGCAGACTACTATGCAAGTAAGAGTGCAGTTGTGGTTTCAGGAAAGTCTTCAAAGGCGCTAGCAGTGAAAGTCCTTAATGTAACCTCTGCCACGGACTTCTTCCGTTTAGAGAATGCGCTAAAACAACTTAATTCGGTTGCGGGTACAGAGATTAAGCGTGTTCAAGGGGACGAGTTAACGCTCAACATCCACCTTTTGGCATCACAACAAGCTTTTGAGAAAGAAGCTTCTTCTATTTCTCAGTTAATGGTTTTTGAAGATCCTTTAGGTGAAGTTGATGCCCCAGCTTCAACTCAAGAAGAAGAGCCATTGGTTCAGAGTAATGAAGCAAAAGACGCCGCGACGCCAAAAGAAGCGCAGCCTGAAGTACCAGTAGATATTGTGGCAGAAGCAAGTGACGAAACACAGCCAACTCAGCCGATGATTGTGGAGCCTGTCCGAGAACAGTATGACTTGATCTACGAGTGGCGCTCGGCATCGTAATCTCCTTGGTAGCGTTCCAGGCGTGAAACGCAAGGATCAAAGACCAATGTGGTAAGCATAAAAAAGAGTCGCAATAGCGACTCTTTTTGTTTTCTAAATTCGTATTCGAACCAATGATCAGTGATTGACTGCGATTGGCGTTATTTATTGAATTTCGCTTTTTCTTCTTTTTCTACTTGAGAGAGGCGTTTCAACTTAAGACCTAGCTCTTTGCCTCTCGCTCTAGCAAACAAAATATTACCAGCGAAACCGAGTGAAGTCAGTATCAGTTCCACTGCCGCAAGCCAGCGTTCACCCCCATCCACATAAAGGATGGTCAGCGCATGCAAGAAATACAGCATAAGAACAAAGTTAGCCCAAGCATGAGTGTAAGGCTTACCAGCTAAAATACCAGGCAACGGAAGTAGTAGCGGAATACACCAAGCAATAGCAAGTGTTGTGCTGCTGAGGTGAGGGTGAGGGGATAACGCAAGCTGCCAAATAGCGACCCAGGCTAATAAGGCTAAGTTGCCAAATAAAGCCAGGTAACGATAGGTTTTAGCCTGTGTACCGAGTGGTGTTTGGTCTAAAGAGTCAGACATCGATTAACTATCCTTGATTTTACTAACAGACTTTTAGTTTTAACGCTGCAGTTGCCAGCCTTTTGCCTAATTGTTGTGCCAGGCGAATCTCTTCACTGCTCAGGGTCGCCTCATGGCCTACACTGCTGGCGCCATACGGAGTGCCTCCGGACTGCGTAGTGTGTAACTCTGGCTCGGAATAAGGAATGCCCAAAACCATCATCCCGTGATGCAATAAAGGGGTCATCATGCTTTGTAACGTTGTTTCTTGACCACCATGCATCGAGGACGAAGAGGTAAAGACACAAGCAGGCTTATCGATTAAGTCACCACTGACCCATAAAGATGTAGTCTGATCCCAGAAGTGCTTTAAAGGCGCAGCCATGTTGCCAAACCAGACGGGGCTGCCAAACGCTAGACCGTCGCACGTTTTCAGTTCCTCTAGAGTAACAATTGGATCAGAAGGGGAGTGTGAGTGAGGTGACAATTCTTCAACTGTACGCAAAATTGCTTGGCATTGAGGAGTCGATTCGACTCCTCTTGCTATTTGTCTTGCCAGTTGTTTTGTCGAGCCATGACGGCTGAAATACAAAATAAGGATCTGGCAATCCATTTATAAAATATCCAACACTTGCTCTGGTGGGCGACCAATTTTTGCTTTGCCGTTAGCAACGACTACCGGACGCTCAAACAACTTTGGATTTTTCGCCATTGCTTCGAATAATTGCTCATCGCTGACGGAGTCTTCGCCTAAGCCAAGCTCTTTATATTCACTTTCTTTAGTGCGCATCATTTCACGTACAGATGAAAAGCCAAGCTGGGCGTACAGCGCTTTTAGTTCATCCACGTTAAGTGGTGTGTCTAGGTATTTGACGACTTCCGGTGTAACACCATTTTGCTCAAGCAGTTCAAGTGTTTGACGGCTCTTTGAGCAACGAGGGTTGTGATAAATCACGACTGACATGGTTTTCTCCATTTCGTTATTGTAATGCCATGAATCGATCTCTTTGGATCATGAGTTGGTCGATACGGGCATCGTATCGCGCTTGCTCTAAGCTGCCCAACTTGGCCATTTTACTTGCTTCACTATAATATTGAATCGCTTTATTCCAATTTGCTCGCAATGCCAAAATTTCTGCTCGAGCAGCCAACTCTTCATCGCTACGCCCCAGCGCGTGGTAGCTCTTCGATATTAGGTGCCAGCCATTTGTATCTTCAGGATAGTCATGAGTGTATCTTTGAAGAACTCGCGTGGCTTGATCGTTTTTATTGTCCTCAAGTAGTGCATTGGCATAGTTAATGGTCAATACTTTATTTTGAGGGTTCCGAGATAACGCTTTACGGAGCATCTCGGTCGCTTTTTCTGGCTGCTTCTTCTCGATGTATAAATCCGTCATAGCATCCAAGTAAAACGGGTTACTTGGGTCTTGTTCCAGTAACTTTTTCAAAATTGGTTCCGCTTGAGATAAGCGTTTATTGTCTAAATGCACGAGTGCTCGACCATAATCAAAAGCAGGTGTAATGTCCGCAGAGGCTTTCTTTTGAGTTCGCTCAAACCAGCTCAGGGCGGCTTGTCCATCAATGCCAGCGTAACGAGCCACAATGCGCGCGCGAGCTAGATGATAGTCTATTGAAGGCACAACACGCATTGGAGGATAGGTTCTTGCTCGCGCACGGCTATCGGTAATTCGATCTTCAGGCAGAGGGTGAGTCAGGAGCATTGGTGGCGGTTTACTCGCGTAACGATACTCATCAGCAAGACGGCCAAAAAACCTTGGCATTGCTTGAACATCAAAACCGGCTTTTGCTAGTGTCGAAATACCAAAGCGATCCGCTTCTTTTTCGTTTGCACGAGTGTAGTTGATTTGACTTTGCATGTTGCCCGCGGTTGCTGCTGTAATTGCAGCCATCCCCGCTTCGGGTGAGGCAATTGAAAGCAGTAGTGCCCCCGCAAGTGCGGCTAATGTGGCCGGAGAGCGGCGTGCTTGTTCTTCCATACTCCGAGCAAGATGACGTTGTGTGACGTGCGCTATCTCGTGAGCGACAACAGAGGCCAGCTCACTTTCTGAACGAGCATGAAGAAACAACCCAGAATGCAGCGCTACATAGCCACCAAAAAACGCGAACGCGTTGATATTACGGTCGCGAATCATAAAGAAGTGGAACGGCGTTTTTACATCATTCGCATTGGCCACTAATTTGTGCCCAAGAGAGTCAATATATTCATTGATGACAGGGTCATTAACGATAGGTTTACTGGCTCTGAGCATACGCATATAGGCGTCGCCATAAATCAACTCTTGGTCTATTGAAAGCGTGCCACCAGCAGCTGTGCCAATGTCTGGCAAGTCAATGCTATTGGCATAAGTTGTCGGCGAACTGATGGCAGCAGCAAGACATAAGCAAACTAGCGAGCGAGTGCGTTTTAACATACGTTTAAAAGGTTCTCCAAAATACATAAGCATGTGGTTACAGGTCGAGAGCCTATTAACAGCGCCACATACGTTTTGGTTATCCGTGAGGATATAAGCTAACAGTAAGACCGGAAATAAATGAATTGGTTTCGTAAATTATTTTATATCCGAGCTATTTCAGCATGTGGTTAAATCATGTCAGAAGTGCTAGCACCAGCTCAAAAAGCCGTTACAATACAACCCTATCATAAGTGCAGAGCAATACAATGGAATCCATGTTACTTGATTTGCGTGAGCAACGTTGTCCTATGGCACTGTTACTTGCAAAGCGTCATGCTGCTGAGGTCTTTCAAGGAGAAGCAAAGCAGTATCATCAACTTGTCATTCAAGTGGTGGACAACAGCTCTAAACGAGACATTGTGAACTATCTTAGTGCCCAAGGGTACTCGGTTGATTGCCAATCTACATCAGAGCACTACACATTGACTGTCTTCAATAAGGAATCCGCATAAGATGTTTGAAATGGTTAGTCGTTGGTATAAACGACGTTTCTCTGACCCTCACGCAGTAAGTCTCGTCGCGATCTTGCTGTTTGGCTTTATCACCATTTACTTCTTTGGACACTTGATTGCGCCATTACTTGTCGCGATCGTTTTGGCTTATCTACTTGAATGGCCAGTTGTCAAAATGTGTCGTATGGGCGTGCCGCGCACTTTGTCGGTTATTATCGTGATCTTGGTCTTTGTCGGGTTAATGTTAATTGCGTTGTTTGGCTTGGTTCCGACGATTTGGACTCAGGTCGGTAATCTAATTAACGATATTCCGAACATGTACAACGGGCTACAAAAGTTTATTGTCACATTGCCAGAGCGCCACCCTGAACTAGCCAATTTAGAAATAGTAGAAACCGTGGTGACGAACGCCAAAAACCAAGCACTGGGGCTGGGTGAAAGTGTCGTCAAAGGGTCGCTTGCTTCATTAGTCAGCATTGCAACGCTAGCGGTATATCTGATCTTAGTGCCACTCCTTATCTTCTTTTTGCTTAAAGACAAAGAAGAAATGCTGCGAATCGCAAGCGGTATTCTGCCGAAAAACCGTAAATTGGCGAATAAAGTTTGGCATGAAATGAACGAGCAGATATCAAATTACATTCGCGGTAAAGTGTTAGAGATTTTAATCGTGGGCGGTGTGAGCTACGTGACTTTTGCCCTTTTAGATCTTCGTTACTCGGCGTTGCTTGCCGTAGCCGTTGGTCTGTCGGTTTTGATTCCTTATATCGGTGCGGCGGCTGTTACTGTACCTGTTGCTATCGTTGGTTTGTTCCAATGGGGTTTAACGCCTCCGTTTTATTGGTTGTTGCTTGCTTACGGTATTATCCAGGCGCTGGATGGTAATGTGTTGGTTCCTGTTCTGTTTTCCGAGGCAGTAAACTTACACCCAGTTGCTATCATTGTGGCTGTATTAGTCTTTGGTGGGCTGTGGGGTTTTTGGGGGGTGTTCTTCGCCATTCCTTTAGCGACATTAGTCAAAGCCGTATGGCATGCATTACCAAGCACGGAAGAAAACGAACCTGTCGAACAAGAGTAGTTGTTACCAAAGGTACGATGGTTAAAAGAAAGCCCAGCAGTTTGCTGGGCTTTTTGTTTGTAGAAAAACAATAGCGTTTAAGCGTTTTCGTTTAAGTAGTTTAATACGACTTCGTGGTGATCTTTGGTTTTGAACTTGTTGAACACATGTTCGATCACGCCTTCTTCATTGATCAGAAAGCTAATGCGGTGAAGACCGTCGTATACTTTGCCCATGAATTTCTTTTCGCCCCAAACGCCGAACTGGTCAGCAACGGCATGGTCTTCATCAGAAAGCAGAGTGAAGTTTAAATCATCGCGCTCGATGAACTTGCCTAGGCGCTTTACTGGGTCGATGCTTACGCCGAGTACCACCACGTTATGTGCATCGAGTTCAGCTTTGATGTCACGAAGGCCTTTTGCTTGTGTAGTACAACCCGGCGTCATCGCCTTAGGGTAAAAGTAGAAAAGTACTTTCTTGCCTTTAAAGTCTTCAAGAGAAACGGTATTTCCGTCTTGGTCGAGCAAAGAGAAGGCTGGCGCTGGCGAGCCTGCTGTCAGCGTATTCATTTTGATTTCCTTTACTTTATAGTGTGTTTTTAATGAAATTCAGAGAACCTTGTACGTTGAGCGACTTACAAAGTTCATCGAAGTCTTCTTGTAACTGCATCAAATTAAAATCCGCGCTTACAGATGCAGTAATCGCAATGTGAAACTGGTCAGAATCGAGTTGAATTTTCGACTTGCTGATGGTTTGCGCGCTAAGAGAGTCTAAACCAATCTGCTGATCAGCGAAGAACTTAGTAAATTTTTCAGTTAACCCAGGGCGGTCTTCAGACTCAATAAACACTTCCATGGTGTAGCTGTTATCGAGCAGTTCGTGCGCCGCTGTGCGTTTCATGATCGTAATAAGGTCATGTTCTTGGCCAAGCAGGGGCAATTGCGTTTCAACTCGAGTCACGCTGCTGGCGTTCCCAGTCAGGAGCATGATCAGCGTAAATTCGCTGCCAAAGATAGCGATACGGCTATCGACTATGTTACAACCAGCTTGAGTAACGAGCTGTACGACTTGGTTACAAATGCCTGGACGGTCCGTTCCAACTGCTGTAAGTACCAGATGTTGCTTCATAAATGAGCTTCTTGTCCTTTCTTCAATAGAGAGATGTTAGCACAGATATTGCGAAGAAATATCGAGCCAGTTCTTTTTAGTCTATAAAAAGCAGGAGGATGTTGAGGGGAGTGGTGGGAAATAAACAGTAAATGCAGGCTGTAGGATAAACAAAACGTTTGCATGATGTGCTTGCCTATTGTCTGGCCGTTTTATTCACTTAGATCTGACTTGGCTAACAAGACCAAAGAGTATATTTTCCTTGCTTGTGCTCTTCAGTATTTTCCAAATCACTGATAGATTCTAAAGTCACTCGAAAGCCCAACACGATTATCAATATTGCCGTTAATCAAACCAAATAGAGCAATTAAGTTGCTAGACCTCTAACAACTGGTAATTATTCATTCATTTGTACTTTGTAAGCGAGTTTACGCTCTTGTGTTTTTCAATCGCATTACAGTACCATGCAGAAAGAGTTAAATGAGGGAGATAAACATGTTTTCAGGAAGTATCGTAGCGCTGATTACGCCATTCAAAGCAGATGGCGAAGTAGACTTTGACGGTCTGCAAAAGCTAGTAGAGTACCACGTTGAAGCGGGTACAGACGGTATTGTGGCAGTAGGCACAACAGGTGAGTCAGCGACACTGACCATTGAAGAGCATGTAAAGGTCGTTAATAAAACTGTTGAGTTTGCCGACGATCGCATCCCTGTGATTGCTGGCACGGGTGCAAATGCAACCCATGAGGCAGTAACATTTAGCAAATTACTGGCTGATTCTGGTATTGCTGGCTTCCTGAGTGTGACACCGTATTACAACAAACCAACTCAAGAGGGTTTGTTTCTACATTACAAGGCAATTGCCGAAGCGAGTGATGTGCCTCTAATTTTGTACAACGTACCAGGCCGTACTGCTGTTGATATGCAGCCAGAAACAGTGGCACGCTTGTCAAAGCTTGATAATATCGTAGCTCTAAAAGATGCAACGGGCGATTTGGAACGAATTGCAATTCATCGTGAACTTTGTGGCGAAGATTTTATCTTACTAAGTGGCGATGATGCGACAGGGCTGGATTTTGTGAAACTTGGCGGCAATGGTGTTATCTCGGTAACGAACAATATTGCAGCTAAAGACATGGCAGACATGTTCCATTTGGCAAGTGAAGGTAAGTACGAAGAAGCAGAAGCGATTAACCAACGCTTGATGACTCTACACAAAAACCTTTTCATCGAAGCAAGCCCTATCCCAGTAAAATGGGCAGCGCAAAAGCTTGGTTTGATTGAAGAAGGTGGTTTGCGTCTTCCTTTAACTACGCTTTCTGAAAAATCGCAGCCGATCGTCGAGCAGGCGCTAACAGACGCCCATATTTATTAAGATTGAGCTATTAAGATTGAGTTACTAGGATTGAAGTTCATACTGGGGGCCAAAGCGCCCTCGGTGTTTTAGGAGTATAGATGAAGCTTTCAAGCCAGTTAGTGTTAAGTTCATTAGCTGTATTCGTATTGACTGCCTGTTCAGGTGGTGCCAATCAACGTCGTCAAGCAAAAGATGACTTCGAGTATTTGAACTCCCCAAATTTGGGTGAGTGGAATGTCCCACAGGGTGCACAGCCTCAGTTTTACCCTAACTACGAGATCCCTCAGGGTAACTACGCTGGTGGTGTAGGTAAAGATGTCGACATTCGTCCACCTCAACAAGTCCTAGAGCTTATTCCCGGTGCACGTTTGGACCGCAGTAGTGATGGTGAAGTGACACTTTGGCTACTTCGTAAAGATGAACTAGATAAAGTTTGGCAAACGGTGCAAAACATGGTCGCGGCTAACGAGATTCCAGTTGAAAGCCAAACAGACTCTCGCATCGAGACAGGATGGGTGACTTGGGATTCGCCAGATGAAGAGCTAGAAATTGGCAGCCGATATGAAATCGTACGCGCTGAAGCAAATGGTCGACACGGCTTTAAGGTGAGCCTTATTGACTGGCGTGAAGGCAATCAAGTGAAAGAAGTAACGGCGACCAACCGTGAGCGCTACAATGTATTCATGACGAACTTGGTCACCGCTCGCTACGACCAAGAAGTGCGTGAAGAAGCACAGCGTAAAGCGCAAGAGTTGGTTAAACAGATCCCAATCACAATGGGTAAAGACCGCAGCGGACTTCCTGTGATTATCGCGCGTGCGCAATACAACATGCTTTGGCAACGTTTGCCTAATATTCTACCTAAGATGGGCTTTAAGATTGAAGAGCGTAGCCAGTCTCAGGGTACAATCACTGCGAAATATGCGTCTCCGGATGATGAATTCTGGAACGATATCGGCGTTAAACCAGTGGAGTTAGCCGCTGGGAAGTACACATTCTTACTTGGTGATTTAGGCAACCGTACGTCTATCAATATCACCGACTCCTCTGGCAAGCCAGTAGAAGAAGAGTTTTTGAAATCACTAGCGCCTGTATTGGCTGCAACAGTGAAGCAGTAAACAAAGCGAGCTTAACGCGGCGTGTTTACTTAATGATAGAAAAGGGACCTAGTGGTCCCTTTTTTGATGTTTAGATTAAATGTGTCGAGATGAAGCTGGTGAGTAACTAACGAGGCTCGTTTTTGTTTTTATCTTCTTCAGCGTAGCGCTGTTTATCCAATGTGTTCAGCTTATCTAAATCGTTCTTACGGCTTTTATCCATCTGACTAAACTTCATTTTTGCGGTATATTTGAGTGCGGCAATATTACCAATGACCACGCTCAACACTACAATAATAATGACCCAAGGATTGGTTAGTATTTCTATCATAGAGCCTCCGGCGGCGTGATATTGTGAATAAATTTGGCAACGACGTTATCCAAATTATTCAGTATGACGTCAATCCCTGCAATGTTGTCGGTCTGATTTTGTTTAATCAACTGGCTTCTGAGTACATCAAGCGTCAACTGCTCGAGGCATTGCTGCCCGACAGCGCGGTGACTAATGTGCCAAGGCTCAATCGAAACGCCACCTAAATCATGCTGATAAGGGAAGAAGAAACCGAACCGACCAAGGTTGGCTTTTAACCATTGGTAGAACGCCTGCTGGTGGCCTTCAAGATACTCCCAAGGTTCCAACTTGAGTTTGGTGTCAGCAGGCAATAAATTGCGCGCATAGACATCAAAATCACAACCCCAATGATGACGACTTCCTCCGGGCAATGCCGACCAGCGCAAAATGGCCATCAATTTCTCTTCGTCATTTAACTTTGCTTTATTCAAAGGGCGGGAGTTGATGTCGAGAATTGGCAACTCACCAGAAAACTTCCCGTTCCAGATGGATTTTTGGCGATTAAAGTCACGAAAACCACTGGCGATTTCCATTTTGAAACCTGCTTCGGTTGCGGCATTAATCATCTTCAATAAGTCATTGACTACTTTAGGGTGAAGCATAAATGCCTTTTGCCCCACTAGTGTGGATTGAAGATGGGAATCAGTGATTCCGGTGAGTTGCTCTGATGTCATTGTGTTCTCGCTGATTACTTCGCCAATAGGTGTTTCAACGTGTTTTCGTACATGTCCGTCAACTTTTCAAGATCGTCGACTTTCACACACTCGTTCACTTTATGAATCGTAGCGTTAACAGGGCCTAACTCTACGACTTGACCTCCCATTCGAGCAATAAAACGACCATCAGAAGTACCGCCAGTTGTAAGTAGCTCTGGCTTCGTATCATTGACTTCGGCCACAGCAGCTACAACCGCGTCTAGCAGTGCGCCCGTATCGGTCAGGAATGGGTCACCGTTGAATGTCCATTTTAGGTCGTAGTCCAGCTCATGCTTGTCCAATGTTTCGGTAACACGCTGAACAATTGCGTCATTGTTAAGCTCAGTACTAAAACGTAGGTTGAACTGAACATGGAACTCGCCAGGAATAACGTTAGACGCACCAGTGCCAGCCGATACATTCGGGATCTGGAAACTAGTCGGTGGGAAGTAATCATTCCCTTTGTCCCATTCTGTCGTCGCGAGTTCATGAATCGCGAGTAGAGACTCGTGCACTGGATTGCTGGCTAGGTGAGGGTAGGCCACGTGACCTTGTGTTCCTTTTACCGTTAAATCACCAGTGATGGATCCACGGCGTCCATTTTTCACTACATCGCCAACCACGTCGGTGCTGGATGGTTCACCAACAATACACATATCGATGTTCTCACCACGTTCCATCAACGTTTCTACAACGCGAACGGTACCATTGATAAATGGCCCTTCTTCATCTGACGTAATCAAAAAGCCAATTGAGCCTTTGTGGTCTGGGTTTTCTTCAACGAAGCGTTCGACAGCAACGACCATAGCAGCTAGCGACCCTTTCATGTCAGCTGCGCCGCGGCCATGCAAGTAACCATCAATAATGGTCGGTTCAAACGGATGTGTATTCCAGTGTTCCAATTTGCCAGCTGGTACCACATCGGTGTGGCCAGCAAACGCAAATAGCGGCGCTTCTGAACCACGTCGAGCCCAGAAGTTCGTGGTGTCTTCAAATACCATCACTTCAATTTCAAACCCGAGTGCTTTTAAGCGCTCGATCATCAAATCCTGACAACCTGCGTCCTCCGGCGTTACGGACTGTCTACTGATCAGATCTTTAGCAAGTGCCAATACTGGACTGTCTGTCATCCTTGAGTATTCCTTTATTTAAGAGTTGAAAATGCTAGCGTATTGATCAGCTTTAAAACCGATATGAAGTTGATCATTCACTTTTAAAATTGGGCGTTTAATCATCGCAGGGTTTTCTACCAAAAGAGCGATGGCGTTTTCCTCGTTAAGTGTGTCTTTCTGCTCTTGCGCTAATTGGCGGTAGGTTGTGCCACGTTTATTGAGCACCTGTTCCCAACCTAAAGCGCGACAAAATTCACTTACCATTTCTGCATCAATGCCTTGCTTACGGTAGTCATGGAAGTCGTAAGCAATATCCTCGGCTTCTAACCATTTCTTGGCTTTTTTGATCGTATCGCAGTTGGGAATACCAAACATGGTAATCGACATAGTCTTTCCTTTTTCTTTGTTCTATTTTTCACTGGCGCGGTTAAGACGCACTTAAGTGATTTGGGCTGTTAAAGCATCCTATCAAGAAGCAATCAAACTGACAAAATGCGGTGGAAAATATTTTCAGATAGATTGAGATAACTAATGTCACATAACTTATTTACGATGAATGCGCTATAAATCGAATAAAAATTCGTCTAAATCAAATGGAAAAGTCGAGTTATTGATCAAACGCAACACCTCGCTGAGCAAAAACGAAATAATGAATCAGCACAATTTTAGGAGGTGTCAATGGAATTGAGTCCTGTTTTTGCAAGGCGGCTATATTTGGCCTTGTTGGTGGAAAACCTAGAAAGGCCGAATGTGCCAAAGTTGATCGAAAAAACGGGGTGGCCTCGTCGTACTATTCAAGATGTACTCAAGGCGTTACCTGGGATCGGCATTGAACTCATATTCGTTCAAGATGGCCGACGTCATAATGACGGCTATTATCAACTTTCAGATTGGGGGCCTTTTGATAGCCAATGGGTTCTAGAGCGGGAGAGAGATATCGCTAGCAGTCTTGGATTTCGTGCATAAGCCAGCAATTGCTGGCTTTTTTCATATTCAGGCCTCATCCATTGCAGCGGTAGGCGGAACCCAGTACGCTAAATGAAGTGATAAAATCTTGTGGGGAAACCATAAAAACGGTGTCCGCATCGATAGCCGCTGCATTGTTTTTTAAATCGTTCATCGCGCCTTGCATCATCGCGTCATTAGTCATGAAAATGTAGTTATACCAATGGCCTTCACTTCCGGTGACTTCGCCTTTGTATTCGCATCGCTCAGGGTCGAATTGCGCGTCAATGCGAATATGAACATCTTGACTTTGAGCATGAGTAAGGTGAGAAGGCATCGTGCAACCCGTTAGAAGCACGACAAAAAGTCCAAGTAACAGGCGTTTCATTAGCTATTTCCCCAATACTATGTAAGCAGCAAAGCCAATCCAGCTCAGAACAAGTAGTGTCCAAGGCAGTTTGCTTGATGAATGGTTTGGCGCATTGTCGGTGATATTGTCTTGTTCGATAATCTCTTCATGCTGACGTTGTTTTTCACGTTGCTGTTTTTTCTTCGCTTTATCGGCTTGGCGGTTGCGCTCTTTTTGTTGTTTCTTATATTGCGCGATGCCTTTTTCGATACCTTGAGCGATGAGTTTGGTTTGCTCTTTGGTTTGCCCCGGTTTCTGCGTGGATTTGGCAATTCTCATCGCTTCGGCTTGAGTTTCTTGAGAAGGCACAGGGGTGGTAGGAGTTCTTTTTTTCATGTTTCTCATCAACGTCGCTGTAAATCTTTGTTTAGTTTACCTGTGTAAGGTGCTGAAATGAACTTCAGTTCTCATCTTTGTTGGCTTGCAACTCTGAAACGATAGGTTAAAGTGACGTTTTTATCACATAAAGAAGAAGATGTTGTGCGCTATTCGTTTGACCAATATGACGCTCATGGATTTTTAAAGGCGCCGATCATTTTATGGGTGGGATGGATGTTTCTTGTGCGTTCATGGGTGGTGTTTGCCATGGCTGGTGTAAGTCGTGATAGTGGCAGTAAGCTACTCGCTATTGTTTACCCAGATTCAAGTACGTTGTATTTAGGTTTGGCGATGGGCATTCCAAGTTTGCTTCTTATGTGGTTAATGGGGCTTCGTCATCCCGACAGAGGATGGGTAAACAGAATTACTCGCTATGGTCGCGAGATCACTTTGATCTTGTGCGGTATTCAACTTGCTCAGACCATGTATCATGTGTACCTAGAACATGGAGTGTTTAATTGGGCAAACGCCCTTACCATTACCTTATTAGCTTGGTTTATGATCTATCTTCTAAATGGAAGATGGGTAAAAGACTGTTTTCATGTGCCACAATTGGCGCACGATGAACAGCAGCATTCAAAGAATTAAAAACAATAACTTCCCACTCTGGGGCAAAGTAATAGAGGAAACCTCAATGTCACAAGCTCAAACGGCGATCGTGCCAGAAGCCGGGCCATTTGCACTGTACACTCAACTCAAAGTGAACCAAAACCGTGAAAACGTATTAGAAAAACTGAAAGCACTGCCAAAGTTGGTGGAAGAGTTAAACATTACCCAGCCAGGTGCTGCGCTGACGCTTTCTATCGCATTCACAAAATCGTTTTGGGAACACCTTAATGTAGACGCGCCAGAAGAGCTTATTGATTTTACTCAACTTGGCGAAGGTGACATCGTTGCTCCTGCAACAGACGTAGATGTGCTTATTCACTGTCACTCGACTCGTCACGACTTGCATTTTTACGTGTTGCGTAAGTTCCTAGAAGAGACGGCACAAGATGTCACCATTGTGGACGAAACATATGGGTACCGTTACCTTGATGCTCGTGATATGACAGACTTCATTGATGGCACAGAAAACCCGAAAGGGGAGGCTCGCGCTGATGTGGCTCTAGTAAAAGAGGGCCCATTTGCTGGAGGCAGTTATGTTATGGCTCAGCGCTTTGAACATAACCTTGCCGCTTGGAATCGATTGAATGTCAAAGCGCAAGAAAAAGTGATTGGTCGTACCAAACCAGACTCTATCGAGCTAGAAGATGTTCCTGCTGCGTCGCACGTTGGTCGGGTTGATATCAAAGAAGAAGGTAAAGGTTTGAAGATTGTTCGCCACAGCTTACCATACGGGACGGTGACCGGAGCTCACGGTCTGTTGTTCATCTCTTACTGCAATACACTTCATAACATTAAAGTGATGCTAGAAAGTATGTACGGCGTAACAGATGGTAAAACAGACCAAATGCTTCGTTTCACAACAGCGGTAACAGGTGCGTACTTTTTCGCTCCTTCGCAAGAAATGCTCGCAGAGCTAGCCATCAAGTAAGTTCTCAGACTTTATTTCTTAAGCCCTCCAATTAGAGGGCTTTTGTTTTCTATTTCTATTCCAATCTCTTTTCAAAAAACACTAAACTTTTCTGTTACTTGGTCGATAAGTATCCAAAGCCTTAATTTATTTGGAGTCTGTGTCTCGTGGCGATCACCGTTAATACCAATGTGGCAGCACTCGTCGCACAGCGTCATTTGACCAGTGCAACTGACATGCTGAACCAATCCATGGAGCGTTTGTCTTCAGGGAAACGTATTAACAGCGCAAAAGATGACGCGGCGGGTCTGCAAATCTCCAACCGTCTACAATCGCAAATGCGTGGTTTGGATGTCGCGGTACGTAACGCGAATGACGGCATTTCTATAATGCAAACCGCCGAAGGGGCGATGAATGAAGTGACTAACATTATGCAACGTATGCGTGATTTGTCGCTTCAATCAGCTAACGGTTCAAACAGCAAAGCGGAGCGCACTGCACTGCAAGAAGAAGTCTCTGCTTTAAATGATGAGTTAAGTCGTATTGCAGAAACCACATCTTTTGGTGGACGTAAATTGCTGAATGGCACATTCGGTACATCGTCTTTTCAAATCGGTGCAACGGCTGGTGAAGCGGTACAAATTGGCCTGCGGACCATGCAGCCGGAATCTTTAGGTAGCTTTTCAATGAGCTCATATCAAAGAGTCAGTTCAGATTGGACGGTTCAAAACGGAAATAATGAAATTGTTATCAGCTACCGTGATAACAATTTTGAAGAGCAGGAGATCCGTATTGAAGCTAAAGCTGGCGACGATATAGAAGAACTCGCGACTTATATTAACGGGCAGACCGATAAAGTGAAAGCGTCTGTTAATGAAGAGGGGCAACTGCAGTTACTCATGTCCCACAAGGACGCCATAAAATACCCTGGACCAACCTTCAGTGGTGGCCTGGCTGATGAGTTAGAACTTGGCAAGTATGTCACCGTAAATAGAACGGTAGATAGTATTGATATTAGCACGGTCGGTGGCGCTCAGATGGCGGTCGGCATTTTAGATGATGCTTTGAAAACGGTAGATGGCAGTCGTGCGGAGTTAGGCGCGTATCAAAACCGCTTTAATCACGCGATCAATAATCTCGATAACATCCACGAAAACTTAGCCGCTTCCAACAGTCGTATCCAAGACACTGACTATGCCAAAGAAACTACGCAAATGGTGAAGCAACAGATTTTACAACAGGTCAGTACTTCTATTCTGGCGCAAGCAAAACAAGCGCCAAACCTAGCATTGACCTTGCTTGGCTGATGAACGGCCTTGCCCGAATTTAACGCAAAACCTGCCTGTATCGACAATTCGAAAAGAAGCTTTAGCGAAAAATGAAAGTTTTTTTGCTTTTTTATCCGCTTTGTCACGATTACCCCTCCAAACGAATTATTTTCAAAAAAATCCAAAATTTTCTCTAAAGAAAACAGGGCATGCGCCGTTAATAAAAGTAACTTTGAGAGAACTACTTGGTTTTCCGAGACGTCGGAAACCGCTACACCGGAAAATCAATTGGAGAAATCACCATGGCAGTGAATGTAAACACTAACGTATCAGCGATGACCGCTCAGCGTTACCTAAACAACGCAAACTCAGCTCAACAAACTTCTATGGAGCGTTTGTCTTCGGGTTTCAAAATCAACAGCGCAAAAGATGACGCTGCGGGTCTACAAATCTCGAACCGTTTGAACGTACAAAGCCGTGGTTTGGATGTAGCAGTTCGCAACGCGAACGACGGTATCTCGATTGCACAAACTGCTGAAGGTGCAATGAATGAGACCACTAATATTCTTCAACGTATGCGTGACTTGTCTCTGCAATCAGCAAACGGCTCAAACTCGAAAGCAGAACGTGTTGCGATTCAAGAAGAAGTGACCGCGCTAAACGACGAACTAAACCGTATCGCAGAAACCACTTCTTTCGGTGGTAACAAGCTACTAAACGGCACACACGGTGCGAAATCGTTCCAAATCGGTGCGGATAACGGTGAAGCAGTGATGCTTGAGCTAAAAGACATGCGTTCAGACAACAAAATGATGGGCGGTGTGAGCTACCAAGCTGAAAGTGGTAAAGGTAAAGACTGGAACGTTGCCCAAGGTAAGAACGACCTAAAAATCAACCTAACGGACAGCTACGGCCAAGAGCAAGAAATCAACATCAGCGCAAAAGCGGGTGACGATATCGAAGAGCTTGCGACTTACATTAACGGTCAAACTGACCTAGTGAAAGCCTCTGTAGACCAAGACGGTAAACTGCAAATCTTTGCTGGCAACAACAAAGTCGAAGGCGAAGTCGAGTTTTCAGGCGGCCTATCTGGTGAGCTAGGTTTGGGCGAAGGTAAAAAAGTAACGGTAGATACTATCGACGTAACCTCAGTTGGTGGCGCACAAGAATCTGTTGCTATCATCGATGCGGCATTGAAATACGTAGATAGCCACCGCGCAGAGCTGGGTGCTTTCCAGAACCGTTTCAACCACGCAATCAGTAACTTGGACAACATTAACGAGAACGTGAATGCGTCGAAGAGCCGTATCAAAGATACAGATTTCGCGAAAGAAACGACGGCAATGACCAAATCACAAATTCTATCGCAAGCGTCAAGCTCAATCCTTGCGCAAGCGAAACAAGCGCCAAACTCAGCGCTAAGTCTGCTAGGTTAATTTCAAACCTAAGACGAGAACCTCATTGGCTCGTGGTGAGAGATGAGCGAGTAAACCCAGCTTCGGCTGGGTTTTTTTCTGTCTTTTGGGCCCCCAGGATTTCTGCGAATCACGACATTAGAGCTTCATCACATTTCAGTAAGCCAAAGAAAATAATCGCAAAAAATTGAAAATTTCTTCTAAAGGATATTCATCGGTCGCCGTTAAAGGGACTGAGAGAAATGAGATGTACCTAAGTGAGGTGAGAGACACGACGGTACATTCACTAAAGCCTTAAGGAGATCAATTATGGCGATTAACGTTAATACTAACGTTTCTGCGATGACTGCACAGCGTTACCTAAACCAGGCAGCTGACGGTCAACAAAAATCAATGGAGCGTTTGTCTTCGGGTTATAAAATCAATAGCGCGAAAGACGATGCTGCAGGTCTACAGATTTCAAACCGCTTGAATGCACAAAGCCGTGGCCTAGACATGGCAGTGAAAAACGCAAACGACGGTATTTCTATTGCACAGGTTGCTGAAGGTGCAATGAATGAATCTACCAACATCCTACAACGTATGCGTGATCTTTCGCTTCAATCGGCGAACGGCTCTAACTCAAAAGCAGAACGTGTAGCGATCCAAGAAGAAGTAACAGCGCTAAACGACGAGCTAAACCGTATTGCTGAAACTACCTCTTTCGGTGGTAACAAGCTTCTAAACGGTACTTACGGTACTCAATCTTTCCAAATCGGTGCGGACTCAGGTGAAGCAGTGATGCTTTCTATGGGTAACCTACGCTCAGACACTTCAGCAATGGGTGGTAAGAGCTACGCAGCAGAAGAGGGTAAAGACGCATCTTGGACTGTTGGTGAGAAAACAGAGTTCAAAATGAGCTACACCAACAAGCAGGGTGAAGAGAAAGAGCTATCAATCAGCGCTAAGCAAGGCGATGATATTGAACAGCTAGCGACATACATCAACGGTCAAAACGATGATGTAAAAGCCTCTGTTGGCGAAGATGGCAAACTACAAGTATTTGCTTCTTCTCAAAAAGTTGAAGGTGATGTTGAGTTTTCTGGCAACCTAGCAGACGAGATCGGCTTTGGTGGTCCGAAAGACGTAACAGTGAAAGACATCGACGTAACCACAGTAGCTGGCTCTCAAGAAGCAGTAGCGGTTATCGACGGCGCTCTTAAGTCCGTAGACAGCCAACGAGCTTCACTCGGTGCTTTCCAAAACCGCTTCAACCACGCAATCAGCAACCTAGACAACATTAACGAGAACGTTAACGCGTCTAAAAGCCGTATTAAAGATACTGATTACGCGAAGGAAACCACTGCGATGACTAAGTCGCAAATTCTTCAGCAAGCAAGTACTTCAATCCTGGCTCAAGCGAAGCAGTCTCCATCTGCAGCGCTAAGCTTGTTGGGCTAAGTGGTAAACCCAGCCTGAGGTCAACACCTTAGTGCTGGGGCACCAAAGCGATAGATTCTATCGTTAGCCCATAAGGTGGAAGGGAGATTGTAATGGATATATCCTCCTACGCATCGAACATCCAGCCTTACGGCACGCCAAATGGCACAAAGTTTGCAAATAAAAATGGCAATGATATAGGCACGTCTAGCCCAGCAAGTTCAAATGGTGAGATTTCGCCGCAAAAAGCGAAAAACACCGAATACGACTTCTCTGTTCAAGCTGCGATCGAGATGGCTGAAAGCCGTCAAGAACTGAACAAAGAAGAACGTGAAAAATTGGTCGCACAAATGAATGAATTTGTAACGTCCATAAACAAAGGAGTCGCATTTCGAGTGGATGAAGAATCCGGACGAGATGTGGTGACGATTTATGAAGCCAATACCGGTGACGTGATTCGTCAAATTCCTGATGAAGAAATGCTAGTGGTATTGCGTCGCCTAGCTGAGCACACAGCCAACAGCGGGTTGTTGACTGAAAAAGTGTAAGTCGTTTTTAGAGGTGATTTGATGAGTTTAGGCCCTTTGGGGATGTCTGGCGGCATGGATATTAATTCCATGGTCAGCAAAATTGTGGATGCCGAACGCGTACCAAAGCAGCAACGCATCGACAACGAACGCACGACAATTAATGCCAGTATCAGTGCTTACGGACGACTCAGAGAATCATTGGATACGATGAAAAATCTCATGGCGAACTTTCGTCAGGAGAAAGCATTTGCCGTTCGCACTGTCGAAACGACCGATGACAATATCGTATCTGCCACGGCAACCACAGATGCTATCGCTGGCAAATATGCTATCGATGTGTTGCAGCTTGCTCAGAGCCATAAAGTCGCTTCTGACGTATTGCCAGAAGACGCAAAATTTGGCCCTGGTAAGCTGCAGATTTCGCTTGGTGATGAGCGTTTTAATATCGATGTTCGTTCCCGATCTAAGCTCATCGATGTCGTACGTGGCATCAATGGCGCTAAAGATAACCCTGGCGTTCGTGCATCTCTTATTAACGACGTCGAAGGTCCACGCCTTATCCTTGCTTCTAACCTCTCTGGTAAGGATCATCAAATCAGAGTCAGTGTGGAGGCAGAAAAAGGCAACCCTCTTAAATATTTCGAATACCAAACACTTGAAGACCGCGTCAACGCGCTTGAAGAAGCTCGTTCAGCGGCGGAAGATGTCTTAGGTCCTCTTAAATTTCCGGAACAACCAGCAGAAGAGCTGGATGCAAACGGCAATCCTCTACCTCCAGAAGAGCAAAAAGCGGCAGACGATGTACAAGATGATGCATCGCAAGCGCCAATCTCTGCGGCGGGTGCAGAAGCAGCCAAAGCTGGTCAAGAAGCCATTGATGAAGCCAACCGACGCGCGAGTTTACGCCCTGAAGACAGAATTCCAGGGTGGACAGAAACTGCGTCAGGTACTTTGTTGGACTCTTATGAAGAACCAGAGCTCGAACTCGACGAAAAGGCAATAGAGAAGGCACCAGATGTACCAGGCTGGAATAATGCCGCATCGGGCACCCTAACCGATTCTTACGTTACGACGAAAGAGGCTAAGCAGCTTCTTGAGCAAGAAAAAGCGGAAATCGAGCAAAAAATTGCGAGTGAAAAGCAAGCGTTAGACGAAAAAGTGGCACGTGGTGAACTTTCCGAAGCGCAAGCTAAGCAAATTCATCGCGCTAAACTTGATCCTCAAGAACGTGAGCGTCTGGAAAAAATTGATGAAGCAGAAGCGAAAATCGCAAAGGCACAATCTGCTTTTGAACAATACCTTGGAATGACAGAAGTACAAGCAGGGCAAGATTCAGAAGTTCTGCTTGATGGCGTGGCAAAGCTATCTAGCCACAACAATGTGATTGAAGATGCGATCGAAGGTGTTGATTTAACACTAAAAGGCAAATCAGAACCGAATAAACCGCCTGCTGAAATTGGTGTCGAGTACGACCGTCAAAGTGTACGCAACGATATCGAAAACTTTGTGGCAGCGTATAACTCGTTTTATCAAACCTCCCAAGCGTTGGCGAGTGTGGATCCGGTAACTGGTCAAAAAGGGCCGTTGTCAGGTGACAGCACCGTACGCAGTGCAGATTCACGATTAAAATCGGTCTTTTCTACTCGAATCGATAAGGCGCCTGAAAACCTAAAGTCCTTAACAGAATTTGGCATTACGACCACACGTCAAGGCACCCTAGAAATCAATTATGACATGCTAGACCGCCAGTTGAACAATAACTTCAACGAGTTAGAAAAGTTCTTCGGTGGCAACACAGGTTTTGCTAAACGAGTAGAAGATGCGATTCACGGTATCACAGGTATTACAGGCAGTATTCGTACTCGAGAAAAAAGTCTCACAGAACAAAACTACCGTTTGAGTGACGATCAAGCGGCATTAGATCGCCGCATGGAAAGCCTAGAGAAGCGTACTCATGCGAAGTTTACCGCGATGCAAGATGCGACCGGTAAAATGCAGGGCCAGTTAGGCGCTTTGATGAGTGCGTTGGGTTAATAAATGCAAAAAGAACTCATGGAAATTAGTGATATAGATCAACTAATTACGCAAGAATTAGAAAAAATTGATTTTAATGCTGAAGAAATTCTTCGCTTGGTCGATATCAGGGAACGGTTATTGCAAAACCTGTTACCAATTATTCATCAAAATCCTTTGGTTAAGCAGGATGCAGAGTGGCAAGCATTGCTAACTCGTACCAAAAGAATTGTCGAGCTGATGCAATCGGAAACGTCAAAGGTCGGAAAAGAGCTCCATAAGTTTCGTTATGGCCAGCGTTCACTTCAGCAGTACAAAAAATTTATTTAAAAGAGGATTACTATGCGCGGTTCTTTGCAAGCATACAAAAAGGTATCAGTCGACAGCCAGCTTAGCGCGGCTTCTCCGCACAAAGTCATTCAAATGCTTATGGCTGGTGCGATTGAGCGCCTTATTCAAGGTAAAGCAGCCATGCAAGCAGGCAATATTCCAGCAAAAGGTGAGCGCTTGGGTAAAGCGTTAGACATCATTATCGCGCTACGCAGCTGTCTATCTATGGATGACGGTGGTGATATTGCTTCAAACTTAGATTCACTGTATGAGTTTATGATCACGCAAATTTCTGCTGCTAACCATCAAAATGAGCCTCAGCTGATCGACGACGTTATCGACATTATCCGTGAGATCAAGTCCGCTTGGGACCAAATCCCAACAGAGTTTCATAATCTTACCGCTGCTGAAGTTGGTATTTAATAGTCAAAACAATGCGTTAAGATACTAGACGAATATATTTGTCAATTGCGCAACGAGTTGTGTAGCAAAGTTTCTATCAAGCTCACACCTCTCCATTGCTTGGTTGCCTTATTTTTATATTCAAATAAAATAGAAGCCATTAGTAGCCCTAATGGCTTTTTTGTTGCTGATTTTCCTATTTTGTCTATCGTAAATTGAGTGTGGTGGTTCTGCCTTCTTTAGCACCCAATTGCGCAAATCAAGGTTTGGCCGCAACGCACCTAAAATAAAGGCAATCATTCTTACTTATGCATGGTTTGGCAAAGCTGCTTGTAATTGATGATGACGCATCAAGTCGTTTAAATTTAAGCAATATATTGGAATTTGTTGGAGAAAATTGCGAAGCGGTCAGTTCTGATCAGCTCAGCGATGTTGATTGGTCTAGCGTATGGTCGTGCTGTATTGTTGGTAATATTCCAGCAGGTCAAGCGGCGAGTACGGTTATCTCTCATTTAAACAGCGCTTACCACATCCCTCTTCTAGTCATGGGCCGTTTTCCTTTGCCTGTTGATGATCTTCCAAATTTTGTTGGTGAACTAGAGCTGCCGCTTAATTACCCACAGCTTAGTGAAGCGTTACGCCACTGCAAAGATTTTCTGGGGCGAAAAGGAGTGAATGTTGTTGCTAGTGCACGCAAAAACACGCTTTTTCGCAGCTTAGTTGGTCAAAGTAGAGGTATTCAAGAAGTTCGACACCTGATCGAGCAAGTATCAAACACGGAAGCAAACGTGTTGATCTTAGGTGAGTCCGGTACAGGTAAAGAAGTTGTTGCGCGTAACATCCACTATCACTCTTCATACCGCGATGGCGCATTTGTACCTATTAACTGTGGTGCAATACCGCCTGAGCTCCTAGAAAGCGAATTATTTGGTCACGAAAAAGGCGCGTTTACTGGTGCGTTAACTGCCCGTAAAGGTCGATTTGAGCTCGCAGACGGTGGCACTATCTTTCTTGATGAGATTGGCGATATGCCAATGTCGATGCAAGTAAAGTTGCTTCGTGTATTGCAAGAACGCTGCTTTGAACGTGTAGGTGGCAATAGTACCATCAAGGTAAATGTTCGAGTTGTGGCGGCGACACACCGTAATCTAGAAAATATGATTGAAGAAGGTACGTTCCGAGAAGACTTGTTCTATCGTCTGAACGTGTTTCCAATTGAGATGCCAGCGCTGAAAGAGCGCAAACAAGATATACCATTGCTGCTGCAAGAACTGATGACACGTTTAGAGGCGGAAGGCGGACAACCTATCTGCTTTACACCTCGTGCAATCAACTCACTGATGGAGCATAACTGGCCGGGCAACGTACGCGAGTTGGCTAATCTTGTTGAGCGAATGATTATTCTGTATCCAAATAGCTTGGTGGATGTAAACCATCTACCAACCAAATATCGCTACAGTGACATCCCAGAGTTCCAACCAGAGAGCAATCCATTTGTTTCGGTGGAAGAGCAAGAGCGTGATGTATTCCAAGATATCTTCTCTGAAGATTTTAGCTTTGAAGATCAAGACGACCTTGATCACAGCATGAACGCCCCGCAAGCGCTGCCACCGGAAGGGGTTAATTTGAAAGAGCTGCTGGCTGATTTAGAAGTTAATATGATCAGCCAAGCATTAGAAGCGCAGGGTGGTGTTGTAGCAAGAGCGGCCGACATGCTGGGTATGCGACGTACTACGCTGGTGGAAAAAATGCGTAAGTACAACTTACAGCGCTAGGTAAAGTGAAGTTTTTTAAGACGATATCTGAATTATCACTTGTGCTAGTTAACATCGTTTTTCTGGCATCCAAAACCGTTACCTCTGAGTGTCAACTTATTGTCGATGGCTTAACGTCCTGATAAATATAAAAAATAGCTTGGTACGCTAATTGCTTACCAAGCTATTTTAGTTTTAGCGGCGATATTTCGACAGGCAGTAATGGATAACAACACCAATCAATCCCATTTAGATTCCGTAGAGAATCAGGTTGAGCGCTACAAACAGGTGCTCGATGTGATGCCTGCTGGAGTGATTTTGCTCGATACGTACGGAGTAGTGCGTGAAGCAAATCCAGAAGCGCACCGAATTCTTGAGATTCCACTGGTTAACGAAAAATGGTTCAACGTTATTCAGGCGGTGTTTGACCCACGTGAAGATGATGGCCATGAAGTTTCATTACGTAATGGCCGTAAAGTTCGACTCGCCATCTCGGCGTCCACAACAGGTCAATTGATCCTGATTACCGATTTAACCGAAACCCGTTTACTTCAAGCTCGTGTCAGTGATTTACAGCGCTTATCGTCGTTAGGACGTATGGTTGCGTCGCTTGCTCACCAAGTAAGAACGCCGCTGTCGAGCGCTATGTTATATGCATCCAATTTGGGAGCGCCAAATCTTCCTCCAGCGACAAAAGATCGCTTCCAAACCAAATTAATGGATCGACTGCACGATTTGGAAAAGCAGGTTAATGATATGCTGCTTTTTGCTAAAGGTGGTGATAATAAGGTCATTAAGCCATTTACGATTGCCCAGTTGGTAGCGGAATATCAGCCGATGGTCGAAACCGCGCTAAAAAACAACAGTATTGATTACTGCCTAGAAGTGGAAGAAGAACAAACTGAGCTACTAGGCAATGCGAACGCCATTGCATCCGCATTAAGTAATCTGGTCATGAATGCGATTCAAATGTCTGGTAAAGAATCGCAAGTCGATATTTTTTTCCGCCCGGTAAATGGTGAGTTACGCATTTCTGTGCAAGACAGCGGACCGGGAGTGCCCGAAGAACTGCAAGCCAAAATTATGGAGCCATTTTTTACCACACGTTCTCAAGGAACTGGATTAGGGTTGGCAGTTGTTCAAATGGTTTGCCGTGCCCATGACGGTCGATTGGAACTTATTTCAGAGCAGGGTGATGGAGCCTGCTTCACCATGTGCATTCCGCTAGAGCGAGTGCAAACAGAAGCGCAATAAGCGGCTTTTGGTAATAACAATTTCTGGAGAATCATAATGGCGCAAAGCAAAGTGCTGATCGTAGAAGACGATGAAGGTCTTCGTGAAGCCCTAGTCGATACTCTGGCTCTGGCAGGGTATGAGTGGTTGGAAGCGGACTGTGCTGAAGATGCACTGTTAAAGCTGAAATCGAATACGGTTGATATCGTCGTTTCTGATGTGCAAATGGCGGGTATGGGTGGCTTAGCTCTGCTCAAAAGCATCAAGCAGAATTGGCCTAACTTACCAGTATTGCTAATGACGGCGTACGCCAACATTGAAGATGCCGTGTCTGCAATGAAAGATGGCGCGATTGACTACATGGCGAAACCATTTGCACCAGAAGTATTGCTGAACATGGTCAGTCGATATGCACCGATCAAAAGCGATGACAATGGTGACGCGGTCGTGGCAGATGAAAAAAGTCTGCGTCTACTTGCGTTGGCCGATAAAGTGGCACGTACAGATGCGAATGTTATGGTGCTAGGTCCTAGTGGCTCAGGTAAAGAAGTGATGTCGCGCTATATTCACAACGCGTCAAATCGTAAAAATGGTCCTTTTGTCGCAATTAACTGTGCCGCGATTCCTGACAATATGCTCGAAGCAACACTGTTTGGCTATGAAAAGGGCGCATTTACTGGTGCTGTTCAGGCATGCCCAGGAAAGTTTGAACAAGCACAAGGTGGCACAATCTTACTTGATGAAATCAGTGAGATGGACTTGAACCTGCAAGCGAAGTTGTTGCGTGTTTTGCAAGAGCGAGAAGTAGAGCGCCTAGGTAGTCGCAAAAGCATCAAGTTAGATGTTCGTGTGTTAGCGACGAGTAACCGTGATCTTAAGCAATACGTGTCAGAAGGAAACTTCAGAGAGGACTTATATTACCGCCTGAATGTATTCCCAATTGCGTGGCCTGCACTTAAAGAACGTAAAGGCGATATTGCACCGCTTGCCAAGCATCTTGCTGAGCGTCATTGCAGCAAAATGGGCATGCCAGTGCCTCAATTCTCGACCGTTGCGTTAGAAAAACTATTGCAATACCCTTGGCCGGGTAATGTTCGTGAATTGGATAACGTGGTTCAACGAGCGCTGATATTAAGTGAAAATGGCGACATCGATGCTGAGCACATTTTGCTTGAGGGCGTAGATTGGCAAGATGCCAATAGCTTACAACACGTGGTGCAAAATGCAGATATGGTCGTGCCCAATGTTAAGCCAGTTGCGCAAGCTGAGAATGTCAGCCGCCCCGTAACTGGTGGAGAAGGCTTAGGCAGCGAGCTGCGCGATCAAGAATACGCCATTATTTTAGAGACTTTGGTTGAGTGTAATGGTCGACGCAAAGAAATGGCGGAGAAACTGGGTATAAGCCCTCGAACCTTGCGCTATAAGCTTGCCAAAATGCGTGATGCTGGTATAGATATCCCGAATTAACACAGACAACGGCCATAAGACAAAAAGTGTAAGTAAATTGATTGCTAATGTCTTATGGCACGTTAATTGCTGTGTCAATAATCAGTTTTGTTAATAGTCAATCTTTTGGCTTAGAGGTGCTAATGAAAATTGATGGTATTCAGGCAGAAATGCGCGCCATGATGGTAGAAGCAACCAATACGGCTCCTACTGCAAGTGGGGCGAAAGTTGGAGCGGATTTTAACGATCTCCTAACTAAAGCCATCAATAACGTGAACACACTTCAAAAAGCATCTGGTGATTTACAAACCCGTTTTGATCGTGGTGATGCCGATGTATCCCTTTCTGACGTTATGATCGCTCGTAACAAGTCTAGTGTCGCTTTTGATGCGACGGTTCAAATTCGCAATAAACTCGTTGAGGCATATAAAGACCTCATGAACATGCCAGTGTAATTTAGGTAATAAGTGTGGCAGACAAGTCTACAGATTTAACCGTCACTGAAGGCGGCTCAGATGGTGCACTGGTAGCAAGTTCCGATGTGGATGTGGAGAGTCAAAATCCAGATCTAGAGGAGCGCAGTGCGTCAAAATTCGATATGGCAGTGGGCGACCTCGATTTACTTCGTCAGGTTGTGCTTGTGCTGTCGATATCCATCTGTGTTGCATTGATCGTGATGCTGTTCTTTTGGGTCAAAGAACCGGAAATGCGCCCACTTGGTGCGTATGAGACCGAAGAATTGATCCCCGTTCTGGATTATCTGGACCAGCAGAAAATCAATTATAAGCTTGATGGCAATACTGTTTCTGTTGAATCGAGTGAGTACAACTCGATCAAACTTGGCATGGTTCGTTCCGGCGTTAACCAAGCTACAGAAGCGGGCGATGATATTTTGCTGCAAGACATGGGTTTTGGTGTTTCACAACGTCTCGAGCAAGAGCGTCTCAAACTCAGTCGAGAGCGCCAATTGGCTCAAGCAATTGAAGAAATGAAGCAAGTTCGCAAAGCACGAGTGTTATTGGCACTGCCAAAGCACAGCGTGTTTGTGCGTCATAACCAAGAAGCGTCTGCGTCGGTATTTTTGACATTGTCGACAGGCACGAACCTTAAGCAGCAAGAAGTGGATTCTATTGTCGACATGGTAGCGAGTGCCGTGCCGGGAATGAAAACTTCTCGAATTACCGTCACAGATCAGCATGGCCGCTTACTCAGCTCAGGCTCCCAAGATCCTGCTTCTGCGGCGCGACGCAAAGAACAAGAATTAGAACGCAGCCAAGAGCAAGCGCTGCGCGAAAAAATTGATTCCGTACTATTACCGATTTTAGGTTATGGCAACTATACGGCGCAGGTTGATATCCAAATGGACTTCAGTGCGGTTGAACAAACCCGCAAACGCTTTGATCCAAACACCCCTGCGACCCGCAGTGAGTACGCACTCGAAGATTACAATAACGGTAACATGGTAGCGGGTATTCCGGGTGCGTTGAGTAATCAGCCTCCAGCGGATGCCTCAATTCCGCAAGATGTGGCTCAAATGAAAGATGGTTCTGTCATGGGGCAGGGTTCAGTTCGTAAAGAGTCCACGCGTAACTTTGAGCTAGATACCACCATCAGCCACGAGCGAAAGCAGACCGGGACGGTGGCTCGTCAGACCGTTTCTGTTGCGATTAAAGACCGTCGTCAAGTTAACCCTGATACGGGTGAAGTGACTTATACCCCAATGTCCGAATCTGAAATCAATGCCATTCGCCAAGTATTAATTGGTACCGTTGGCTTTGATCAAGGCCGTGGCGATTTGCTGAATGTATTGAGTGTAAAGTTTGCTGAGCCAGAGGCTGAGCAGCTAGAAGAACCACCAATTTGGGAGCACCCTAACTTCAGTGATTGGGTTCGTTGGTTCGCAAGTGCATTAGTGATTATTGTGGTTGTGTTGGTTCTGGTTCGCCCAGCAATGAAGAAATTGCTTAACCCTACCAGCGATGATGAAGACGAAATGTACGGACCAGACGGCTTGCCGATTGGTGCGGATGGTGAAACTAGCTTGATTGGTAGTGACATCGAAAGCAGCGAACTGTTCGAGTTTGGCTCAAGTATTGATTTGCCAAACCTTCATAAAGATGAAGATGTATTGAAAGCGGTTCGCGCTCTGGTTGCGAATGAACCTGAACTGGCTGCTCAAGTAGTGAAAAACTGGATGAATGACAATGGCTAACGATATCGTACCTCAAGATGACAACGCCGCGGGAATGCCAGTAGAGCTGGATGTTTCAACCATTACTGGCGAAGAAAAAGCGGCAATTTTGCTACTGAGCCTTAATGAACAAGATGCAGCTGGCATTATCCGTCACCTAGAACCAAAACAGGTTCAGCGTGTTGGTAGTGCGATGGCTCGCGCGAAGGATCTCAGCCAAGACAAGGTATCTGCTGTTCATCGTGCGTTTTTGGAGGATATCCAGAAATACACCAACATTGGTATGGGCAGTGAAGACTTTATGCGTAATGCACTGGTTGCCGCTCTTGGTGAAGACAAAGCCAACAACTTAGTTGACCAGATCCTACTTGGTACGGGCTCAAAAGGCTTGGATTCTTTGAAATGGATGGACCCACGCCAAGTGGCGAGCATTATCGTCAATGAACACCCACAGATTCAAACTATCGTACTGTCTTATTTAGAAGCAGACCAATCTGCAGAGATTTTGTCTCAGTTCCCTGAGCGCGTGCGTTTGGATCTGATGATGCGTATTGCCAACCTTGAAGAAGTTCAGCCATCAGCATTGGCAGAGTTGAACGAAATCATGGAGAAACAGTTCGCGGGTCAAGCGGGTGCACAAGCAGCCAAAATTGGCGGCCTGAAAGCAGCAGCGGAGATCATGAACTACCTAGACAACAACGTCGAAGGTTTGTTGATGGAACAAATTCGCGATCAGGACGAAGACATGGCGACGCAAATCCAAGACCTAATGTTTGTCTTCGAAAACTTAGTCGAGGTGGACGACCAAGGTATTCAGAAGTTGCTGCGTGACGTACCACAAGACGTGTTGCAAAAAGCACTCAAAGGTGCAGATGACTCGTTACGTGAGAAAGTCTTCAAGAACATGTCTAAACGTGCTGCTGATATGATGCGTGATGACATAGAAGCGATGCCGCCAGTACGAGTGGCAGATGTAGAAGCCGCTCAGAAAGAAATCTTAGCAATTGCCCGTCGAATGGCGGATGCTGGTGAGCTCATGTTGTCTGGCGGTGCTGACGAATTCTTATAATTTCTATTGCTTCGCAATTATCCTATTGCGGAGCACCCTCACTTCTTAATCGAACACACAATAGGTAACCCATGGCTGGCGATAGAAAACGTGGATTTATCCGTCCTGATGAAGATGATTCGATGATCGAACCTCAACGTTGGGGGCTGCCTGATTATGGCGAGCCTAAAGCCAAACAAGCAAAACAAACCGCGTTCAACTATGACCCGGGATGGGTGCCGAATTTTGATGAGCCTGAAGAAGAGCAGCCACTTGCGCTAACCGAAGAGCAAATTGAACTGATTAAGCAAGGTGCTTATCAAGAAGGCTTACATCAAGGTCAGGAAGCTGGCTTTAAGCAAGGTTACGACAAAGGTAAAGAAGAAGGGTTGCAAGCCGGCCATGCTGAAGGTCTCGAGCTCGGAAAAGCTGAAGGGGTAACTGCAGGGCAAGAATACATTCAGCAGCAAGTTGAAACTTTTATGAACTTGGCCAATCAGTTTGCTCAACCTTTGGAGTTGATGAATGCTCAGGTTGAAAAGCAGCTGGTGGATATGGTGCTCTGTTTAGTTAAAGAAGTGGTGCACGTTGAAGTACAAACCAACCCTCAAATTATTTTAGATACAGTGAAGCAGTCGGTTGAAGCGCTACCAATATCAGGCCACCCTATTACCTTGCACCTGAATCCAGAAGATGTCGCGATTATTCGTTCAGCTTATGGTGAAGAAGACCTTAATTGTCGCAACTGGACGTTAGTTGCTGAGCCATCGCTCAATCGAGGTGACGTCCAGATTGAAGCCGGTGAATCAAGCATTAATTATCGCATGGAAGAACGCGTCAAAAGCGTATTGCACAGCTTTTGTGGCGCAAACCGTCATCAAGAGGGCGAGTAATCCATGCAAGCACTCTCTGACCGCTTAAAAAGCTACAAAGTTGAAGGCCTTACGACGCGCCCTGTCGCCTCTGGCAAACTGGTGCGTGTGGTTGGGTTAACGTTGGAAGCGACCGGCTGTCGCGCACCAATTGGCAGTTTATGCTTAGTGGAAACCATGTCAGGTCAGATGGAAGCCGAGGTTGTCGGCTTTTCAGGTGACAACCTATTTTTAATGCCAAGCGAACAAATTACGGGCATTTTACCTGGCGCGAGAGTCACCCCTTTAACCAGTGACGCTGGTTTGCCTGTCGGCATGGAGTTACTTGGGCGCGTGATAGACGGGGTTGGGAATCCACTTGATGGACTTGGCCCTTTGTATACCGATCACCGTGCCTCTTTTAGTGCCGAACCAATCAACCCGTTGGCTCGAAAGCCAATTTCTGAACCGCTCGATGTTGGCCTAAAAGCCATCAATGGTTTGTTGACGGTTGGTAAAGGTCAGCGTATCGGTCTGTTTGCAGGTTCTGGTGTGGGTAAATCGGTCACGCTTGGCATGATGACGCGAGGCACCACCGCACAGGTTGTGGTCGTCGGCCTGATAGGTGAGCGTGGACGTGAAGTTAAAGAGTTCATCGAAGAGATCTTGGGTGAGGACGGTCGTCGCCGCTCAGTGGTGGTCGCGGCGCCTGCCGATGCTTCACCTCTAATGCGCTTAAAGGGGTGCCAAACGGCATTAACGATTGCTGAATACTTCAGGGACCAAGGGTTAGATGTTCTGCTATTGATGGACTCGTTGACTCGTTTTGCACAAGCACAGCGTGAAATCGCACTTTCTGTTGGTGAGCCGCCAGCGACGAAAGGCTACCCGCCTTCTGTATTTGCCAAGCTGCCAGCGCTGGTTGAGCGAGCGGGTAATGGAAGTGCCGAACAAGGCTCGATTACGGCGTTCTTTACCGTGTTGACCGAAGGGGATGATTTGCAAGATCCGATAGCGGACGCATCGCGAGCCATTCTTGATGGCCATATTGTACTTTCTCGTGAAATGGCGGATGCAGGCCATTATCCGGCGATTGATGTCGAGAAGTCGGTGAGCCGTGTTATGCCGCAAATCACGACCGAAGAGCACGTTCTGATGTCAAAAGCGGTGCGACAGGTCTTGTCTATTTGTCGCAAGAATCAAGATTTGGTCTCGATTGGAGCGTACAAACCGGGTACCGATCCTGCTATTGATGGCGCATTTACTTTGAAACCGAAGTTAGACGAATACTTGCAGCAGAGCATGAAAGAATCGGTGCCATACGATATGTGCGTCAATATGCTTAGAAACATTTTGGGTGGGTGATAGCGCGTGAATAATGCGATGGAGTTTCTACTTGAGCAAACTAAGGATCGTGAAGACCAAGCTGTGCTTGCACTGAACAAAGCGCGTTCTGAACTCGAAGATTATTACCGTCAGGTTGAACAAATTGAAAAGTATCGGCTTGATTATTGCCAGCAACTCGTCGACCGTGGTCAGGCGGGCCTAACGGCAAGTCAATATGGACACCTAAATCGATTCCTTACCCAGCTAGATGAAACTTTATCTAAGCAAAAGCAAGCAGAAAGTCATTTCAAAGAGCAGGTTGAAAACTGTAAAGAATATTGGTTAACCGTGCGTAAAGAACGCAAATCCTATGAGTGGATGATAGACAAACGCGAAAAAGAGAAACAACTTGCTGAAGCTAAGCGCGAACAAAAGCAAATGGACGAGTTTTCCACCTTACTTTACAGTCGAAAACCACATCGTTTCTAAAGGTTATCGGTTCGATATTGCATTACGGTGTTGCAGTTGACTACATCTCTACCGATTCAAGTAAGGTAACTTTGATTGAGTCTTGTTCAATTAGCTCAAATACCTTCGGTCGAATCTCGTGAACCCACCACTCGTTGTATGTTTTTTCGTAGAGAGCCTGGCGTGCTTGTTCATTGTCGAACTCTCTAAGCCAAACAAAATAGTCATGTCCATCATCACCAGTGTGGACGTAAGTATTCAGTACACGCATGCCTTGTGAGCGTTGATAGGGCAACAGTTCTTCCTTCATCCAACTTAGCCACTGTTCTGTTTTGCCTGCTCTGATTCTATATTGGCGTAATTCTGTGATCTTCAAAGTGATTCCTTAATTGTTAAGTCAAATGTCTGTTTACGCTTATCGTTTTTCAAAGTCAATCAAGTAGCTGTACATCATGTTAGAAACCAGGTTCTCGGATAGTACTGTTGATGTTTGTTCCATAAACATGCCATCTATTAGCTTACCGAGAATTGGCTCAATATTGTGGTGTGATTTTTGCATTTTAGCTGTCAGTGTCGGGTCTTTTTGACCTTTGTTTGCCGCCAGTATTGCTGTCTGTCAGCGATACGCTCAGAGCCACGAGAACGAGAGTTTCTAAATGAGTGTGAATTTGTCCCATGTATCTGCGACTACCAAGACGCCAGTTTCTGATATGTCCGCTAAAGCGTCCGCAGAGAGCACTGAGAGCAAGGGATTTTTAGAAACGTTAACCGATGCATTTGCTGGTAAACAAAAGCCCGAAAAAGTAGCAACAGAATCGACAGTGGTTGAAGAAAAAGAAAGAGCGGATGTAGGCAGTACTTCTTCTGCTAACGTCTCGGACGAATTGTTGGCGCAAGAAAGCCAAGAATCCGTCAGTGACGGGACCCATGATTTTGATGAAATATCAGCAAACAAACCGAATGCAACCTTAAGTGAAGAAGTAAGTTTACAAAAGGCGAGTAACAGCACACCTTTGGAGCATGATGTTGAAGCTATTGAAAAAGTGAAATCAACATCAATTGATACGAGTAACCCATCAAATACAATGGACGTAAAAAGCACGATGGGCGAAGGACAACAGCTTCTTGGTCGAATTGAACAAGCGAATCAAACCCTGAATGCGAGTAATGCATCCATCGATAGTGGCAAAGTTTTGCCTCAGAGAGCAAATTTAGTGCATTCGTTCCACGAGCAAGCAACCGTTTCGACAAACCTTGATGAGCTGGCTTTGAATGAAACGCCATTAGTTCATTCGCTTGAACAAGCACAGATGATCCCAGGACAAGACTTAGAGCCAATTTTAGATAAGAATGGTCAACCTATCGATGTCGACAAACTCTCGTCTGAGTTTGCTGCTTGGCAAGAGCTAGCGAAACAAGCCAGCCATCCGACGACTAAGAGCGCAGTCAGTGGTGAAGTAGCTAATGAGCTGTCGCCGTTGTTAACAGACGTTGATGGTTCCAACATCGACGCGCTTCCACGAGTCTCCTTGGATGAACTTGAAGTTATAGATACCAAGTTGGCGCAAGGAAAACCACTGACCCAGCAAGAAGCTCAGATCATTGAAGGGTTGAAACAAGGAACGATCACGGCGGATATTCCTGAGCAAGACCTTGCCCAATTTGTTGCGCTCCCTAATGACATTAAACAGATTCTAGCAGAGCAACAAGTACAACATAACTTAACTCGCCAGGCTGGACCTATGGCAGTGTCTCAGCAAATCCAGCATACAGCGGCTCAAGTACCCCAGCCACAAGCTGCTCATAGTGGAGATAAAGTCGCATTATCTTCAACGCCCGATACGTTGATAGCCGCGCAAGTGCCGACGTCGCTTCAAGGTGTGAAAGACGGAGAGATTAGCCAGAAAGTGATGAACGCAGCATTGGCGACTGGTGCGCTAAAGGCGACTGCGGATAAACAAGATAAGCCGGATCTCCAACACGGCTTCGCTGGACAGCTTCAGGCTATGGCAGGTCAGCAAGGAATTAATGTACAGCAACAAGCGCGTATTGATGCTGCACAACAAGCTCAGCTTCCGTTGCAACTAACTAAAGAGCTAGCCAACGAGCAAGTTGCGGAAAAAGTGCAAATGATGATGTCGAAGAATCTGAAAAATCTCGATATTCGTCTTGATCCACCAGAGTTAGGTCGTATGCAAATTCGTATGACCATGAATAACGACGTTGCCAATGTACATTTTACAGTGAACAACCCGCAAGCTCGTGACATTATTGAACAGACGCTCCCTCGTTTGAGAGAAATGCTAGCGCAACAAGGTATGCAGCTGGCTGATTCTTCCGTCCAGCAACAAAACAGCGGGCAACAGCAAGGTAGGTATACTGCTGAACAACATGGTCAAAGCGCGCAAAGTGGCGGTTTTTCTGGACAGTCCGAAGAGGGTTTTGAATCTGATGTCAATCTGGATTTGAATGTCGCTTCAAAGCGTGATGGAATTAGTTTTTACGCATAAAAGGCCGTTTAACGGCAATGGCATACGGTTACCAAGCAACTCACTAAAACGTCTTGGTAACTCAAAAGAACAATAAGAGACAAGAATGGCAGAAGAACAGTTACAAGGGGCCGATGCGCCGAAAGGAAAAAGCAAGTTACTTATCATCATCATCGCTGTTGTAGTATTACTACTTGGTGGCGGGGCAGCGGCATTTTTTCTAATGGGCTCTGATGAACCTGCTCAGGCTGAATCGTCTCAACAGGCTCAAGTGAAGGCATCGAATGCTGCGCCCATCGCGTATGTGAATCTTCCTCAGGCATTTGTATTTAACGTTACTGGGGATAGCCGCGATAGGTTGGTTCAAATTAAAGCGCAGTTAATGGTTCGCGGTGCAGAAAATGAAGAGTTGGCGCGGTATCATTCGCCACTGATTGAAAGCTCTATGCTATCAACGTTTGCTTCCGCGACGGTTGATCAATTGCGCTCTCCTACAGGACGAGTGGAATTGCGCGATCGTGCTTCCGAAGATATCAAAGCAGCGCTGAATGCTGCGGTCGGTAAGCCAGTGATTGAAAAAGTACTGTTTACAGATTTTGTTATTCAATAGGTAAAACGTGACCGATCTATTAAGCCAAGACGAAATTGATGCGCTATTGCATGGGGTTGACGATGTTGATGACGTCGATGAACCGATAGAAAACGACACTGAGGGTGCCGTCAATTTTGATTTCTCGTCGCAAGACAGAATCGTACGTGGTCGAATGCCGACGCTCGAACTTATCAACGAGCGCTTTGCACGGCACATGCGTATTAGTCTGTTTAATATGCTGCGTAAAACGGCAGAGGTGTCGATCAATGGCGTGCAGATGATGAAGTTTGGTGAATACCAGAACACATTGTACGTGCCAACCAGTTTGAACATGGTGCGTTTTCGTCCGTTAAAAGGCACTGCGTTGATCACCATGGAGGCTCGTTTAGTCTTTATTCTGGTAGAAAACTTCTTTGGCGGTGATGGTCGATTCCACGCCAAAATCGAAGGCCGTGAATTTACCCCAACGGAACGCCGCATCATTCAGTTGTTACTGAAAATTGTATTTGAAGATTATAAAGAAGCGTGGTCGCCAGTGATGGGGGTAGAGTTCGAATATCTCGACTCTGAAGTAAACCCAAGCATGGCAAACATTGTCAGCCCGACAGAAGTGATTGTCGTGAGTTCATTCCATATAGAAGTTGACGGCGGTGGCGGCGATTTTCATGTCGTTATGCCTTACTCCATGGTTGAGCCTATTCGTGAACTATTGGATGCAGGTGTTCAGTCCGACAAGATGGAAACGGACGTTCGCTGGAGCTCAGCACTACGTGAAGAGATCATGGATTGTCCGGTTAACTTCCGCGTGAACTTGCTCGAAAAAGACATTTCTTTGCGTGATCTCATGGAGCTGCAACCGGGCGATATCATCCCGATTGAAATGCCAGAACATGCGACGATGTTTGTAGAAGACCTACCGACCTATCGCGTAAAAATGGGTCGTTCGGAAGACAAATTAGCGGTGCAAATTTCTGAGGAAATTGAGCGCCCACATGTCGTCAAAACAGATTTAGCTTTCTTAGGTAAAGACATCATGTCTGAGCTTGAGAGTGAAGACGATATAGACCATTAAGATACCTTATTAAACAGACATGCTATGGCATGAGTAAGGCGTAACACAGGATAGAAAAATGGAACCAAGTGACGATCAAAAGCTAGCAGACGAATGGGCAGCCGCTCTTGGCGAAGACCCGTCTGCCCCTTCTGTAGACGTAGATGAAGTATTGGCTGCGCCACTGGAAGAGCTAAAAGACACTTCAAGCCCAATTAGCGAAGATGAGCGTCGTAAACTCGACACTATTATGGATATCCCGGTGACGATTTCGATGGAAGTCGGTCGTTCTCAAATTAGCATTCGGAACCTGTTGCAGCTTAACCAAGGTTCGGTTGTTGAGTTGGATCGTCTAGCCGGTGAGTCGCTCGACGTATTGGTTAACGGTACTTTGATTGCTCACGGCGAAGTCGTGGTCGTCAACGATAAGTTTGGTATCCGTTTGACGGATGTGATCAGCCAAACTGAACGAATTAAGAAGCTGCGTTAAGATGAGTCGTTCAATCAAAATGCGATTGAAGCAAATCACTGGAGCACTGAGCTTAATGCTAAGTGCTCCTTATGCATTGGCTGCCGCACCAAATAATCTGGATCTTGCGACGACACTTGGCTCGCTTGTGCTTGTAATCGGCGTGATTCTTTTGCTGGCTTGGTTGCTGAAACGTATGCAAGTGCCAGCGATGGGACAACAAAAGGGCTTGCGTATAGTGAGTCAGTTGCCAGTGGGTACAAAAGAAAGAATCGCAGTAGTTCAAGTGGGTGAAGAACAGTTTTTGGTTGGGATTACTAGCCAATCGATCCAAACTTTAGCCAAGTTAGATAAGCCACTGAAAGAGGAAGAGTTGGCGACCAATGCTTTTGCGACTCAATTTAGCCAGCTGATCAAAAAACATGACAAAGGGTAATCCAATTCGTTTGCTCCTGAGTACGTTGTTACTTTTTGTCGGCGTGCTGTTTTCTTCATTTACCTTTGCTGAAGCAGAGGAGTCAGCGCTGCCAGATAACTTAGCCGATGGAAGTAGTGTTACAGTTCAGGCTATGCAAAGTGATACTGGTGCTAGCCGTGCTATGTCCGTTTCTAGTGGCGGTGGTATTCCAGCATTCACCATGACCACGAACCCTGATGGCAGTGAAGACTACTCGGTTACACTACAAATTTTAGCGTTAATGACCATGCTTGGCTTCTTGCCTGCCATGGTGATTCTGATGACCTCATTCACTCGAATTGTAGTGGTGATGTCGATATTGCGTCAGGCAATGGGTTTGCAACAAACGCCTTCTAATCAGGTCATTATTGGTATTGCGCTGTTTTTGACCTTTTTTGTTATGTCTCCTGTCCTGAACGAAATCAACGACAAAGCTGTTCAGCCTTATTTGAACGAGCAAGTTACGGCGCGAGAAGCGTTTGATGCAGCACAAGCGCCAATGAAAGCATTTATGCTTAAGCAGACCCGAATCAAAGATTTGGAGACGTTCGTAACCATGTCTGGAGAGCAAGTCGAGAATCCAGAAGATGTGTCGATGGCGGTGTTGATTCCGGCTTTTATCACCTCAGAGCTAAAAACTGCATTCCAAATTGGCTTTATGCTCTTCTTGCCGTTTTTGATTATTGACCTTGTAGTCGCTTCGGTACTGATGGCAATGGGTATGATGATGTTGTCACCAATGATTGTTTCGTTGCCGTTCAAGTTGATGTTGTTCGTATTGGTCGATGGTTGGAACTTGATACTCTCGACACTTGCGGGCAGCTTTGCCCTTTAGATAAGCGCAGATAGAGGATAAGACATGACACCAGAAATGTTTGTCGAGCTTTTCCGTGAAGCACTTTGGATGGTGCTTATCATGGTCTGCGCCATTATCATCCCAAGCTTGCTTATCGGCCTTGTAGTTGCGATTTTTCAAGCTGCGACATCCATCAACGAACAAACATTGAGCTTCTTACCGCGTTTGATTGTCACGCTTTTGGCCCTGATGCTGTTTGGGCATTGGATGACGCAAATGTTGATGGAATATTTCTATGGCTTGATTGAACGCTTACCTCAGGTGCTTTATTAGAGGCGCCTATGGAGTACCCCACTAGCGTTGTCTTAGATTGGATCGCAAACTACTTCTGGCCCTATGTTCGTATCTCATCCATGTTGATGGTGATGACAGTAACCGGGGCCCGATTTGTTTCGCCAAGAATCCGCCTTTACCTCGGTTTAGCCATCACTTTCGCTGTCATGCCAGCTATCCCCGCCGTACCTCAAGACATTGAGCTACTCTCGTTTCGTGGCTTCATGACCATTGCCGAGCAAATGATCATCGGCATAGCGATGGGTATGGTTACTCAATTTATGATTCAAACCTTTGTCCTACTTGGTCAAATATTGGGTATGCAATCAAGTTTGGGCTTTGCTTCTATGGTTGATCCCGCAAATGGTCAGAACACGCCATTGCTTGGCCAGTTATTCATGTTCTTAACGACAATGTTTTTCCTTGCCACCGATGGACACTTAAAAATGCTGCAATTGGTGGTGTTCAGTTTTAAAACTTTGCCGATTGGCTCCGGCTCGCTCAACGCGGTTGATTTCCGTGAAATGGCAGGCTGGCTTGGTATTATGTTCCAAACGGCACTGAGTATGTCTCTATCTGGCATTATTGCGCTACTGACCATTAACTTGTCGTTTGGTGTAATGACCCGTGCCGCACCACAGCTGAATATCTTCTCGCTTGGTTTTGCTTTTGCTTTGATGGTGGGTCTATTACTTTGTTGGTACATACTGGCTGGTCTATACAGTCATTATGAAATGTTCTGGACAGTGGGTGAGGCGCAGATTTGTCGGCTTATTCGCTTGGAGTGCTAAGATTTGGCAGAATCAGACGGTCAGGAACGCACCGAAGAAGCCACGCCCCGACGGTTACAACAAGCCAGAGAAAAGGGGCAGGTCGCTCGATCTAAAGAGCTTGCATCAGCATCTGTGCTGATCGTTGGCGCCATTTCATTGATGTGGTTTGGCGAGGCGTTAGCACGTTCATTGTTTTCCATCATGAGCCGTTTATTTGATCTTCAACGAGAAGAGATTTTCGATACTGCAAAACTGTTTGATATCGCTTTGGGCGCGATGAGTGATTTGTTGTTCCCACTATTTTTGGTGTTAGCGACATTGTTTACCGCCGCCATGATTGGAGCAGCAGGTGTGGGAGGAATCAGTTTTTCTGCCCAAGCGGCCATGCCCAAGCTGTCGAAAATGAATCCGCTTAGCGGCTTAAAGCGAATGGTTGGAATGCAAAGCTGGGTAGAGTTGATCAAATCAATCCTTAAAGTGGTTCTGGTCACTGGTGTCGCCATCTATTTGATCCAAGCATCACAGGCCGATCTGATTCAATTGAGCATGGATGTGTATCCGCAAAACATCTTCCATGCTTTAGATATTTTGCTGAACTTTATTTTGCTGATCAGTTGCTCGCTATTGATTGTGGTTGCCATCGATATTCCATTTCAAATTTGGCAGCACGCCGATCAGTTAAAAATGACCAAGCAAGAAGTCAAAGACGAATACAAAGAGACTGAAGGTAAGCCGGAAGTGAAAGGCCGTATTCGTATGTTGCAAAGGGAAGCGGCTCAACGTCGAATGATGGCGGACGTTCCTCAAGCTGATGTTATTGTTACTAACCCAGAGCACTTCTCGGTAGCGCTTCGTTATAAACAGAAGACAGACCGTGCGCCAGTCGTGATCGCTAAAGGTACTGACCACATGGCGATGAAGATTCGAGAAGTCGCCCGCGAACATGACATTACGATTGTGCCCGCACCACCTTTGGCTCGTGCGTTGTACCACACGACAGAGCTCGAGCAAGAGATCCCCGATGGGTTATTTACTGCCGTCGCTCAGGTTTTGGCATTTGTATTCCAATTGAAGCAATACCGAAAACGAGGTGGACAGCGCCCGAAAATTCAAGATTATGATTTGCCAATCCCGCCCGAGCACCGTCATTGATACGAAAAGCGGTAAAGCCTTAAAAAAGCTCGTTTGATCAAAAGCTAAGCTCTATTTGAGTGTTTAGTCATTATTTTGGCGCTAATTATGGTACATAGATTGCTTAAAACGCTTTAATTATCAACCCTACCTAAACTTTTAGGCTAAAGCGGTCGCGTATTAATAGTAAGAGCTTACGTGACGCTTCAATCGATTGAGATCTCTCGCAGTATGAAGTTAAGCCTGCCGTTTGCAGATAAATTGCCACGAATCCCTCAACGTGAAATGCCAGCTATTGGTGCTCCGGTGATGGTTTTGGCCACCCTAGCGATGGTGGTACTGCCGATTCCAGCATTTTTGCTGGATATGTTCTTCACCTTTAACATCGCGCTGTCGATGGTGGTGTTGTTAGTGACCGTTTACACACGTCGCCCTTTGGACTTCGCTGCTTTTCCAACGGTATTGCTGATCGCCACGTTGCTCCGCTTGGCTTTGAACGTTGCCTCGACTCGTGTCGTCTTACTGCATGGTCATGAAGGCGGTAATGCGGCAGGTAACGTAATTGAGGCGTTCGGTAACGTCGTTATTGGTGGTAACTACGCGGTCGGCCTAGTGGTTTTCCTCATCTTAATGATCATCAACTTTATGGTGGTGACCAAAGGTGCGGGTCGTATCTCTGAGGTAAGTGCTCGCTTTACGCTTGATGCGTTGCCGGGTAAGCAAATGGCGATTGATGCCGACTTGAATGCCGGATTGATAGACCAAGAGCAGGCAAGAGTTCGTCGTTTTGAAGTGACCAAAGAAGCGGATTTCTATGGCTCGATGGATGGTGCCTCGAAGTTCGTAAAAGGTGACGCGATTGCCGGTATTTTGATTCTGTTTATCAACATCGTCGGCGGTCTGTCGATCGGTATGGCGCAGTATGGATTGGGTTTCGGTGAAGCGATTGAAATCTATACCTTACTGACAATCGGTGATGGTTTGGTCGCACAAATCCCATCGCTATTGCTGTCGATTGCAGCGGCAATGATGGTGACGCGCCAAAACACCGATGAAGACATGGGGGAACAACTGGTCTTCCAGATGTTCGACAACCCAAAAGCGCTGATGATTACTGCGGCTATTCTTGGTGTGATGGGCATCGTACCGGGCATGCCACACTTTGCGTTTTTGAGCCTGGCAGTCGCGGCCGGTGCAGCGGCATATTTCATCGACAAACGGCAGAAGCAGAAAGCGAAAGAGCCCGCTTTACCAGCAACAGCAGACGAAGGTACAGAACCTTCCTCACAGCGCGAACTGTCTTGGGATGACGTCCAGCCAGTCGATATTATTGGCTTGGAAGTCGGTTATCGCTTAATCCCTTTGGTGGACAGAGACCAAGGTGGTGAACTGCTAGAGCGCGTAAAAGGCGTGCGTAAAAAGTTATCGCAAGATTTTGGGTTCCTAATTCCAGCGGTTCATATTCGTGACAATCTTGAGCTGACCCCAAACAGTTACCGAATTACATTGATGGGGGTTGCGGTGGGCGAAGCAGAGATTCGTCCGGATCAAGAGTTAGCGATTAACCCAGGTCAGGTGTATGGCATGATTGATGGTGAGCCAACCATTGACCCTGCTTTTGGACTGGAAGCCGTATGGATCCGAGAAGATCAGCGTGAGCACGCGCAGGCTCTGGGTTATACGGTTGTTGATTCATCAACGGTATTAGCGACGCACCTAAGCCAGCTATTGACCAACAACGCATCACAGCTAATTGGTCATGAAGAAGTAGAGAATTTATTAGAAATGTTGGGACGCAGCGCGCCTAAGTTGGTCGAGAACTTTGTTCCTGACCAATTACCATTAGGTGTGGTGGTGAAAGTCCTACAAAACTTGTTAAACGAGGCCATTCCAATCCGCGATATTCGCACGATTGTTCAAACTTTGGCTGAGTACTCAAGTAAGAGTCAAGAAGCTGACATATTGACGGCAGCAGTTCGAATTAGTCTTAAACGTCTAATTGTTCAAGAAATCAATGGTATAGAGCCTGAGTTACCAGTGATTACTTTGATACCCGAACTGGAACAAATATTGCATCAAACTATGCAAGCATCAGGAGGCGAATCTGCGGGGATTGAACCGGGACTCGCTGAGCGATTGCAGTCTTCACTAAGCCAAGCGACACAGGAACAAGAACTGAAAGGCGAACCTGCCGTTCTGCTTACTTCCGGCGTATTACGCTCGACGTTGGCGAAATTTGTGAAGAACACAATACCTAATCTCCGGGTACTGTCTTACCAAGAAATCCCGGATGAAAAACAGATCAGAATTGTGCAAGCCGTGGGTAACTGATCTCACGCATCATTAATGGATTCATAGTTTGAAAATAAAGCGATTTTTTGCCAAAGACATGAGAACGGCGCTGCTCCAAGTGAAAGAGGAGTTAGGCGCGGAAGCGGTGATCATGTCAAACAAGAAAGTGGCTGGTGGAGTAGCGATTGTTGCGGCGATAGATAGTGAATCTAATCCGTCTCAAGCAAGCGCAGCGTCACAGCAAAATCGCGGTGCTTCTCAATCGAATCGCTATAACGAACATCGTCAAATGTCATCGTCTTCTGCTGATCGTTACCAAGATCGTCATTTAGATGAAGATAAAATTAGCCTGAACAGTAATAACAGTAACAATGAAAAAACAGGCTCAATGACGCAGCGATTCGCTAATATGCTTAAGCAATATAGCGGTGGTGCAGCAGATGCTGACGACCACGTAGCGGAAAATGAAGATTCGCTCTCTGCTTTGCTGCAACGCCAAAATAAGCATCGCGACGGCTACAACCAAGAAAAGCCAGCGCCATATCAACCAGATTCACCTTTGGCGAAGCTAATCGCACAGGACAATCGATTTGAACGTCCGACGCCCAAGCTGGACCCGACGCGCTATGACCGACGTCGCCCAAGTGATGAGCGTGACGAATCGGCCGATGAGCTAGAAAGCATGCGCGAAGAGATGACGTCAATTCGTCGTCTGTTGGAGCACCAAGTTTCTGGTCTGATGTGGCAAGAAGTAGAACGTCGTGAGCCACTAAGAGCAATGCTGATTAAGCGCTTAGAGCGAATGGGCGTTTCTCCGGAGTTAGCAGACCAGATGGCCTGTTATATCCCGGAAGATACAAAGCCAGCGCGAGCGTGGAAAGCGTTATTGTCGCTGGTGGCGGATCAAATCAATATTCCTAAACAGGACATTTTAAAACGTGGTGGCGTAGTCGCATTGTTGGGTCCGACGGGGGTTGGGAAAACAACAACCGTAGCGAAACTCGCAGCACGCGCAGCCATGGAATACGGTGCCGACAATGTGGCCCTTGTGACAACAGATACATATCGCATAGGTGCACATGAGCAACTCTCAATTTACGGAAGAATTATGGGTTGTCCCGTAAGAGTTGCTAAAGATTCTAACGAGTTAGCCGATGTTATATATCAGCTAAGAAACAGAAGACTGATTTTGGTCGATACGGCAGGGATGGGGCAACGAGATGTGAGGCTTTCCGAGCAGCTCGACACTCTAATGCAAGAGAGCGGGGAAGTGATTCACAGCTACCTTGTTTTGCCGGCTACCGCACAACGTCGTGTTCTACAAGAAACGCTGGATCACTTCCGACGTATACCACTTTCGGGTTGTATTATGACGAAGCTTGATGAGTCATTAAGCCTAGGCGAATTCATCAGTGTAGTGATTCAAAACGCAATGCCAGTAGCTTACATCGCTAATGGTCAGCGCGTACCAGAAGACATTGTGATAGCGCAACCAAAATATATGCTTGCGAAAGCAAATGAACTGTTAGAGAAGTCGACAGAGAACGAACCTCACTTTTGGAACAGTGACAGTGAAGGACTCTAAGGCGGCGGACTACTATGACTGAGAATATGATACACGATCAAGCAAGCGGCCTCCGTCGCTTAACACAACCATCGTTGACCAAAGTGATTGCTGTTACTGGCGGCAAAGGTGGTGTGGGGAAATCAAACGTAACACTGGGTCTGGCGATTTGTATGGCTCGCCAAGGCAAGAAGGTGATGGTTCTCGACGCTGATTTAGGTCTGGCCAATGTGGACGTGATGCTCGGAATTCGTGCAAAACGTAATCTAGGACATGTCTTAGCGGGTGAATGTGAGCTAAAAGATGCGATTGTCGAAGGGCCTTATGGTATAAAGATAATTCCTGCAACTTCTGGCACACAGAGCATGACAGAGCTTTCTCACGCTCAGCATGCTGGACTCATTCGAGCATTTGGTAGTCTTGAAGACGAAATGGATGTCCTGCTGATTGATACCGCTGCTGGTATCTCTGACATGGTAATCAGTTTTTCGCGAGCAGCTCAAGATGTGGTTGTAGTTGTGTGTGATGAACCGACGTCAATCACAGATGCCTATGCATTAATCAAGCTGTTGAGTAAAGAACACCAAGTTCAACGCTTTAAAGTTGTAGCAAATATGGTCAGAAGCTACCGTGAAGGGCGAGAATTGTTTGCAAAGTTGACACTAGTCACAGAGCGATTCTTGAATGTTAGCCTTGAACTCGTAGCATGTATTCCATTAGATGATAAAGTACGACAGGCTGTAAAAAGACAAAAAATTGTCGTTGATGCGTTCCCACGCTCGCCTGCCGCTTTAGCTATCAGCTCACTAGCAAACAAAGCGTTGACGTGGCCACTACCGAAAACACCAAGTGGACACTTGGAATTTTTTGTGGAAAGGTTGCTAAATCGTACCGAATTCGCAGAGGACCCTTTTGGTGAATAAAGCGATAACCTATGACCAACATGGCAAATTTAATAGCCAGCAGGCGTTCATTGAACGTTATTCAGTGTTGGTTAAGCGCATTGCTCACCACCTACTAGGCCGTTTACCGCCGAGTGTTCAGGTAGAGGATTTAATTCAGGCCGGCATGATCGGTCTTATCGAAGCTCAGCAGAATTATGATGGTTCTAAAGGTGCGAGCTTTGAAACTTATGCAGGTATCCGTATTCGTGGCGCAATGTTAGATGACATGCGTAAAGGCGATTGGGTACCGCGTTCTGTTCATAAAAATAATCGAGAGATTAACCAAGCGATTGCGGAGCTGGAAGGCGAATTAAATCGAGATCCTACTGATTCTGAAGTAGCCACGCATCTCGGTATGACACTGGATCAATATCATAGTGCTCTTACCGATATCAACTGCTCAAAATTAGTCGGTATTGAAGATTTAGGCGTTTCTGATGATGTGATTTCACCGGCGGATGAAACCGATGACAGCAACCCATTCAAAGGGGTAGTTGATGAATCATTTCGAAAAGCACTGGTTGAATCAATAAAACAGCTTCCAGAGCGTGAAGCTTTGGTTCTTTCGCTTTATTATGATGAAGAACTCAATTTGAAAGAAATTGGCGATGTGTTAGGCGTAAGCGAATCTCGCGTAAGTCAAATACTGAGTCAAGCGATGCAACGTTTACGTACCAAGCTCAGTGCGTGGACACAAAATGACTAAAAACACTGATTTTACGATTCAGTGGAGGCAATTTTGAATAAAAACATGAAGATCCTTATTGTTGATGATTTCTCAACAATGCGCCGTATTGTTAAAAACCTGCTTCGTGACTTGGGTTTCAATAACACTCAAGAAGCGGACGATGGTTTAACCGCATTACCAATGCTGAAAAAAGGTGACTTCGATTTTGTTGTAACTGACTGGAACATGCCAGGTATGCAAGGCATCGATTTGCTTAAACACATCCGCGCGGATGCAGAACTTAAGCATCTGCCAGTTCTAATGATCACGGCTGAAGCGAAGCGTGAGCAGATCATTGAAGCTGCTCAAGCAGGTGTAAACGGCTACATTGTTAAGCCATTTACTGCTGCAACATTAAAAGAAAAATTAGATAAAATTTTCGAGCGTTTATAACTCTCTCTTTCTCTTTGTTATTCGAGTCATTCATACCAATTATTAAATACCTATTAAATGACTCGTTTAGCGTTTTCAAAGTGATAAGAAGAACTAAACGTAAAAGGGTCTATTCAGAATGATCTCACTAGAGCAGGCGAAGTCACTCGTTCAAATGCTAGAAAACGGGGAACAAGACCAAGCCAATATGCTTGTTGCCTCGATCTACGAAGGTGCCGATAACCCAATGCTGCAAGAAATTGGAGCGTTAACTCGAGACCTTCACGAATCACTCAAGCAGTTCAGTCTCGATCAGCGCATGACCGAAATTGCGAAAGACGAAATCCCTAACGCTAGGGATCGTCTCAATTATGTGATCGAGAAGACAGAGCTTGCAGCCAACAAAACAATGGATGCGGTCGACTGCTGCCTTCCTATCGCTGATAACCTGCATGATTGCCTTCTAAAAGTTCGTCCTCAATGGAATGAACTCATGCACGGGCGCATAGAATTAAGCGAATTTAAAGCACTGTGTCACCGAATCGACGGGCTATTAGTGCAAGTCGAAGGTGACAGCACTGAATTGCGCGGCCAATTGACCGAAATTCTCATGGCGCAAGACTTCCAAGACCTAACTGGCCAAATCATTCGCCGCGTAATTACGTTGGTTAATGAAGTTGAAGGCCGCTTAGTGGAAATCCTAACCGTATTCTCTGGAAATAAACTTGAAGAACATATTCAAGTTTTGTCAGAACCGGCAGATAAAAAGAATACACAAACAAGCGAAGCCGAAGGCCCGATTCTTCATCCAGAACTGAGAGAAGATGCGGTTTCATCGCAGGACGAAGTCGATGACTTGTTGTCCAGTCTTGGATTTTAAAGGTAACGTATGAGCTACGATTTAGACGAAGATATTCTTCAGGACTTTCTCATTGAGGCTGGGGAAATTCTCGAGCTGCTTTCTGAGCAGTTGGTTGAATTGGAAAATAACCCAGAAGACAAAGACTTACTTAATGCTATTTTCCGCGGGTTTCATACCGTAAAAGGCGGTGCCGGCTTCCTTTCATTGGCAGAGCTAGTCGATACTTGTCATGGTGCGGAGAACGTGTTCGACGTTTTACGAAACGGTCAACGCACGGTAACGCAAAACTTAATGGATACGATGCTAAAAGCCTTGGATACGGTTAATACCCAGTTCCAGGCTGTTCAAGATCGTGAGCCGTTAGAAGCTGCGGACCCTGAGCTTCTTGAAGAACTTCATCGTCTATGCAAACCTGAGTCAGAAGATGAAGTAGCGGCAACCGTAGTTGAAGAACCAGTGGCTACTCCAGAGCCTATTATTCCCGAGCCTATCATCGAAGAACCTGCTGCGCCGTCAGCACCATCAAGTGTCGGCTCTGTTGATGAAATTACCCAAGACGAATTCGAAAAGCTACTTGATGAGCTTCATGGTAAAGGTTCAGCGCCAGGCGCCTCAATGTCTGCGACATCTACAACGCCATCTGAACCGCCTCAATCGAGTGCGCCATCAGTTGAAAGTGGTGATATCACTGATGATGAGTTTGAACGTTTACTCGATGAACTGCACGGTGTAGGAAAAAGCCCTTCTACGGCAGAGGCTGCTGCATCTGCATCCGTACCAGTAGAGCCACCTAAAGCGGCAGAGCCTTCCGCTCCAGTGTCATCTTCATCAAATCAAGACAGTGACTTAATGACGGACGAAGAGTTCGAAAAGTTACTCGATGAGCTACATGGTTCAGGTAAAGGTCCAACGCTAGAAGAATTGGATATGGCAACGAAGCCTGCTTCAGCAAACGTAGAGCAAAGCCCTGCGAAACCTGAGCCTGTTGCTAAGCCAGCACCCGTTCAAACAGCGCCAGCACCAAAGCCAGAATCTAAACCAGTCGCCGTAAAAGAAGAAGCTAAAGCACCAGCGGTTAAAAAACCTCAGGCTGAAGCAACCGTTCGTGTTGATACCTCGACGCTTGATACCATCATGAACATGGTGGGTGAGCTCGTATTGGTTCGAAACCGCCTATTAAGCCTTGGTTTGAATAGCGACAACGAAGAGATGTCCAAAGCGGTCGCTAACCTTGATGTGGTAACTGCGGATCTACAAGGCGCGGTAATGAAAACGCGTATGCAGCCAATTAAGAAAGTGTTTGGCCGTTTCCCGCGCGTTGTCCGTGACTTGGCTCGTAACCTAAATAAAGACATCGTGCTAGAAATGCGCGGTGAAGAAACCGATCTCGATAAGAACCTTGTAGAAGCATTGGCCGATCCGTTGATTCACTTGGTACGTAACTCGGTTGATCACGGTATTGAAATGCCAGACGCACGCGCGAAGGCCGGCAAATCACGCACAGGTAAAGTGATTTTGTCAGCATCGCAAGAAGGGGACCATATTGAACTATCCATCGTAGATGATGGTGGCGGTATGGACCCGAACAAACTGCGTGGCATCGCGGTGAAGCGTGGCATGATGGATGAAGATGCGGCGGCACGTTTAACAGATAAAGAGTGCTTCAACCTTATCTTCGCACCTGGTTTCTCAAGTAAAGATAAAATTTCTGACATCTCTGGTCGTGGTGTGGGTATGGACGTGGTTAAGACGGCGATCAATACCTTAAACGGTTCAATCGATATCGATTCTGAGCTAGGCAAGGGCACTAAGATTACGATCAAAGTACCACTAACGTTAGCGATTTTACCGACTCTGATGGTTGGTGTTGGCGGTCATCCGTTTGCTCTACCACTGGCTTCGGTGAGTGAAATTTTCCACTTAGATCTTAGCCGTACAAACGTGGTAGATGGTCAGCTGACGATCATTGTACGTGAGAAATCTATCCCGCTATTTTACTTACAAAACTGGTTAGCATCCAAATCGCAAAACGTCCAAGAGCGTACTGGTCACGGTCACGTGGTGATTGTACAGATTGGTAACCAACGCGTTGGTTTTGTTGTGGATACGCTTATTGGTCAAGAAGAAGTGGTTATTAAGCCACTCGATAATCTATTACAGGGCACTCCAGGTATGGCTGGTGCGACAATTACTAGCGATGGCCACATTGCATTAATTCTAGATGTGCCTGATTTACTTAAGCGATACGCTGCGGCTTCACGCCTTTAAGCAAAGCTGACGTTATTAAAAGGAATAAGATGGCGATTAAAGTACTAGTCGTTGATGATTCGAGTTTTTTCCGACGTCGCGTGAGCGAAATCATCAACTCAGAATCGCGCCTAGAAGTGATTGACGTTGCGGTAAATGGTAGAGAGGCGGTTGAGAAAGCCAAATCTCTCAAACCTGACGTCATCACGATGGATATTGAAATGCCAGTGATGGATGGCATTACAGCTGTACGTGAAATAATGGCCGCTGCTCCAACGCCAATTCTAATGTTTTCGTCCCTGACCCACGACGGGGCGAAAGCTACGCTTGATGCGCTAGATGCGGGCGCATTGGACTTCTTACCGAAAAAGTTTGAGGACATTGCGCGTAACCGTGAAGAAGCGGTGTCATTACTTCAACAGCGTGTGATTCAGATTGCCTCGAAGCGCGCTTTCATGCGTCGACCTATCGCTCGCCCAACAGCGAGTACCAGCACGACTACTCGATCATTAGGTTCAAGAACGGCTTCACCTGTGACTCCAACACCAACTCGACCTGCTGCGACAAAGTACCGTGCTTCTGGTAAGAAGTATCAACTGACGGCAATTGGCACATCAACAGGTGGCCCCGTTGCTCTACAAAAAATTCTGACGCGTTTGCCGATGAACTATCCGCATCCGATTGTATTGATTCAACACATGCCAGCAACGTTTACTGCTGCGTTTGCCAGTCGTTTGAACACCTTGTGTAAGATTCAAGTGAAAGAAGCACAAGATGGCGATGTGTTACAGCCCGGTGTGGCATACCTTGCACCAGGTGGGAAACAAATGATGGTGGATGGACGAGCGGGCGCTGCTCGTCTTCGCATTATTGATGGCGGCGACCGCATGAACTACAAACCATGTGTGGATGTGACTTTTGGTTCTGCCGCAAAAGTATATGGCGACAAAGTGCTCTCTTTAGTGTTGACAGGCATGGGTGCAGACGGTCGTGAGGGCGCTCGCATGTTGAAGTCTGCAGGCTCAACAATTTGGGCACAAGATGAAGAAAGTTGTGTTGTTTATGGCATGCCCCAAGCGGTTGCTAAAGCAGGCATTTCTTCAGAAGATTTACCGCTTGACCGCATTGCTGAACGCATGTTGGTGGAAGTTGGCCTAGCTTAGGATTCATCATGATTGTTTGGAGTGTAGCTAACCAGAAAGGAGGCGTGGGTAAAACCACCTCAACAGTGACATTGGCGGGCTTATTGAGCCAGAAAGGCCATCGAGTATTGATGGTTGATACTGATCCTCACGCCTCACTGACTACTTATCTCGGTTATGATCCTGATGCAGTAACTTCGAGCCTATTTGATTTATTCCAGTTGAAGACGTTTTCTCGTGAGACGGTTAAGCCGTTGATTTTAGAAACAGAGCTGGAAGGAATGGATATCATTCCCGCGCATATGTCCCTTGCCACGCTTGATCGCGTAATGGGTAATCGCAGTGGTATGGGATTAATCTTAAAACGGGCGCTGCAAACTGTCTCACAAGACTATGACTATGTGTTGATTGACTGTCCGCCAATCCTTGGCGTGATGATGGTGAACGCGTTGGCAGCCAGTGACCGAATTTTGATTCCTGTTCAAACAGAGTTTTTGGCGATGAAAGGTCTAGAGCGCATGATGCGTACGCTAACCATTATGCAAAAATCTCGCCCGGGCGGTTTCAAAGTGACTATCGTCCCAACCATGTACGATAAGCGCACGAAAGCGTCATTGCAGACATTGATGCAACTGAAAAAAGATTACCCAAATCAAGTGTGGACCTCAGCGGTGCCTATTGATACCAAGTTCCGCGATGCCAGTTTAAAGCACTTGCCAGCTTCGCATTTTGCATCTAGTAGCCGTGGTGTGTTTGCCTATAAACAGCTACTGATTTACCTGGAGAGGTTGGCGTTCGATGAGCAGTAATGATGTGCTGTCCAGTGAACAAGCACTTGATGACTACTTTAATGCATTACTGGATGATGAAACTGAAATAACGACTCTTGAGGAAGACCTTGACCTGTTGGCTCAAGAGGTATCATCTGCAGAGCCAGAGCCAGAGCCAGAGCCAGAGCCAGAGCCAGAGCCAGAGCCAGAGCCAGAGCCAGAGCCAGAGCCAGAGCCAGAATTACAGCTACAATACTCGGAGCCAGAAACGTACCAGTTTCAAGAAACATATCCGCCAGAGTTGGAAGCTCCAAACCTGGAAGATGTTCAAAGGCTATTAAGTCAGCTTGAAGCAAGCAACCCAGTGGCTGAGTTGGATATTGATAGTATTCTTGAACAAAATACGATTGATATTGCAGCAGAGATAAAAGCGGCTGAGCCTGAGGTACAAACCTTTAGTGAGGTGCCTGAGCTTCAGGGTGTTGAGGAAATACAGGACTGGGTGATTGATGAGCCAGTTTTTGAGGAAGCGCAACCAGAGGTGGATGAACCTCACGCAGTGATCGAACAAAGTATCAATATAGAAGCGAACGTCGATACTGAACTCGAAACACAAGCAGATTCCGATATACCAACGGTCTGGGAAAGCACGAAGCGAAGTGAGGACTTCCAAGTTCTTTACTTTGATGTGAATGGTGTCACGTTTGCTGTACCTCTTGATGAGTTAGGTGGTATTCATCGCATTAGCGAGCTTAACCATTTGATAGGAAAACCCGCCTGGTATTTGGGGCTACAAACAAATCGCGAGCAGCAGTTTGATGTCATCGATACCGCGAAATGGGTGATGGCAGATAAGCTTCGTGATGATAGCTATAAAGATAACTACCAATATGTCGTCATGCTTGGTGAGAGCATGTGGGGGTTGGCCAGTAACCAATTAATGGGGACTGAAACGCTTAATATCGACAAGGTTCGCTGGCGTGAGCAGGCGGGTAAACGCCCTTGGCTAGCGGGCATGGTAAAAGAAAAAATGTGTGCCTTAATTCATGTCCAGGCGCTCATTGACATGCTAAACGCCGGTTTAGATGTCAAATCACTGAATTAGATTTAAGTCGGGAACGACATTAACGAGGATTAACTATGTCTCAAGCTTTTGAAGTAGAAGTGAAGAAAGATGCATCGAATGACGAAGTTCTTCAGTGGGTGACGTTCCAGCTAGAAGAAGAAACGTACGGCATCAACGTAATGCAAGTTCGTGAAGTACTTCGTTATACTGAAATTGCCCCTGTTCCAGGTGCACCAGATTATGTACTTGGTATCATCAACCTACGCGGTAATGTAGTTACTGTTATCGATACACGTTCACGTTTTGGCCTGATGGAAGGCGAAGTCACCGACAACACTCGTATTATTGTGATCGAGTCTGAGCGTCAAGTGATTGGTATCTTAGTAGATAGCGTGGCAGAAGTCGTTTATCTGCGTTCTTCTGAAATTGATACGACGCCTTCAGTTGGTACCGACGAGAGTGCGAAGTTCATCCAGGGTGTGAGCAACCGTGACGGCAAGCTTCTTATCCTTGTGGATTTGAACAAGCTGCTAACAGATGACGAGTGGGACGAGATGGCTCACCTTTAATGGCTGAATGATGATGGCTGAAGAGACTCTTTTATCTGCTCCATTCCTTGCGGGTGGCGTCGCTTTTATCGTGTTAGTATTGGTTGTTTTGCAACTGCGGATTCGCTCGGGGTTACAAAAGCAGTTAGACCAACAACGAGCTCAATCTCGACACGCAGATAAAGAAGTGCAAAAGTTGAGTAAGCAGTTACTCGAAGTGCGCTCGGTTGTCGTTGGTCTTGGGCAAAAAGTGACGGAGCAACAAGACATTATTCAGCACTTAAACGAGAGAATTCGCGAACTCGAACACGCTGATACTGATGGTCGCTTGTACAGTCGCGCTTCTAAAATGGTACAGCTTGGCGCTGATATCAACGAGCTGATTGAAGAGTGCGAACTACCAAAAGCCGAAGCTGAGTTGATGCTTTCACTGCAGAAGAAACTGGCAGGGAAAGAGAAGATTCCACCATTAAGTGGTCAGCCATCAGATGACGCAGAATATCCAGCGCGTGGACGTCGTCGACGCTAAAGGTTATCAAGCGATAAAAAAGAGGCGTTATTACGCCTCTTTTTTTGTTTTTAGCCGCTAATGCTCTTCTTAAATACAACCCTAGATAACCTTCAGTCGATCTTGCTCTTAGTTCTGGCCTCTCAAATTCAAAATGAGCGCTTATAACTACTTATAGTTAATTTTATTAAAGTGTGATGATTAATTAACAAAAATACATGAACTTACATGTAACCTAGCCCTCTTATCCTGTTTTGTCATAACTAAGCTGTGCTAATATAGCGGCTCGTTCATTTTTTAGTTGAAGCTCTATGTTAGAAGTGTCTAACCTGACAGCAATCCGTGATGAAAGGGTTCTGTTTGAAAACCTGCAGTTTGAAATTAAGCCTGGTGAATTGGTCCAGATCGAAGGGCGTAATGGTACTGGTAAAACTACATTGCTACGGATTGTGACAGGGTTAGGTGATAGAGAAGAAGGTGTCATTAAATGGAAAGGCGAAGAGGTTGAAAAATCTCGTGATGTTTTCCATCAAGATCTGCTTTTCTTAGGACATCAAACAGGAGTGAAACGAGAGCTTACCGCATTAGAAAACTTACGTTTTTATCAATCTATTCAAAATAATCGCTCTTCAGACGAAGAAATCTTTATCGCTTTGACTCAAGTAGGATTAGCTGGTCGAGAAGATGTGCCTGTAGCACAACTTTCCGCAGGTCAGCAACGACGAGTCGCATTGGCAAGGTTATGGCTCAGTAAGCAAATTTTATGGATTTTAGATGAGCCGTTGACTGCCATTGATAAGCAAGGCGTCAAGGTGCTTGAATCTTTGTTCGCAAGTCATGCTGATAATGGCGGTATTGTTGTGTTGACGACGCATCAAGATATGTTTGCGGACAGCCCGAAACTTAGAAAAATAAAGCTGGGTGACTGATATGATTTCCTCGATGACCACCATCATTCGTCGTGAGCTCCTAATCGCATTTCGCCGTCAGGCAGACATTCTGAACCCGTTGTGGTTCTTTATTATTGTCATTACTCTCTTTCCTCTGAGTATTGGACCAGAACCTAATTTGTTAGCACGTATTGCAGCGGGCATCGTTTGGGTTGCCGCATTGCTGTCCGCCTTATTATCATTAGAGCGTCTATTTCGTGATGATTTTCAAGACGGTGCACTAGAACAAATGATGCTAATGCCGATTCCATTGCAACTTGTAGTGGTTTCAAAGGTCATAGCACATTGGTTGTTAACAGGGTTACCTCTGATTTTAATTAGCCCATTATTGGCGGTTTTACTTTCGCTCGACTTCAATACTTGGCTATCGGTTGTATTAACCTTGATGATCGGTACACCAACACTAAGTTTTATTGGCGCCATTGGTGTGGCGTTGACTGTTGGGTTGCAAAAGGGTGGCGTTCTTTTGAGTTTGCTTATTCTTCCGCTCTACATCCCAATTTTGATTTTCGCAACATCGGCAATTGATGCTGCCGCACTCGGTATGGCGTATAACGGTCAACTAGCGATTTTAGGTGCGATGCTAATGGGGGCGATGACATTAACGCCTTTTGCCATCAGTGCCGCATTACGAGTTAGTGTCAACTAACTCAATAAAGTGCCAATGAAGCGGCGCTTGATCAAAGAATTATTATTAAAGCACTGCTACGGTCTCAACCCTTTAGACAGTGTCCCTGAAGTAAGAGTGAGAACAAAACATGTGGAAATGGCTACATCCTTATGCCAAGCCAGAAGCAGCTTATCGTTTGAGTGGTAAGTTTCTGCCTTGGTTTTCTGTATTGGCCCTCGTATGCTTATCGGTTGGTACGGTTTGGGGGCTTGCATTTGCGCCTTCAGATTACCAACAAGGTGACAGTTTCCGAATCATCTACATTCATGTCCCATCAGCTATTTGGTCTATGGGCGTTTATATGTCGATGGCGATCGCTGCATTTATTGGCCTAGTATGGCAAGTTCGCCTATCTGATATGGCGGCACTTGCGATGGCTCCGATTGGTGCAGTATTTACTTTTATTGCTCTACTTACAGGTGCTGTTTGGGGCAAGCCTATGTGGGGCACTTGGTGGGTATGGGATGCCCGTCTTACATCTGAATTGATTCTTCTATTTCTCTACCTTGGTGTGATTGCGCTTTACCATGCGTTTGACGATCAAAAAACCGCTGCAAAAGCCGCTGGTATCTTAGCGATCGTAGGCGTAGTAAACCTACCTATCATTCACTTTTCCGTGGAATGGTGGAACACGCTTCATCAAGGTGCGACGATCACGAAATTTGAACAACCTTCTATTTCATCCGACATGCTTTGGCCGTTATTGCTGAACATCTTTGGCTTTGCGTTCTTCTTTGGTGCCGTGACGATGGTCCGTTTTCGTAACGAAATCATCAGTAAAGAAAGTCACCGCCCTTGGGTGCGCAAACTCGCAACAGAACAAACTCAGTGAGGTAACTGATTATGCATTTTGAATCTCTGAGCGACTTTTTTGCCATGGGTGGCTACGCATCATACGTATGGAGTGCGTTTGGTATTACTTTCTTATCCATGCTGATTCTTCTGATCACTAGCCTTCGCCGCGGTGATGCATTATTGAAAGAAGTGAAAGCAAAAATTGACCGTCAAGCTCGTATCGACGCAGCGAAGAACATGGAGAACACCTTATGAACCCGAGACGTAAAAAGAGGCTAGGTATTGTACTAGCGATCTTTATCGGTATTAGTGCCACCATTGGTTTGATACTTTATGCGCTTAATCAAAATATGGACCTTTTCTACACTCCAACGGAATTGGTTAATGGTAAGCCAGATGGCACCAAGCCAGAAGTAGGCCAGCGTCTGCGTATCGGTGGAATGGTGGTTGTGGGCTCAGTTCGTCGAGATCCTAATTCTTTGAAAGTGAGTTTTGACCTGCACGATGTCGGTCCGAAAGTGACGATTACCTATGACGGTATTCTTCCTGACTTGTTCCGTGAAGGGCAGGGTATTGTTGCTCAAGGTGTACTGAAAGATGCCACGACAGTTGAGGCATTTGAGGTCCTAGCGAAGCACGATGAAGAATACATGCCACCAGAAATTGCAGAAGCGATGAAGAAAACGCATGAACCGCTTCAATACAGCACCGAACAGAAACAAGGAAGCGGCCAATGATTGCTGAAATCGGTCACTTTGCTCTCATTCTTTCGCTTGCAATGGCAGTGCTGTTGAGCGTATTGCCATTGTGGGGAGCATCGAATAATAACACCATGCTAATGAACACAGCGCGACCGCTATCTTGGTCTATGTTCCTGATGCTGTTGTTCTCTTTCGCCATTTTATGTTGGGGATTTTATACCAACGACTTCACGTTACAGTATGTAGCGAGCAACTCGAATAGTCAGCTTCCTTGGTACTACCGTTTAACCGCAGTATGGGGTGCACACGAAGGTTCACTGTTGCTATGGGTTTTAATCCAAGCTGCTTGGACTGTCGCTGTAGCGACGTTTAGTCGTGGTATGCCGCAAGAGTCGGTTGCACGTGTACTTGCTGTTATGGGCATGATCTCAGTGGGTTTCCTACTGTTTATCATCCTAACGTCGAACCCATTCCTACGTACGTTACCGTTCTTCCCGGTTGACGGACGTGACTTGAACCCTCTGCTTCAAGACCCTGGTTTGATTGTTCACCCGCCAATGCTTTACATGGGCTATGTTGGTTTCTCGGTTGCATTCTCTTTTGCGATCGCATCCCTAATGACCGGACGCCTTGATACTGCTTGGGCTCGTTGGTCTCGTCCTTGGACAACCGCAGCATGGGTATTCTTAACACTTGGTATCGCACTAGGTTCTTGGTGGGCTTACTACGAACTTGGCTGGGGTGGCTGGTGGTTCTGGGACCCAGTAGAAAACGCATCATTCATGCCTTGGTTAGCGGGTACCGCATTAATGCACTCTCTTGCCGTGACAGAAAAGCGCGGCACATTTAAAGCGTGGACGGTACTATTGGCAATCTCTGCATTTTCGTTGAGTTTGTTGGGCACCTTCTTAGTCCGTTCCGGTATTTTAGTATCGGTACACGCGTTCGCGTCTGACCCGTCGCGCGGTATGTTTATTCTAGGCTTCCTCGTTTTCGTTATCGGTGGCTCTTTATTGCTGTTTGCCGTAAAAGGGGCAGCAGTGCGTGTACGAGGTAACTTCGACTTAGTCTCACGTGAAAATGCGCTCTTAGCCAACAACGTATTACTTATCGCCGCTCTTGTTGTGGTGTTAGTGGGGACACTGTTGCCGCTCGTACACAAGCAGCTTGGTTTGGGGTCGGTCTCTATCGGTGCGCCATTCTTTGACATGCTATTTGCGTGGTTAATGATGCCATTTGCTTTCCTGCTTGGTATTGGCCCTCTTATTCGTTGGAAGCGAGACAATTTATCTAAACTTGTGAAACCAATGCTCGTTTCAGGTGTGCTTGCTTTCGCCTTGGCCGCGCTATGCGTGTACCTGTTTGCCGATTTCTTCTCAACCATGGCTTACATTGGTTGGGTGATGGCGATTTGGATTATTGCGATGCATGGCTTTGAACTGTACGAGCGCGCAACGCACCGTCATAGCTTTAGTGAAGGTGTTCGCAAGCTGCAACGTAGCCACTGGGCAATGATGTTGGGTCATGTTGGTCTGGCGGTATCTGTTATCGGTATTGCGATGGTACAGAACTACAGCATCGAGCGTGATGTACGTTTAGCACCTGGCGAACACTTCCAAATTCAAGGCTATGATTTCTACTTCTCAGGCTTGCGTGATAAAGATGGTCCAAACTACGATGGCTACATCGCAGACTTTGAGATCACACACGATGGCAAATACGTGAATACGCTTCACGCAGAGAAGCGCTTCTACCGTACGGCTAAGTCTATGATGACTGAAGCAGCCATTGACCGTGGTATTAGCCGCGACTTATACATTGCAATGGGTGAACGTTTAGACGACAACCGATCTTGGGCTGTTCGTATTTACTATAAACCGTTCGTTCGATGGATTTGGGCTGGCTCTTTGATTATGGCATTAGGCGGCGCACTAGCGATTTCTGATAAACGCTACCGCTTCCGTAAATCGCCGAAGAAAAACGCGAAGTCAAAAGAGCAGGAGGCATAACATGAATAAGAAAATCTTATTTATTCCGCTTGTCGCTTTCATGATTCTAGCGGGCATTTTCGCAACCCAATTAATGCGTAACCAAGAGGGCGATGATCCAACTAAATTGGAGTCGGTTTTGGTTGGCAAGCCAGTTCCTGAATTTCATTTAGAAGACCTGGCTGAGCCTGGAAAACAGTACGACCAATCAATTTTTAAAGGTGAACCGTTGCTCTTGAACGTTTGGGCAACGTGGTGCCCAACGTGTTATGCAGAGCATAAATACCTAAACGAATTGGCGGGTAAGGGCGTTAAGATCATCGGTATGAATTACAAAGATGATCGTAATAAAGCAATAGGTTGGCTGAATGATCTCGGCAACCCGTACTTGATCAGCCTATTTGATGGCAGTGGTATGCTTGGCCTTGACCTTGGCGTTTATGGTGCTCCAGAAACATTCATTATTGATGCAAATGGTGTGATTCGCTATCGCCATGTAGGGGATGTAAACCCACGTAATTGGTCAGAAACACTGGAGCCGCTTTACAACAAATTGGTTGAGGAGGCGAAGCAATGAGAAAGCTAATTCTTGCCGTTTTTGCTGCGATGACATTATCTCTTGCTGCTCATGCGGCCATTGAAGTGTACGAGTTTGATAATTTGGAACAAGAACAGCAGTTCAAAGAGTTAAGCCATACGCTCCGTTGCCCTAAATGTCAGAACAACACGATCTCGGATTCTAACGCTGAACTTGCTCAGGACTTACGCCATAAGGTGTACGAAATGACCAAAGAAGGTAAGTCCAAAGATGAGATTGTTGATTACATGATCGACCGTTACGGTAACTTCGTGACTTACAACCCACCATTTACGGTCGCGACTGCGATTTTGTGGCTAGGGCCACTCGCTGTAGTACTGGGTGGTTTTGGTTTGATTGTACTGCGTAGCCGTAAATCTAAAGTTAAGGCAAAAGCGAGCAGTGACGAGCAATGGGATGAGCAAAAAGAAGCTCGTTTAAAAGCATTGCTTGAAGAAGAGAACAACGGAGATAAGAAGTAATGACACTATTTTGGATTTCCACCGTTGTTCTCACGCTTATTGCTTGTGCGCTGGTGGCTTTGCCGCTGCTTAAACAAAAAGCGAACAATGATGATGTGTTACGCGATGAGCTTAACAAGGCATTTTATAAAGACCGACTATCTGAGCTTGCAGAAGAAACTGACGAAGGTCTAGTTGAAAGTGAAGACGAACTGATTTCTGATCTAAAGCAATCACTGCTTGACGATATCCCTGGTGATAAAGCGCAAAAAGAAACTAAGGTTTCTCCAATCGCGGTTTTAGTTCCATCGGTAATTCTGACGGTGGTGCTGAGCTATGGTTTGTATTATAAATTTGGCGCGTCAGACGATATTGTTCAATGGCAAGAAGTGTCTGCAAATCTACCTGAGTTATCGAAAAAGCTGATGTCGGCTTCTTCTGAGCCGCTGAGTGACGATGAAATGGCGGATTTGACCCTTGCCCTTCGAACTCGCTTACATTACCAGCCGGAAGACTCGACAGGTTGGTTACTGCTAGGTCGTATTGCGTTAGCAAATCGTGATGTCACCACAGCTATCGATGCGATGGAAAAATCGTACCACCTAGAGCCAAAAGACCCAGATGTGATGTTGGGTTATGCACAAGCTCTGATGCTGTCTCAAGAGGAAATGGATCAAGCGACGGCTCGCTCATTACTCGGCAAGCTGATGCAGCAAGACTATGTCGATCTGCGTGTGTTTTCTTTGTTAGCGTTCGATGCGTTTGAGCGTCAAGACTTCCCGGCAGCCATCAAGTACTGGGGAATCATGCAGCAAATGATTGGTCCAGAAGATAGCCGCTACGAGATGTTGTCACGCAGTATTGAGAGTGCTCGTAAGCAAATGGGCGAAGCGGTTTCACCGGATAAGAGTGTAGCTGTGACAATTAATGTGGCACCAAATGCTCAGTTGGATCCAAACGCAGTTCTGATTGTGTCAGTACATCGTTCAGATGGCTCTCCAATGCCTGTGGCTGCTGCTCGTTATCCGCTAGGTACTTTCCCTCGCACAGTCGTATTAGATGATGGCAATGCCATGATGCAAGGGCAAAAGTTATCTTCACTCGATAAGCTAATCGTCCGTGTGCGTGTAGATTCTGACGGTAACGTAGCAACGCGTGATCAAGATTGGCACGGAGAAAGTGACGTCGTTGAATTTGGCGCACCAGTAGAAGTGACCATTGATCAGCAGTATTAATTGTTAACATCTGTCTCTGAAACATGACAACGAGGTAGAGTCAGTTGCCTTTAGTGGTATGACTCTAAACGATCGAGTAGAATACCGAAGGCCAGCGATTGCTGGCCTTTATTTATTCCCATATCTGAGTCATCTTTACTATGTATCCTGCTCAACATACGTACAATGGTTAATCGGGGTGACTTAGGTACATTAATAGTCGTTATGGAAAATAAAATGTATAACAAGGGTAAATCTACCTTCTTGTTGCTGTTAGCCGTTGGACTGGTTGGCTGTTCAAGTGCGCCTGATGAAGCAGTAACAGGACAAGAAACAAATCAAACGACTTCTGATGTGTATGACCCGTTGGAAGGCTTTAACCGAACCATGTGGGAACTCAACTACGAATATTTAGATCCGTATTTGGTTCGTCCTGTATCACTTGCGTATGTAGAATACACGCCAGTTCCTATTCGTTCTGGTATCGCTAACTTCTTATCGAACTTAGATGAGCCAGCAAGCATGGTTAATAACTTAATCATGGGTAATGGTACGAAAGCCGTGGACCACTTTAACCGTTTTTGGATTAACTCGACGTTCGGTATTTTCGGTTTATTTGATATTGCAAGTGCCGCGGGTATTACGAAGTACGACGAGAAAGCGTTCAGTGATGCAGTAGGCCACTATGGCGTTGGAAATGGTCCTTACTTCATGGTTCCAGGTTATGGTCCGTATACCTTACGTGAAGTGACAGATACCGTAGATAGTACGTATTTACCCCTCTCTTATCTCAACTTCTGGGCGAGTTTGGGTAAGTGGGCGTTTGAAGGAATGGAGAAGCGTGCTTTATTAGTACCGCAAGAAGCGCAGCTAGACTCGTCGCCGGATCCATATATTCTAACTCGCGATGTTTATATCCAGCGTCAAAATTTTAAAGCAGAAGTTGAAACGGTAGAAGAAGTTAACATCGAAGAAGAAGAGTATTTAGATGAATATCTAGAAGACTTTTAAGCGTTGTTCTTCACAATAGAGAAATGAAAAAAGGCTTAGCTGATACTAAGCCTTTTTTGTATTTTGCCGCTTGGTTAGAAACGGTAGTTTGCTTGAACACCGATTAGCCAAACATTACCCGTAGTTTCGCCTACGAATTGGCCGCCGACTTGTTCTGCAGTGTCGTCTGACTTGTAACCACGAGACTCAACGATTGGTGCGTCTTTCGCAAAAATATAGGTGAAGCCAGCGTCTAGGCTGAAGTCTTTCGTCCAATCGTACGTTGCGCCAATACTTAGCCAAGTGCGGTCAGTTTCTGGAATAGTGATCGTACGGTTTTTGTCGCTTACCGCTGAAGTATCGTATGCAATACCAGTGCGTAGCGCTAGCTTAGGATCAAGCTGGTAAGTAGCACCAACAGCAAAGCGATAGTTGTCTTCCCAGTTTTCTACTTTAACCATATGCGTGCCAGCAGTATTTAGACGTGCTTCCAATTTCTCGAAAGAGCTCCAATCCGTCCAGTTAACGCTTGCGTGTAACGCAAGTTGGTCTGTTACTTGGTGGAAGCTTGCCAATTCAGCCGTTGCAGGCAGGTTTAGATACATGTAGCCGTTGTCGCGTTCAGAAGTACCGAAGCCAAAACCAAGACCTTCAGCATGGCCTTCAAGCTTCAGTTCAACTTCAGATTTGTACGCGAAGCCGATACGGTTATTTTCATTGATCTGCCATGCTGTACCAACTTGCCAGCCCCAAGCGGTATCGTCACCTTCCATGTATTTTAGAGCGGTACCTTGAGGAACACTGATTGGTTGATTAGTTTCAGGGTTTAACCCTACAACGTTATTCTTAGGAGCTGCTGCGCCAAAGCTGCCTTCGCCGATGATGTAACGGATACCACCACCAACGCTGATTGATTCATTGACTTTGTAAGCTGCGTTTAAGTTCGCTTCCATTGTCGTTACGCTTGCTTCGTTACCGAAGTGCGAGGCACCAAAGCCTTTACCTAAATCGGTTTCCATGCCGTAGTTGGTGCCAAATGCCAAACCAATCGCGAATTTCTCATTATATTGGTGTGATAGGTAGAAGTTTGGAATGATTGCATCATGTGCGAAGTCATCTGAAGATGCAGAAGAAGTGCTACCGTGGAAGTTTACATCACCTTCAATATCAATATTTGGGTTCACATAGATTGCACCAACGGACACTTGAGTGCCTTCCAAATAAGTTAGCATTGCTGGGTTACGCCATTGTGCACTTGCGTTGTCAGCTATTGCTGCTTCACCAGCATATGCTCGACCTAGGCCTGTTGCAGAATATTCAGCAAGTTGGAAACCTGCTGCGTTAGCCATGCCCGTTGTGCCAAGTAGGCTTAATGCCACTGCTGTTGATAGAAGAGTCTTGTTGGTTTTCATTCGAATGTTCGCTGATTTGTTTATAACGTGGGACGAAAGTTTAAAGGTAGAGTTTTTACTTTAGAAATGAAAATCCAGCGTAAGTGGTCTTTTGAAATATTATCCTTTCAAATGTTATTTTTGCGGTTTAATAATCTAACTGTGAAAGGCTTGTAAACGGAATTCAGCGAACAGCTGTGCGTCCTAATTGTGAGATTTAGATACACGTGTTCACTCAAATTGAGTGAGCAATAAATCGCAGATATGAAAAAAGGCTGGAAATCCAGCCTTTTATATAAAGTATTTTTCTACTAACTAACAGCGAAGCGTTTAGAAGCTACGGCTGTATTGTAAGCCGAATAGAATTGCATCAGCATGAGTTGTTGCTGTTACACCGGTAGAAAGACCAGGAGCTAATTGAGTATTCTCATTAACTTTTACATCTTCACCTAACAAGTACGTGAAGCCAAAATCGATGTTTGAGCTATTATCAATATGGTAAGAGAAACCTGTGGAGAACCACTGGCGATCTGAGTCTGGTACCGAGATAGACGTTACTTTATCTTGAGCGCTTGTGTCGTACATGTAACCAGCACGAAGTGTCCAGTTGTTGTTTAGGTAGTAAGTACCACCAATTGCGTAGTGCCAGCCATCTTGCCATTGATAGTCTTTCGAGTAACCACCTTTAAGTAAACCCTGATTTAGGTTCTCAAAATCAATTTGGTCGAAATCTTTCCAACCGATGTATTGGATGCTGTAGTGTACAGCAAACTTAGTGTCTTGGATTTTGTGGAAACCAGAAAACTCGGCCATATCTGGTAGAGGTAGCGTGATTTCCTGACCTTTGTCGTCTTTTGCCGTAAATTCAGGGCTGTAACGATACGCTAGACCAAAACGGTTGTTTTCATCTAGTTCGTACACAGTACCTACGTTAAAACCAACAGCCCAACCATCAGCTTTATCTACGTCCAGAATTTTTTGACCGCCAACCCTTGGGACTGAAGAGCTAGTTGTACGCTTCATTGTGCCTTGGCCGTAGATTAAATCTAAACCAGCACCAAAGCTCCATTGTTCGTTTAAACGGTAAGAACCCGCCAATCCAAAGTTGAAGCTTTTTACATCCGTAAGACCACCGTACTCTGTTGCGGTGTAGTTATCTGAAAATTCAGTTTTAGTGCCGAAATTAGAGTATGCGTTTACGCCCCATGCAAACTTGTCATTTACTGGAACGATTAGGTGAATGTTTGGAGCTATTGACGTATCACCCACATCATCAGTATCAGCAACACTTACAGTATTGGAGCCCAAAGGAGTATTAACGTTATATTTCGCATCTTTCACTTCAATCATTGAAGTAATGCTTTCGAAACCTAGCGACAGTTCCATTTTATCAAACAGAGCCATTGCTGCTGGGTTACGAGCCATTACTGCTGCATTATCTGCGATTACCGCATCACCAGCAAATGCACGGCCGATGCCAGTTGCTGATTGAGCGTTGATTTGGAAACCCGCTGCCATCGATTGACCTGAGGCAAAAGCTACCGTTACTGCTAGGAGAGTCTTTCTAAACAGACGCGTGTTCTGAGTCATTTGTTTTTCCTTATTAGATTCGTCTCTTTGGACGATAAATTGAGCTTTTGCTCAGTGGCGCAGATAGTAGTATCAATAGTTGCTTGGACAAATCCGACCATTGGATAAAATTGAATAAAAATTGCAGAAATGATGTCTAAAAGACGGGAAATTGCACTTAAAATGCATAATTTAGAGTTTAAGCTCTAAATGCGATAGGGGTGGTGAATGTTTTGTGTTCTATTTATACAAAAATGCCGCTAAATAAGATCATTTAGCGGCATTTAACCTTTTGAAGGCTGGAAATCGTCGAAGTTGTTACATCGGCTTAATCATTGATGCAAGAGTCGTAGCGAGCGCATCAATATTTTCACCTTCTTCCCCGACTAAAATCAGGCTTGAACTCCCGACGGGCTGAACGATTCCGGTCATGCCATCCTTACTAAAGCCGGTACTTTGTTCGCTTGGAATACCAGTAATAAATAACGTTACTTTACCTTTTGGACCTTGGAACACCATATGCACCGCATTGGATTCGCCAAAACCGCAGTGGTTTAGGTAGTAAACGTGATATGGAAAGTTTTCACTAAACTGGTAATGAAATGGCGACATTTTCGCATTAATTTGCGAGCTCGGTACATCCTCATCAAGATGACGAACAAACGGTTCTTCATGAATAACGTGTTTCATCGCGGTATCCGCTAAACTGGCTTGTGCTGGAGACACCAAAACATTTCCCCAGTTTACTTGGCCAACTAATAACCCTGCGGTGAACGCAATAGAAGCGGCAAGTGCCATTGCTTTGCGGACAAAGTTTGGTCTTACGACCTTCTCTTCATCAAGTGCACTCGACGTCTGACTAAATAAAATCTTATCTGCGAGATCTTCGGGTACATCCACATTCATGGCTTGTTTAATTTTTACATCGAGATCCAAAACGTCATCAACAAACTTATTGTTGGCGTCGCTACCAGCTAAAGCTTGCAGAATCTCTTCATCCTTTTGTTTTGGATCCGACAAAATACGACGACGAAATTCTAAATCATCCATTCTTTTGTCCTCTCTTGGTATCTTGAGAATCCAACATCTCTTTAAGTTGATTACGAGCGCGAAATAGTCGAGTCATCACTGTGTTTTTATTTAAATCAAGAATGTCACCAATTTCTTCTCCACTGAAACCACCAACAACTTGGAGAAATAAAGGCTCACGGTATTCAACATCGAGCTTCATGATCTGTGCCTGCAGCCATTCTTGCTGATGATGTGGTTCATCGCTGACTTTAGCATCATTGCCGTAATCATCGATATCAACTAAATCAAATTGTTTACGTTCGAAGCGGCGCGCATTTTCTCGTCTCAATATTGTGATGAGCCAAGACTTGGCAGCTTTTTCGTCCTGGAGGCTATCGAGTGACTTCCAAGCTCTAAGACAGGTTTCCTGAACTAGATCTTCCGCGACCGCTTTATCTTTGCATAACCAATATGCGTAGCGGTACAAGTCACGATGATACCCTCGGACGAGCGCTTCGTATTTTCTTTGCTTGTCCATATCAGAGTTGACCGGACTGTTGGAATTTTTCTTTCCAAACATTTTTAATATGGCCACAGGAGCCTCCATCCTCGCTCTGTGAGTTTCTTATTTGTTCTGAGCATGACTTTACTTGCTTCATCGCCTAGCGGTTTTGGTTGCAGGATTTGTCATGCAACCCCTTTGACACAATAAGCCATGTGGTTACCTAAAAGTGTATACGCAAATGTCAGATATCATCGAACACGAATTGATATATATTGTTAACAATATCATCATTAGTAATCAATGGCTTGGATAAGTTCACTCGATGGAGCATTAAAAGGGACTTCTGATGGTGGATTCTTGAATTGTTTTGAATCAATAATCGCTCTAGGTGAGCTTAAAACTCGTAAAATCACTATAAAATTGATCTATTTCAAAATATCAAGCAGTGAAGGGGTTATAGTACACCTTGTCATCTCGTTAGTCATTGCGACTAACATGTTGAGCAAGATGACACTTCCTTTTGAAGGCTGACTTTACTTTCTCCTAATCAGGAAACTGATTACTTTTCAATTGGCGTAAGTTAATTGTTTTATAGATATTCCGACCACACAGTTATGTGTGGTTTTTTTTTGCTTCGATTTTACTTTCCGTATACCTCTTACCGTTTTAACTCTCTATAGTTAACCATTAGTAATCGCATAAGAATCAAAGAAGTAGAGTAATTGAACTACTTGCTTCACGTTTATTTAAACGCACGTTTGATAAATTTAACAAATTCATTACAATGCATCAGGTCAGACCTCTTGTATTTAAGGAGAAACAATGGGCAAGCAGGAAGTAAAAACACGCAATGGTGAGCGTGTCGCTATTGTCGCGGGGCTTCGAACTCCCTTTGCTCGTCAAAGCACGGAATTTAGCCAAGTGCCAGCGGTCGATTTAGGGAAAATGGTAGTAAGCGAAATGCTTGCTCGAACAGATATTGATCCGAAGCTAATCGAACAAGTGGTATTTGGACAAGTAGTACAAATGCCTGAAGCGCCAAACATCGCACGAGAAATCGTGTTAGGTACCGGTATGAACATCCATACTGATGCTTACAGTGTGACTCGAGCGTGTGCAACGAGTTTTCAAGCGGCGGTTAATGTCGCAGAAAGCATCATGGCGGGAACCATCGATATTGGTATTGCTGGCGGTGCAGACTCTTCTTCCGTCCTGCCTATTGGCGTATCAAAGAAATTGGCTGCTAATCTGCTTGCTCTTAGTAAGACAAAAACAATGGGTCAGAAGCTTAGTATCCTCAAAAACTTGAGCTTTAAAGACCTGATGCCAGTGCCACCAGCAGTAGCAGAGTACTCTACGGGTTTATCCATGGGACAAACTGCAGAGCAAATGGCTAAAACACATGGTATTTCTCGCGCAGAACAGGATGCGCTTGCACATCGTTCTCATACGCTGGCTTCTCAAGCTTGGAAAGAAGGAAAAATCCAAGATGAAGTGATGACGGCTTTCCCTGAACCATACAAAAAGTGGATTTCGGAAGACAACAATATCCGTCATGACTCAACGGTTGAGGGATACGCGAAATTGCGACCTGCGTTTGATCGTCAGTATGGCAGTGTTACGGCTGCGAACAGTACGCCATTGACTGATGGTGGTGCGGCAGTGATGTTGATGCGAGAAGGTAAAGCGAAAGAGCTCGGAATGGAGATTCTTGGTTACATCCGAGGTTATGCATTCTCTGCTATCGGCGTGGAAAAGGACATGCTGATGGGGCCGACTTATGCCACAGCGAAAGTGCTTGAAAATACAGGCTTGGAACTGTCAGACCTGACGTTGATCGACATGCACGAGGCCTTTGCTGCTCAAGCATTGGCGAATGTGAAGATGTTTGCTTCCGATAAGTTTGCTCAAGAAAACCTTGGTCGCTCAAAAGCGATTGGTGAAATTGACATGGATAAGTTCAACGTGCTTGGCGGATCAATTGCTTATGGTCACCCATTTGCTGCGACTGGTGCGCGTATGATGACGCAAACCCTACGAGAGCTAAAACGCCGTGGCGGTGGTATTGCATTGAATACCGCATGTGCTGCTGGTGGTCTTGGTGCGGCAATGATTCTGGAGGTTGAGTAATGAGCGAGCAAAAAGCATTTAGTCTAAAGGTTGATGAGCAAAATATTGCTTGGTTAGCCATCGATGTTCCTAATGAAAAAATGAATACGCTGCAGGCGGCTTTTGCTGACGAAATGAAAGAAATTTTTGCTCAGCTAAAAGACTCCAGTGGTATTAAAGGGATGATCATCCACTCCCTAAAACCGGACAATTTTGTTGCGGGTGCTGATGTTCGAATGCTAGAAGCATGCACCACAGCAAGTGAAGCGGAAGCCTTAGCAAGGCAAGGTCAGGATTTATTCCAGCAGCTATCGGACTTACCTTATCCTGTCGTTGCGGCCATTCATGGCCCATGTTTGGGCGGTGGTTTAGAACTGGCTCTTGCATGTGATTATCGTGTTTGTACGGATTCTGACAAAACGCGTTTAGGTCTGCCAGAAGTACAACTTGGTTTATTGCCAGGTTCTGGTGGTACTCAGCGTCTGCCACGTTTGATTGGCCTGTTACCATCGTTGGACTTGATTCTGACGGGTAAACAACTTCGTGCGAAGAAAGCTAAAAAACTGGGCGTTGTGGACGCCTGTGTGCCTGATACCATTTTGCTCGACGTAGCAAAACAGTTTATCGACAAAGGTAAAAACAAGGGTACGAAAAAGCTATCGACGAAAGAAAAGGTGATGTCTGGTAGCGGGCTAGGGCGTAAGTTTGTATTTGAACAAGCAGCGAAGAAAACGAATCAAAAAACCCGTGGTAACTATCCAGCAACGGTTGCAATTCTAGAAGTTATTCAACATGGCTTAGAGAAAGGCTTCGCTAAAGGTCAAGAACTTGAAGCGAAGCGCTTCGGTGAGCTTGTGATGAGCTCAGAGTCAAAAGCGCTCCGTTCTATCTTCTTTGCCACAACAGAAATGAAGAAAGAGAATGGCACGGATGCGAAACCAGCACCAGTTCATAAAGTTGGTGTGCTTGGTGGTGGTCTGATGGGCGCCGGAATCAGCCATGTGTCTGTTGCAAAAGCAAAAGTACCTGTTCGCATCAAAGACGTCAGCAACGATGGCGTTTTAAATGCGCTCAACTACAACTACAAGTTATTTGAGAAACAGCGTAAACGTCGCATTCTATCCAAGGCCGATCTGCAAGCGAAAATGCTGCAACTGTCTGGTGGTGTCGATTTTACCAGTTTTAATCATATTGATGTCGTAATTGAAGCCGTTTTTGAAGACTTAGATCTTAAGCAAAAAATGGTGGCGGACATTGAAGCGAACGCTAAGACAGAAACTATCTTTGCGACCAATACTTCTTCGTTGCCTATCCACAAAATTGCAGAAAAAGCAGAGCGTCCAGAAAACGTAGTTGGTTTGCATTACTTCAGCCCAGTAGAAAAAATGCCTTTGGTGGAAGTGATTCCACATGAAACGACGTCAGATGAAACCGTTTCAACAGTTGTTGCACTTGCTAAGAAGCAAGGTAAAACCCCAATCGTAGTGAAAGACAAAGCGGGCTTTTACGTGAACCGCATTCTTGCTCCATACATGAACGAAGCGGCGCATATTTTGTTGGCTAACGAGCCGATCGAAAAGATTGATACGGCGTTGCTTGATTTTGGTTTCCCTGTTGGCCCGATTACCTTGTTGGATGAAGTTGGTGTCGACATTGGCGCAAAAATTATGCCGATCTTGGTTAATGAGTTAGGTGACCGATTCAAAGGGCCGGATGTGTTTGATATCTTGTTAAATGATGGACGTAAAGGACGCAAGAGTGGTAAGGGCTTTTACACTTACAAGGGTAAGAAGAAAGATGTCGACAAATCAGTTTACAAACTGCTTAAGCTCGACCCTGAATCTAAGTTAAGCGATAACGATATTGCGTTGCGCTGTGTGCTGCCAATGTTGAATGAAGCGGTACGTTGTTTGGATGACGGTATCATTCGCTCGCCACGTGACGGTGATATTGGCGCGATATTTGGTATTGGTTTCCCACCGTTCTTGGGTGGCCCGTTCCGTTACATGGACCAATTTGGCATTAAAGAGCTCGTAGAGAAAATGAATGAGTTTGCATCGAAGTATGGCGATCGTTACGCGCCGTGTGATGGTTTGCTTACTCGAGCTGGTGAAGGGACAACGTTCTATTAAATGGTGCTTCGGTAGAGAAAAAGGCTTGCCAGTGGCAAGCCTTTTTCATTAAGAAGAAATGGTTACTTCTTCTTGTCTTTCTTATCTTTATTGTGGCCTTTACCTGGGTTGTCGTCCCCGTGAACGCTGCTATTACCTTTTTTGTCTTTATCGTTCCACTGTTTCGAGGAGCAATCATCTGAGTTGATAGATACATTGTCTCCGCTAAGGCGCACACAGTCGTCACTTAATTCGAAGCCATCGCCTTTGACTGAGATTTCAGCGTGAGCAGATGCCAATGGCAGTATAAGAGCCACAAGTAAAAGTGCTTTTTTCATGACTACCTCATTAAGTTATTTTTAGTGCGGGAATTAGAGCATAAGCCGTAATGGCGTAATTTCAATTTTCTGCTAATTATGGTGCCGATTCAATCTATGAGACCGACAATCTCACGGGGCTCTAGGTACATACTTAGTATTCGACAATTTTATTTCTGCGCAACTAGATCACCCCAAGCCGCAATCTTTTGGCCGAAGTTGGAACTCTTCAATTGATCCAATTTCTTGTCCTAGATGGATGCGCGGAGCCTCCGAATGCGCTTGACCTTGAGAGTGCATGATCAAACGATTTGCAGTACGAGGTTTCAATTCGTTCACAACGAAGCGAATCATGTCTGCGCGCGTCAGCTTCTTCAACTCCGCCAGTACCTTGTCACGTTGGTTAAACTCAGTGTCCTTATTTCCTATCGCAACCCAAAGACGTTGAGCCCGTCCTCGAAGTGTGGTGTCCGGCGTTGCTATTTGGTTCCACAAGCCGCGCTTACTGCTGTGCCATTGGTAATCGTTTAACTCTAACAGCACCATATAAAAGGCATTTAAAAACTCATCGATTGAGGTAACCAGCTCGGCCGGTGCTGCATTAGGTGACTGCACATACAGTACAATACCAGGGTGACGATTTAGCGGCATATTGCCAGTGCCTACCATGTAACCTAATTGCTGCTTGGTACGGATTTCGTGGAAAAACGTTGCCGACATAAGGTGATTGGCCAATGAGTATAGCGCGATACTACGAGGCTCAATATCCTCGCACTGGTGGTAAATAACGACCGCGGAATCTTGCTGATTACAATGCACCTCACGTTGAAAACTGCCATTTTTACCTAGCATAATGAGCGGACGAAGTGCCTCTTCATAACGTTGCTCGTTAACTCTTAGAGCATCCTTCAAGGTCGTAGCCATGTCTTGGGCTTGCTGGCGTTGCCAGTCTCCGTAAACAAACATTTCAACGTGCAGTTCTGCAAGAATGGATTCTACGAATACCGAGAGTTCATCGACTTCGATTTCTTCTAGCGCTTCGACTAAGGTTGCGAAAGGCGGGTTATTGGGTTGAAGTAACCCAGTAAGTGCGTTAAACAGCTGCGAAATAGGGCGATCTTGTGAAGCATTTCTCCAGTTTCGTAACAGTTGTTGTTTGATGGTTTCAAAGCGAGCAGGGCTGAAATCTCGAGAAGCAAAACGGTGCAGAATCATTTCCAGCAACTGAGGCAGCTTTTGACTGAACCCAGAGAGGGTTAAGGTCACGCCACCTTGGTGAGCGTACATGTTGTAACCCATCCCTGCGATTTCTGCTTGATAGGTTTCTTTTGCTAGCGAATCGAGGAACATCTCTACACATAAGCGCGTTTTGACGATGTTCTTTGGTGATGCAACGGCATGAGAGCTGTCGATAGCGACATAAACGACACCTTTAGGCACGCGAAATTCGTCATCTTGCAAATGCCACAGCCGAAACCCTTCGAGATCCTCAATCAACTCTGGCAGCGAATCACCATTTTCGAGTGGCATGGGGTCGAGGTCGTAGCAAATATAAGGGTTCTTTTTCGGTAAGACGAATTGCCAGCTTGGGTCGATTTGTTGATAGAAACGACGTTGGTCCTCACTAAAAGGTGTGACGGAGTACGGGGTAAAGTACCATTCGGCAGTACGGTTGTATTCCAGGCCTTTAGCAATCAAAGTGACGCGTACATTATCGATGGTTAAGTATCGCAGCAATGAACGCTGTAACTCCTCATCGTAGCCCGCCATTTTGTAGTCACCATAAACCGTGTCTTCCGGTTGATAGTGCTGCATGTTGATCACCAGATGGCTGACGAGATCCATTGGGCGCGATGGCTCTTGGAAGCGGAAAGCCGATTCTAATACCGCTTGTTTTTCGAGATAGCGCCATTCATCTAACCCGTCTTGTTTGATCATCGAGAGGTATTGAAAAACCGCTTGAACGATATCATCAACATGATCTAAGCCGTTTGGCGTCAGGGTGCAGCTTACGGTAAAGTCTCGGTAGTTACTGCCACTCGCGCCGCCGCCCGCTGAGAGAGAGGTAATCCAGCCTTTTTCTTTGAGTTGAAGCATCAAACTGCCTTCTCCTTCATAACCCAACAGGTGAGCAAAGTAGGAGAGTGGCTTCACGCTATAATGCGCATCCATTCCCGGCATGGGGAATGTGAGAATCAGTTTACGGAACTCTTTGAGCGGCTCGACTTGAACCAAAATGCCCGTGCTTTCCTCATTGCCGATCGGTACATCAATCGATTTTCCACGAAGATGGTGATTTGGGATGTCGGCAAACATGGCTTCTACCCAAGCTTGCTGTTCATCGAGCGGCTGTGGCCCAAATAGAGTCAGTGTCATCAAATCGGCGGAATACTGAGAGTGGTGAAACTCCACAATTTCGTCGCGGATGGATTTACCATCTCGGTCGCCAAGAGTATCTAAGTTTCCGACAGAGAATTTTGAAAACGGGTGCTCTGGATTGATGACTTCTTTGTTAACTTGATACAGGCGACGAGAATCATCATTGAGTTTGAGCTTGTATTCGGAGTCGACAGCCTGGCGTTCTTTGTCTAATGCTTCTTCGTTAAACAAAGGTGCGGTAAAAAATTGGCTAAATCGATCTAAGGCACTTTCAAAGGCATTTGGAGCAATATTGAAAAAGAAACAAGTGTGCTCTGTACCAGTCCAAGCGTTGTTTGTTCCACCGTGTTGGCTAATATAGCTTTGAAACTCGCCCACTTTAGGGTATTTTTCCGTACCCAAAAAAAGCATGTGTTCTAAATAGTGTGCCAGACCTTGGCGATCGTTTGGGTCGTCGAAGTGTCCAACGTTCACTGCCAGAGCAGCTGCCGACTGTTGAGCTGTATCGGAATGAATCAGCAGTACACGCAGTTCATTGCTCAAGGTAATGTAGCGGTATTGATTTGAATCGTTAGGACTTAGATGCACGATGCGTCTCCAGATTTCGCATTACAGTAATGTAGGCTCCCCTCGCGGGGGGCGCAAAGTTTGCGTTTCGACAAATACTGCTTGCCGTATTTTTGTTATTCGTAGACTTCTGCACAGGCCCATCGCGTTTGCGTATGGGGAAGAACTGTTTGAGTGAATGCTCTGAACTCATTGCACAGTTAAATAGTGTGATGAGCTGAGTACATTCTTTTAATAGATTGTTAAGAAAGTCGCTATCTTTAACAAGCGAATTGGTATAATGAACAGATAATTATATCAGTATTTTTGTTTCGTCATTGTTAAAGTTAGCCCCGTCTATCTAATAAAGATAGCAGTCAACCTTTTGGTAGCGTTAGCTATCCCTAGGAAATAACATGAAAATATTCATCATGCGTCACGGTGAAGCCGAGCATTTTGCAGATTCAGACGCAGCACGACAATTGACCCCAAGAGGCAGAGTCGAATCAGAAGCGGTTGCTAGAGCCTGTAAAGAACAGGGTTTTGCGCAATTCGATAAAGTGTTGGTGAGTCCGTACATTAGAGCTCAACAAACTTGGCAAGAGATCAGTGCGTATTTCTCTGCAAAAAGCATTGAAACTTGTGAAGATATTACACCTTATGGCCAGTCCGAGCATGTCTTCGATTTCGCAAGTGCGTTAATCGAAGTCGAACAATTGGACTCGCTTTTGTTCGTATCGCATTTGCCTTTGGTCGGTTATCTGACTTCAGAGTTTGTAAAAGACATGACACCTCCGATGTTTCCTACATCAGGCCTAGTGTGCATTGAATATGATTTACAAACACAAAATGGTGAAGTGCTATGGCATATTACGCCATAAGTGTCTAAACCAAAATAAGCGTTTGCAAATTAGAGACAGAATAAGAAAGGCAGGAGATCCCTGCCTTTTCGTTTCGTCGTGTCTACAGCAAGCTTGTTACTTTTCAGGAATTGAAAGCAACACTAACAACGCACCATCACCACCAAATTCTAGTGGCGCTTGGTGAAAAGCCATAACGTCAGGATGCTGTGCTAACCAAAGTGGGGCTTTCTGTTTCAGGATGTGTTTCCCAATACCATGTTGCACACACGCGCAATGAATCTCGTTTTTGATGCAATAGGCTATCATCGCACCAAGCTCGCGTTTTGCTTCTTGCTGTGTCATGCCGTGCATATCGAGGAACACGTCCGGTACATACACGCCACGACGTAGACGTTTGACTTCATAAGTGGAGACGTCGTCACGTGCATAACGAGTTGGACCTTCATCGTTTAATAGAGGGACAAACTCGTCTGAAAAGTAAAATTCAGAGTCACTCGCTTCACGGTTGGAGCGCTTGATTTCTTTTTGCTTAGTATTTTTTTTTGGTTGCTGGATTATGGTATCCTGTCGCAACTTTTTTACGCCCTGTACTGCTTCCTGAAACAAGGCGAAATCGTCATCGTTCTCGGTGTCTTTTTGGCTCATTAGGTAAACAATTTCATTAATAAACTTTATTGGCAGTATTGTAGCGCTTTTCGGAGGCAATTTTGGATAAGATTTTTGTAGAAGAAGCGGTATCGGAGCTGCATACCCTTCAAGATATGATTCGTTGGACGGTAAGCCGCTTTAATGCAGCGAACCTGTTTTACGGTCATGGTACTGATAATGCGTGGGATGAAGCAGTTCAGCTTATCCTGCCAACCTTATACTTGCCGATTGATGTGCCTCCGCACGTATTGAACTCTCGCCTAACGACAAGCGAGCGTCTGCGTATTGTTGAGCGCGTAGTAAAACGCATCAACGAGCGTACGCCAACAGCATACCTAACCAACAAAGCATGGTTCTGCGGTCTTGAGTTCTTCGTTGATGAGCGTGTACTTGTGCCACGTTCTCCTATCGGCGAATTGATTCAAGCGGAATTCCAACCTTGGTTGGTGGAAGAGCCTACGCGCATCATGGACCTATGTACGGGTTCTGGTTGTATCGCGATTGCTTGTGCGCACGCTTTCCCTGAAGCAGAAGTGGATGCTATCGACATCTCTACAGATGCTCTACAAGTGGCTGAGCAAAACGTACAAGATCACGGCATGGAGCAGCAAGTGTTCCCAATTCGCTCTGATTTGTTCCGTGATCTTCCAAAAGAGAAATACAATCTAATCGTGTCCAACCCACCATATGTGGATGAAGAAGACATGAACAGCCTGCCAGATGAGTTCACGCATGAGCCTGAGCTTGGTTTAGCTGCGGGTACGGATGGTCTAAAACTAGTGCGTCGTATTCTTGCTAACGCGCCAGATTATCTAACAGATAACGGCATTCTTATTTGTGAAGTCGGAAACTCAATGATTCATATGATGGAACAGTATCCAGAGATTCCATTTACTTGGATTGAGTTCGAGAACGGCGGTCATGGCGTATTTATGCTAACGCGTGACCAGCTGGTTGAGTGTGCAGAAGAGTTTAAACTGTACAAAGACTAATAGAGTCTTGCACTAAACATCAAAACACCGAGCTTTATGCTCGGTGTTTTTTTTATGCATACCTCGCCGATATTAACTCTTTACATCAAAACGTAATAAAGCCACTATGAATCCACGAAGAATTGGAAAGCAGCTATGCTCTGTTTTGAGAGAGCGTGGCGATAAAAACTTGAGGAAGTAATGGCAGGAAACAGTATCGGACAACATTTCCGAGTGACGACATTCGGGGAAAGTCACGGTATCGCACTGGGATGTATCGTAGACGGATGTCCTCCGGGGTTGGAAATTACAGAAGCAGATCTACAAATCGATCTCGACCGCCGTCGTCCAGGCACATCACGTTACACCACACAACGTCGTGAACCGGATGAAGTTAAAATTCTTTCTGGCGTTTTTGAAGGCAAAACCACGGGCACATCGATCGGTTTGCTAATTGAAAACACCGATCAGCGCTCAAAAGACTACTCTGACATCAAAGATAAGTTCAGACCGGGTCATGCTGATTACACTTACCACCAAAAATACGGCATCCGCGACTATCGCGGTGGCGGCCGTTCTTCAGCTCGTGAAACCGCAATGCGTGTGGCGGCTGGTGCAATCGCGAAGAAATACTTAAAAGATGAGTTTGGTGTTGAGATTCGTGCTTACTTGTCACAAATGGGTGATGTATCTATCGACAAGGTAGATTGGAGCGAAATCGAGAACAATGCATTCTTCTGCCCTGATGCTGACAAAGTAGAAGCATTTGACCAACTTATCCGTGACCTGAAAAAAGAAGGCGACTCTATTGGCGCAAAAATCCAGGTTGTGGCAACTAACGTGCCTGTTGGTCTCGGGGAACCCGTATTTGACCGTCTGGATGCAGACATCGCGCACGCACTAATGAGCATCAACGCGGTGAAAGGCGTAGAAATCGGAGACGGTTTCGAGGTGGTAAACCAAAAAGGCAGTCAGCACCGTGATACGCTTGCTCCTGAAGGTTTTGGTAGTAATCATGCGGGTGGCATTCTTGGTGGTATCTCGACTGGTCAAGACATTGTCGCAAACATTGCGCTTAAGCCAACATCAAGTATCACTGTGCCGGGTGAGACCATCACAAAAGAAGGTGAACCAACTCAGTTGATCACCAAAGGTCGTCATGACCCATGTGTGGGTATTCGTGCTGTGCCTATCGCAGAAGCGATGCTGGCAATTGTGGTGATGGATCATTTACTACGCCACCGTGGTCAAAACCATGGCGTAACAACTGAAACACCGAAGATTTAAGAGCTTTGTGTCATTCCAACGAGCTATAGCGAGACTAGGAATCTAATTTCAGCACGATGAAAAGAGAAAGAAACATCTCTGACAACAGAGTGCTCGGATAATAGATCCTGAATCATGCTCCTTCGTCGCTGTTCAGGATGACTGAATATAAAATTATGCCACTCACTGAATCGCGGGTGGCACAATTTTATCAGGCAACCTTTTTTGTTTAAGTAGTTTTTGCTTAATGAATCGAGCCTTCGGTTTCCAAATGGAAAGAAGGCAGACGCCACTTAAAGCGTACCGCAGCCATACGCAACATGTAACCAGTAACCAGTGTAATAATAGTGGCAGTGACTTCGGGAACATTGAATTCTAATAGCGCTAAGTACATTCCTGATGCGATAAGAGCGACAGAAGCGTAAAGCTCTTCATGCAGTACCAATGGTGTTTGGCGACAGATTAAGTCGCGAAGTAGCCCACCGAATACACCCGTTACTAACGCTGAAACCATACAAATACCAGGGTGCAAGCCCATGCCCATCGCAATTTTTGTTCCGATGATACTAAACACGATTAAACCTAATGCATCGAGGCGAATGAACAGGCCTTTTAGCTTAATCACCCATTTCGCTAAACCTGTTGTTAGCACACCTGCAACACACGTAATTGCAAGGAACTCTGGGTTTTTTACCCAACCAAGAGGGTAGTGGCCTAATAGAATGTCACGTACGGTGCCACCACCAATGGCCGTTGCGCTGGCCACCAACATAACACCAAACCAGTCCATCTTTCTTCTACCAGCACTTAACGCACCTGTCATGGCTTCAGCCGTGATACCAATGATATACAACACACTTAGCAACATAGGGAAACACTCAACGTAAAAAGTCACTACGTTCTACGAGAATCAGCGTAGGCGAAGTAACAACACTTACAAACGGTTCTATCTCTCTTAAAAAGTGATTAAAACCAGCAACATGCTTGTAATCAAACGGCTTAAAAATAGCGGTTTGAACGGCATCAAAATAAGGCGAGAGTGTAGTGGTAAATAAGTACGCTGACGAATGAGAAATTGTATGGAGAAAGCGATGTTCAGATAAATTCAACTAATAACCAAAAATGTGGGGTTGCCTTTACCTCATAGCTAAAAACAGCGACAATATGCAGCGCATGTCAAACTGAAGTACAAACTCGACGATGACCCACGAATACCAAGACTTAATCACCATTTTTAATGACACCTTTTTAGAACAATTTAATACGAAATTAGAGTTAGGTGGTGATGAGCCTATTTATCTTCCTGCTGATGATGAACACCCTCATCATCGGATTATTTTTGCTCGGGGTTTTTACGCCTCTGCTTTACACGAGATCTCGCATTGGTGTGTGGCTGGTCCAGAGCGTCGTTTGCTGGAAGATTTTGGTTATTGGTATGAACCCGATGGGCGAACAGCAGAAGTTCAAGCGGAGTTTGAGAAAGTTGAAGTGCGACCTCAAGCTTATGAATGGATTCTGGCACAAAGCGCTGGCTTCCCTTTTACGGTGAGTTGTGACAATCTACACGGCGATTTTGAACCAGATAGGCTCGGCTTTATGAAAAAAGTGCATAAAGAAGTGCTAGGTATTTTGGACGTTGGCTTGCCTTTGCGAGTGAAAATGCTTTCTGATGCCCTGCGCGCATTTTATCAAACTAAGCCACTGGAAGCGTCGGACTTTTGCGTTAAATAACCACTAATAACCTCAGAGATACACCATGATTATTGAATTTGAAGAAAAACTACTGGAACTGATTGATGCTCGAATTGAAACAGCATCTGACGATGAATTGTTTGCTGGTGGTTATTTACGTGGTCACATCTCTTTATCCGCGGCGTCTTGTGAAGAAGAAGGGATTAGCGATATTACTGAGCTGAAGTCACGCATTGAGAGCAGCTTAGAAAATGCGCGTACCGAGTTAAGCCCGGCCGATCGCGTAATTGTCAGTGATTTGTGGCAAGAGCTCCAGGCTCAGGCTTAATCCCTAAGCAGCGTTCTCCCTTCATTTAATCCTAGTCATTTACTACTTCGAAAAATTCGAACCTCTCCATAAAATTTTTGTGGTTGTAGCGAAACTGTTCAACTTTTATTCTGATCAGCATAAAACGTGAACAAAGGATTACAACCATGAAAATTGTCGCATTTGGTGCATCTACCAGCTCTACCTCAATCAACAAACTACTTGCTACATACGCAGCAAATCAAGTCGAAGGCGCTCAAGTGAATGTTCTAGACTTAAACGATTATCAAGCGCCAATGTTTAGCGAGGACAAAGAGAAAGAAATAGGTCAAGCTGAAGGGGCTGTCGCGTTTTTACGTGACTTGGCGGAGGCTGACGCTCTCGTTGTTTCCTTCGCAGAGCATAACGGTTCGTACCCAGCGGCCTATAAAAACTTGTTCGATTGGGCGACGCGTATTGAGCGTAATGTATTTCAAAACAAACCTGTCGTTTATTTAGCAACTTCCCCTGGTCCCGGTGGTGCACAAAGTGTTCTTGCGGCGGCGACAGGTTCTGCTCAATTTTTTGGCGCGGATGTAAAGGCATCGTTATCTGTGCCGAGCTTCTACGAAAATTTTGACGTGGAATCGGGTAAGGTTGTAAACCCAGAAGTGGCAGAGCAAGTGAAACAGGCAGTTGCACTGCTGAAGTAATCTCAGTACGAGCGACTTAATGAGTTAGCGATTCCCGACACGTGTCTGTGTCGGGAATTAAAACGAGAGAATACTCTTACAGCTCGGTAATGGCTTTGCCTTTTCTTAGTTTACGAACCCACATTCGACTTGGGTGAAGTTCGGTCAATACATCAACAGGTAATGGCAGCGGGTCCCCACAGATCTGGGAGGCCAACACTTCAGCTAATAATGGTGCAGAGCTCAGTCCACGAGATCCTAAACCTAAGAAGCAGAATAGGTTAGGGTACTGATGAATGGTTTCTACCTCTTCTTCTTTTTGATTTTGTAAGTTGGCGTATTGCGTTTTGATCGTCTCAAAGTCACCCACATTTCCGACAAATGGTAAGTGATCTCGGCTAACACAACGAATACCTTGGCGAGATTGATTACCAGTGATATCTACCTCTTTTGCCCATGTTTGATTCGGTACACATTTCACTAGCTTTTCCGCATTATCTTTTTGGGCGTTTTCATCAAATTCGTAGTCAAGGTGACTGCGGTCGTAGCTTGCACCGATACACAAGTGTTGATTACTTGGGTTAACAGGTGTCATGTAACCGTCGTAACACAACACCGTTTTCAGCTGACTCAGCGTTTCGGTTGCTGGCGCATGACTGACTTGTCCTTTCACTTGTCCCATTGGTAGGGAAGCGGTTTGACTCAATGTCTGGAACTCATGGCCGTTCGCAATTACAACCGTTGAGTGCTCAAATGTTTGACCACTCGCCGTTAGTAGCCAGAGCTGACGCTTTTCATCCCAATCTAATGCCTCAACAAGATGTTCAAACTTCGTTGAGAGTAACGACGTCTTCTCCAATTGTTTAATTAACCCGCGAGTTAACTCGGCAGGGCACAGCCACCCTCCCATTGGGTAGTGCACAGACGCCATATCAATAGGTAACCCGATAGTGTTCGCAGTTTCCTCGGCGGACAGCTTTTGAATGAGCTCTGGAGTGAAGTTACCCGCAAGCATTTTCTCCAGTTTGTCTGTGGATTTGTCATCCCACATCAACTGAGTTACGCCACACCAGTCATGATCAAAATCGATCTCTTGTGCTGCTTGTTCAACAAACTGACGTGCGAACAAAAATGCAGGAGCAAACACACGCGAAACGCCAGTATGGGGACCGTTCAACAATGGATACACGGCCCCTTGACGATTACCCGACGCTCCTTTGGCTGGTTGTTTGTCTTTACAGTAAAGGGTGACGTTTTGGCCACGACGAACTAACGTTTTCGCTAACGCCGCGCTGGCTATACCACCACCAATGATGGCAATCGAATCAAGATTGCTAGATGCTGTGCGATTGAACCAAGGGAGATGGTTCGACTGCTTTTCACCTTGCTCCATAGAGCCGGCGATCATTTCTCGCTTAGTGCCGAAACCTTTCACCTTTTTCATTGTAAAGCCAGCTTCGTTCAAACCACGACGTACAAAGCCTGCTGCGGTAAACGTGGCAACTGTACAATCTTGCTTGGCTAGCTTTGCCATGTTGTTGAACAGGCCTTGGTTCCACATCTCTGGGTTTTTGCTTGGCGCGAATCCATCTAAGAACCAAGCATCAATCAAACCTTGTTCGTTGTATGGGACTTGCGGCATGCAGTCTTTAATGTCACCAAACCAAAGGTCGAGTGTGATTGCGCCGTCTTCTAAAACAATGCGATGACACTCCGGCACAGCGGCAGGGTAGTGCTTTTGTAACTTTTCCGCGTATTCAGCTAGCTCAGGCCAAGCTTCATGCGCCTTCTTTAAATCGGCTTTGCTTAATGGGTATTTTTCAAAGCTAATAAAATGCAGCTCTTTCAATGTTGCGTCCGGATGCTGACGACGAAACTCACTAAACCACTGGCATACTGCTAAGAAGTTTAATCCCGTGCCAAATCCGGTTTCACCAATGACAAAACGTCTTTGGTCAAATTCCTGCCATCTTTCTGGGAGATGATTTTGTTTTAAGAAAACGTAGCGTGTCTCTTCAAGACCGTTTACGTTAGAGAAGTAAACATCATCAAATTGGTCTGAAACCGGAGTACCAGCTTCGTTCCAACCAAGTTCTGCGTTTTTTATTGAAGTCATAATGGTGCAAATTTGTGATTTGGCGCGGTAAGAATGGGGCGATTGTACGAATTTATGGGAAAGCTGACCACTTTTGTTGACTATCTTAGTTATCATCTAGCGGATTTTTGAATTATAGGAATGTCATAATGAAACGAGTCGTAATCACCGGTATGGGTATTGTTTCAAGTATCGGTAACAACGTCGAAGAAGTTCTAGCGTCTCTTAAAGCGGGCAAATCTGGCATCACTGCATCTGAGCAGTTCAAAGAACACGGTCTTCGTTCGCAAGTATGGGGTGACCTAAAAATCAACCCGGCGGAACACATCGACCGTAAGCAGATGCGCTTTATGGGTGATGCGGCTGCTTATGCATACCTATCAATGGAGCAGGCAATCGCAGACGCTGGTCTTACAGAAGAGCAGGTTTCAAACGATCGTACCGGTATCGTTGCAGGTTCTGGCGGTGCTTCTGCATACAATCAAACGGTAGCGACAGACACGATGCGCGCCAAAGGCGTAAAGCGAGTTGGTCCTTACATGGTTCCTCGTACTATGTCTTCTACTGTTTCTGCTTGTCTTGCTACGCCATTTAAGATTCGTGGCGTGAACTACTCAATGAGCTCTGCATGTGCAACATCTGCACACTGTATCGGCCATGCTATGGAGCTTATTCAACTAGGCAAACAAGATATTGTTTTTGCTGGTGGCGGCGAAGAGCTAGATTGGTCTCAAACTATGATGTTTGATGCGATGGGCGCACTGTCAACCAAATACAATGACACGCCAGACAAAGCATCTCGTACATACGATGCAGACCGTGACGGTTTTGTTATCTCGGGCGGCGGCGGCATGCTGGTTATTGAAGAACTAGAGCACGCACTGGCACGTGGTGCGAAAATCTACGGTGAAATCGTAGGTTACGGTGCGACATCAGATGGCTACGACATGGTAGCGCCATCAGGTGAAGGCGCAATTCGTTGTATGAAGATGGCGATGCAAGACGTTGATGGTGTGGATTACATCAACACGCACGGCACATCGACACCAGTTGGTGACGTGAAAGAGCTTGGTGCTATCCAACAATTGTTTGGTGAGAACAGCCCTGCAATCTCTGCAACAAAAGCAATGACTGGCCACGCACTCGGCGCAGCGGGCGTGCACGAAGCAATTTACTCAACACTTATGCTAGACAAAAACTTCATTGCTCCAAGCATCAATATTTCAAACTTGGACGAAGCAGCACAAGGTCTGGACATCGTGACAGAAGCACGTGATGCAGAGCTAACGACCGTAATGTCAAACAGCTTTGGCTTTGGCGGCACAAACGCAACTTTGGTTATTAAAAAGTACCAAGGTTAACTGAATTTGTTGGCGCCTTGCGAGAGTACTGTAAACGCCAACAATCCAGTTTCCAGAGCTTGATCAGTCACACTGATCGAACAGACGCAGACTCTATCCCATGGAGAGCGGGATAGGATCCTTTTGTTCTGGAACTTTGCCCGGCTATTTAGCCGGGCTTTTTCTTTTCTCTGTTTCTGCTTTTCTCTAGGCTTCCCGTCAATCGATTCTATAGGAGTTACCTCCTTGAGGTTTATTGGTGTTATATCTTGAGATTTTTCGGGAAAAGGGCACAATCGCTTTAGTTTCGCATCTTGCGAATAAACGAACTCTTACAAATGGATGTTAGAACGCTGGCGCTATGAAAATTATTGTTGATGAAAATATGCCGTATGCTGAAGAGCTATTCAGCCAACTCGGTAACGTAATTCTAAAACCAGGTCGTACACTGACCGCCGATGATTTAGTGGATGTTGATGCCCTAATGATTCGCTCAGTCACCAAAGTGAATGCTGACCTGATCAGCAAAGCAAACAAGCTGAAGTTTGTTGGTACGGCCACGGCAGGCATGGATCATGTTGACCAAGCACTCTTAAAAGAGAAAGGCATTTTCTTCACTGCTGCGCCAGGGTGTAACAAAGTGGGTGTAGCGGAATACGCGTTCAGCGTGATGATGGTGCTCGCTCAGCAACAAGGTTTCTCGGTATTTGACAAGACGGTAGGTATTATTGGTGCAGGCCAAGTAGGTAGCTACCTAGAGAAATGTTTGAAAGGCATGGGTATTAAAGTTCTCATCAATGACCCATTCAAACAAGAGGCTGGTGATCCTCGTAGCTTTACTCCGTTGACAGAACTGATTGAAAGCTCAGACATCATTACACTACATACGCCAATCACCAAAGATGGCCCATACCCAACGCATCATTTGATTGATGAGAAGGTATTAAATGGTCTCCGCAGCGATCAAATTTTGATTAACGCGGCTCGAGGTCCCATCGTTGACAACGCTGCTTTGAAGCAACGTCTTTTGAAAAATGATGGCTTTACAGCGGCACTCGACGTATTTGAATTTGAACCAGAGGTTGATATGGAGCTTCTGCCTCTGCTAGCATTCGCAACCCCTCACGTTGCAGGCTACGGCTTGGAAGGGAAAGCTCGCGGTACAACGATGATTTTCAACAGCTACTGTGAGTTCTTAAATAACGAATTACGTGCGCATGCCAGCGATTTACTGCCAACCGCGCCTGTTCCTACTATGGTATTGGACAGAGCTTGGGACGAAGCAACACTGCATAACATCACGCAGTTAATCTATGATGTGCGTAGAGATGACGCTCTTTTCCGCCGTGAAATCAGTAAGCCAGGCGCTTTTGACCTGATGCGTAAAAACTACTGGGATCGCCGTGAATACAGCGCTGTCACGCTAGTGGGTAACAAAACATGTAACCTTGCTCCATTAGCAGAACTAGGTTTTCAGATTGAGGTAAGTCAATGAGCCAGCAATATAATGTTGCCATTTTAGGTGCGACCGGTGCGGTCGGTGAAACAATTTTGGATGTGCTTCAAGAGCGCAAATTCCCAGTAGGCGAAATCTTCCTACTCGCGAGTGAGCGCAGCGAAGGCAAGACTTACCGCTTCAATGGTAAAACGGTACGCGTTCAAAACGTAGAAGAGTTCGATTGGTCTCAAGCGCATATCGCACTGTTTTCTGCTGGTGGTGAGCTATCAGCCAAGTGGGCTCCAATTGCCGCTGATGAAGGCGTGATTGTTATCGACAATACATCACACTTCCGTTACGAGTACGACATTCCTCTTGTTGTGCCAGAAGTAAACCCAGAAGCGATTGCAGAGTTTCGTAACCGTAACATCATCGCGAACCCGAACTGTTCAACCATCCAAATGCTGGTGGCACTAAAACCAATTCACGATGCGGTGGGCATTGAGCGTATTAACGTATCAACTTACCAATCGGTATCTGGTGCAGGAAAAGCGGGTATTGATGAGCTAGCAGGTCAAACGGCGAAGCTGCTAAACGGTCTGCCTGCAGACAAGAAGCAATTCTCTCAACAGATCGCGTTTAACTGTATTCCACAAATCGATCAAATGATGGAAAACGGCTACACCAAAGAAGAAATGAAAATGGTGTGGGAAACACAGAAGATCTTTAACGATCCATCAATCACAGTCAATCCAACGTGTGTACGTGTTCCTGTATTCTACGGTCACGCAGAAGCACTCCACATTGAGACTCGTTCACCTATCGATGCACAAGAAGTCGTTAACTTGCTTGAACAAACTGACGGTATCGAAGTGTTCCACGGTGAAGACTTCCCTACACAAGTTCGCGATGCGGGCGGTAAGGACCATGTAATGGTTGGCCGTATCCGTAACGATATCAGCCATCATAGCGGCGTAAACCTGTGGGTTGTTGCTGATAACGTGCGTAAAGGCGCGGCAACTAACGCGGTGCAAATCGCAGAAGTTCTGATCCGCGATTACTACTAAGTCGCTTACAGTTCATTTCAAAGCCTCGCACAGTGCGAGGCTTTTTTGTACGAACGAAACAAAATAGTGTGAGATTAGTACGAATATGGCGAGAGCCACACATTTTTTATTCTCAACGCTATAGTTTTGCATGCGATATCCGATATATTTAACCGATCACCATTTCAAATTGTATTTAGCACAAAACTGAGCCTTCTATGCGTCAAAATTATAAGCGTTTGTTAGCAGCCCTTGTGTTGATGATCGCGACTCAGACATCATCAGTGGTTCAAGCCGAAGGAATTCGTCTTGTTGGACCGTCTGGTGAAGTGCAATCATCTCCGAGCTATGCTGAAGATATTGAGCGAGCATTACCTGCTCCTCCTGCGAATACTCAACCGTCACGTTTCTTTGGTCCGACTGGTGAAAATCAAACACTATGGTCGATCGCTTCAGAATTACGACCTTCACGCGGTGTTACCGTTCAACAAACGCTTCTTGCCATTTACCGAATTAACCCTCAAGCGTTTGAGAACCAAAACATTCATGAATTGATCCCAGGGAGTCGGCTACGAGTACCTTCTCTAGAGCAAGTGCAAAGCGCGACCACAGCGCAAGCTGTTGCGATTATGAAGGCGCATGAAGCTAAGTTAAAACAGCCGAAGCCGACAAATAGAGCGACGCCAGCACAACGAGTCACCGAGCAACCAAAGCCACAAATTAAAGTAGAACCCAAGCCTGCGGCTAAGCCAGAGACAGTGGCAGCAACGGAGCCAAAACCAACTCCGAAAACAATACCCGTCATCCCTGCGCCACCAGTAACTACCTCTCCGCAGGGTGAAAAGCAGGTCAGTGCGCTAAAGGACAAACTTCAAGGCTCACAAAGTGAATTAGAGTCATTAGAAGAGAAGAACCATCGTCTTCGATTGATGCTGTCAGAAGTGCAAAGCGAAGTCGAAACTTTGAAAAGCGAGCTGAATGACGAAGAACGCATTCGCTCAGAAGTCGAGAAGCTGCTTGCTGAAGAACGCCAGCGCCTTGCTGAACAACAACGCATGCAACCAAGCACCATGGACAAAATTTTGTCGAATGGTTGGCTTGTTGGTCTTGCGGCATTAATTCCTGGTGCTTTGATTGCGTTGCTAGTTGTTATGCTTCTTGGCCGACGCTCTAAAGCGAAAGAGGAAGAAGCGGCTGCGCAGGAACAGCAAAACGTTGATCCTCTTGCGGCGCCAATCGGTTTAGCGGCGGCGGATGAGCTGGATGAAGAGCTCACGCTTGATGATGAATTGTTTGCAGATGAAGATATCAACGCACAGTCTTTACAAGAAGAGAAGTCAGATTTAGAAGAAGACGTCTTTGCTAACCTCGACGATGAAGAACTTGATTTCAATCTGGAAGGGGACGATGACCCATTTGCAGATATTGGCGATGACGGTGACCTAGATGTTGGTCTGGATGAGTTTGAGTCATCGAACAATGGTATCCAAGTCAACGGCGAAGAAAAAGCGCTTGGTTTAGAAGAAATGGAGCGAGCCTTAGATGAGGTTGCTCCAGAACTAGAAGTGCTCGATGACGATGAGTCTGGCTTCGATCTTTCGGATGATGTGAATGAGAAATCAGACTCGCTTTCAGACGACGCATTTGCCGAGTTACTTGCAGCCGATGAGCCGTCAGAAGAGTTACCAAGTGACACTGTCGACCAGGATATGCTTGATGACTTGTTTGCTGAACTTGGCAACGATGACTTCGATTTAGATACTGATGAGCCTGAGTTAAAACAGCCCGTTTCGGATGATGACTTTAGTGTAGGAGAGGCATCTGACGACGATATCGATAAGCTATTGGCCCAGTATGAACAACCGGCTAGTGAATCGGAAGTTCGAGAAGCTGACGCCAATGAAGGTCCTGTTCTAGATGAAAACAGTACAGAGCTACTCGATGAACTCATTGATTTTGATGAAGATGACACAGACGAGTTTGATCCACTAAACGAGCTAGAAGCAATCTCTGGTTTTGAAGGTGATGACTCGATCGAAGAGTTAGACGCAGATAGCACAGACTTACTGGATGAACTCATTGATGATGTTACCTCTGAACTTGATGAAGAGACTGAAGCTGATTTAGATCCGTTTGATGATCTGATTCGAGAGGACGAGAGCCCAGAGCTGAATAAATCGGAAGAGGAAGAGTTACTGAAATCACTTGGTTTTGGTGAGCCAGACGCCGACGAAAAGCCATCTCCCGTAGTTGGGTCAGAACAAACTCATGAAGATCAGGACATTGAGTCTGGGTTGGACATCGACGCTTTATTAAGTGAAAGCCAGCCAGACACGCAACAAGCTGTAGAAGATCAACCATTAACCGAGCCAGAGGCTGCCTCAGAGCCATTTAGCAGCGATGAATTTCTTGGTGATTTAGAGGACCTCTCACCAGAGAATGATCCTTTAATGAGCGAGCTAGACGACCTATTTGAGTCAGACAGTGAAGAACTTCTGCCAACAGAACAAGAAAAAGCGGATTTTTCTGCTGAACTTGACGCTCTATTTGATAGTGAAGACGATTTACCGCAGCAAGTTGAAAAAACACAAACGGAGATAGAGGAAGCTTCATCACTACAACAAGAGGCTACCGATACTGATTCAACACAAGAACCATCCGTGGAGTCCGATGCTGAGGTACAGCCTCACGTTGAGCAAGAGGAAGACATTCCAGCCTTCACGCCGACACCAAATACAATAGAAAATGAATTCGGTGTTCCACAAGAAGAAGATTGGCTACTGGATGAGCCTGAATTGGAGCCGGAAACTGAGTCGACCAACGATTCAGAAGAAGAATTCAATTTTGATGAGCTAGATCTTCCAGAATTCAGCGAAGAAGATGCTCTAGCATCTATGGCTGGCGAACCTGCGTTAGAAACGTCCGAGTCCGTTGAACCAGAACAAATTGAAGCCGACTTGCCAGCTGAGTCCGAAGAAGAGTTCAATTTTGACGAGCTGGATCTTCCTGAGTTTAGTGAAGAAGACGCATTGGCGTCCATGGCTGGCGAACCTGCGTTAGAAACGCCCGAGTCCGTTGAGCCAGAACAGGTTGAAGCAGACTTGCCAGCTGAATCAGAAGATGAATTCAATTTTGATGAGCTCGATTTGCCAGAGTTCAGTGAAGAAGATGCACTGGCGTCTATGGCTGGCGAACCTACGTTAGAAACGTCCGAGTCCGTTGAGCCAGAACAAGTTGAAGCCGACTTGCCAACTGAGTCCGAAGAAGAGTTCAATTTTGATGAGCTCGATTTGCCAGAGTTCAGTGAAGAAGATGCACTGGCGTCTATGGCTGGCGAACCTGCGTTAGAAACGTCCGAGTCCGTTGAACCAGAACAAGTTGAAGCCGACTTGCCAACTGAATCAGAAGATGAATTCAATTTTGATGAGCTAGATCTTCCTGAGTTTAGTGAAGAAGACGCATTGGCGTCTATGGCGGATGAGCCGGAGTTAGAAACGTCCGAGTCCGTTGAGCCAGAACAGGTTGAAGCAGACTTACCAGCTGAATCAGAAGATGAATTCAATTTTGATGAGCTGGATCTTCCTGAGTTTAGTGAAGAAGACGCATTGGCGTCTATGGTGGATGAGCCGGAGTTAGAAACGTCCGAGTCCATTGAACTAGAACAAGTTGAAGCCGACTTGCCAACTGAGTCCGAAGAAGAGTTCAATTTTGATGAGCTCGATTTGCCAGAGTTCAGCGAAGAAGATGCCTTGGCGTCGATGGAAGAAGAGCCAGAATTACCGAGCTCTGAGACTGCAGATATAGAACCAATCTCCGGTGAGGATGAAGAGTTAAGTTTTGACGACCAAGATCTTCCAGAGTTCAATGAGGAAGATGTTCTCGCGTCAATGAACGAGGGTGCTTCAGGGAGCCCTAAGGTTGAAGCAGAGACATCGAGACCAGCTATTCAAGCCGATAACGATCATGATGCTTTGTTTGAAGTATTTGCGCAGCAAAACGGCTTTGATACTGACCCAGAAGTGCAGCCAACAGCGACAGAGGGTGAGCCGCTCAGTAATTTGGATGATGAATCATCAATGGCTAACCTTCTTGCGGAAGACGCAAACTCAGAAGTATTTGAAGGTAAACTAGACAGTGACACCATCGCAAGTGCAGGTATGGATTTTGAAACCATGCTTGATGTTGGAGATGATTGGGATGGCTTTAAACCCGCTGCTGATAACGTAAGTTCTACTGAAGAAGTGCCTGAGGACCAGCGTGATGTTTGGAATTCGAGTGATGCACTAAGTCAGCCAGAGATCGCGCAAGAAAACTGGGCAGAGCAAAGCGACTTGGATGACTTCGACCCGAAGAAAAATCAATTTATGACGATTGATGAATTGATGGCTCAGGTCGACAGAGAAGGTGGTGAGTTCGAAGAAGAAGACCTTAAGCTCGATGTCGGATTGAACGAGTTTCCAGATGTTATCGGTGAGATCGGCGATATTGACGTAGATAGCAATGCTGAAGCGGCTGGGAAACTGGATTTGGCTAAAATCTATCTCGAGATGAACGATTCTCAAGGGGCGATTAAACTACTAGAAGAGGCGATTGTTTACGGTGAGGATGATATTCGCCGCGAAGCAAAAAGCCTGATTGACGCCATTAATGGCCGATAAACCGAAACAAAAGGGTAGCGTTTGCTACCCTTTTTGTGTCCCGTTAGTAGGATGCTACCTTTATGTCACCCTTGGTGAAACTGGCAACTTGAGGTGACTTGAGTATATACTTCCCGCCCCATTTTAGAGTTCGAAGGTTAAGATGAGAATCGCATTAGGTATCGAGTACAACGGTACAAACTACTTTGGTTGGCAGCGCCAAAGAGAAGTGAAAAGTGTCCAAGAAGAGCTAGAGAAAGCATTGTCCGTCGTCGCTAATCACCCAGTTGAAGTTCAGTGTGCTGGTCGGACAGACGCAGGCGTGCATGGCACGGGACAAGTTGTGCACTTTGATACCAACGTTACTCGAAAAATGGTAGCTTGGACCATGGGCGCAAACGCGAACATGCCGAGCGATATAGCGGTTCGTTGGGCTCAAGAAGTTTCAGATGATTTCCATGCAAGATTCTCAGCGACAGCGCGCCGTTATCGTTACATTATTTTCAATCATGCTTTACGTCCAGGCATCCTAAACTCGGGGGTTAGTCACTATCATGGTGAGCTCGACGAGAAAAAAATGCATGAAGCAGGGCAGTTCCTACTTGGCGAAAATGATTTTACGTCGTTTCGCGCGGCGCATTGTCAGTCTCGCAGCCCATTTCGAAACTTGATGCATCTGAACGTTACGCGCCATGGAAACTATGTGGTTATTGATATTAAAGCCAATGCGTTCGTGCATCATATGGTTCGTAATATCACGGGTAGCTTGATAAAAGTTGGACGTGGCGAAGAGAGTCCTGAATGGATCAAGTGGTTATTAGAAGCCAAAGATCGCAAACTAGCGGGTGCGACAGCGAAAGCGGAAGGTCTGTACCTGGTAGATGTAGACTACCCAGAAGAGTTTGGGTTACCTGAAGTGCCGATCGGTCCACTGTTTTTACCAGATAATTTGAACTAATTTTACAAACTTATTTCAAAATATCGGTAGTGTTTACATTGAATGTGAACGGAAAACATACGCTATTTACGATATCAAAAATAGGTACAACCAGTTTTTTATCTACAGTAGCTGCAAGATATGGTTTAATCCGTCGGTATTATGTCGAATTTATATCTTTCGCAATGAAGCGGAAGAGTTGAGAGAAAAGGTCTTCCATGAGTTGGCTTGAAAAGATTTTAGAGAAAAGCAATCTAGTAAGTTCACGCAAAGCTTCTATCCCAGAAGGTGTGTGGACTAAATGTACCTCTTGTGAACAGGTTTTATACCATGCTGAACTAGAGCGTAACTTAGAAGTTTGTCCAAAGTGTAACCATCACATGCGTATGAAAGCGCGTCGTCGTTTGGAAACATTTTTAGATGAAGGTAATCGAGTTGAATTAGGTTCTGAACTTGAGCCACAGGATAAACTGAAATTTAAAGATTCTAAGCGATACAAAGAGCGTATCTCTGCTGCACAAAAAAATAGCGGTGAGAAAGATGCGCTAGTTGTGATGCAGGGTGAATTGCTTGGTCTGCCGCTTGTGGCGTGTGCGTTTGAATTCTCCTTTATGGGTGGTTCAATGGGTTCAGTCGTTGGTGCTCGCTTTGTGAAAGCAGTGGATGCAGCCATTGAAAATAACTGTGCGCTTGTTTGTTTCTCAGCAAGTGGTGGTGCTCGTATGCAAGAGGCTTTAATGTCTCTTATGCAAATGGCAAAAACCAGTGCTGCGCTTGAGCGTTTATCAGAAAAAGGTCTGCCGTTTATTTCTGTTCTAACTGACCCTACAATGGGTGGTGTATCAGCAAGTTTGGCTATGTTGGGTGATATCAACATCGGTGAACCTAAGGCCCTCATTGGCTTTGCTGGTCGTCGTGTAATCGAGCAAACTGTACGTGAAGATCTTCCTGAAGGTTTCCAGCGTAGTGAGTTCCTGCTTGATCACGGTGCTATTGATATGATCGTTGACCGTCGTGAAATGCGTCAGCGTGTGGGTGGTCTTATCGCTAAGATGACTAACCACAAGTCTCCTTTGGTGGTTTCGGTTAACGAATCTCCAAATGAAGAGCCATATTCTGTACCAGAAGCGGACGAAAAAGGGTAAAGTATCAACTAACATAAAAACCAAAGAATTTAATGGTTAAAGTTAGATGACCCAAAACCCAATTCCTCAAGCCACATCTTCATTAGAGATGTGGCTTGATTATTTAGCAAATATTCATTCCTCAGCAATTGATCTAGGCTTAGACCGTGTCCAAGCGGTAGCAAACAAAGCCAATCTTACCAAACCAGCTCCAACCGTAATCACCGTTGCCGGAACCAATGGCAAAGGCTCAACGTGTGCGTTAATGGAAGCCATTTTACTTGATGCTGGCTATTCAGTCGGTGTTTATAGTTCTCCGCACCTGATTCGTTACAACGAGCGTGTACGCATTAATGGCGTTGACGTTGTAGATGCCAAGCACTGTGAAGCATTCGATTATGTAGAAAAGCAGCGTGGTGATGTTAGCCTTAGCCTCTTTGAATTCGGTACGCTTGCTGCGCTACGTATTTTCCAAGTAGAGAAAGTTGACGTTGTCTTACTTGAAGTAGGACTTGGCGGCCGTCTAGACGCCACTAATGTTGTTGACCATGATGTTTCTGTTATTACGAGCTTAGCGATCGATCATGTGGATTGGCTTGGTGATGACATCAATGTTATTGGTTTTGAAAAAGCGGGCATTTACCGTTCAGGGAAGCCAGCAATTTGTGGTCAACCGACGCCACCAGCGACCGTGGCGGCTCATGCTGACGATATTGGTTCTGAGTTCTTCCAAGTAGGTATTCAGTACGATTACCAACTAACTGATAATGGTTGGAAATGGAGCAGTGGGGCATTTGAGTTAGAGGATTTACCAATCCCATTGCTACCATTACAAAATGCAGCCACTGCACTGATGGCACTAGGGGCTTCGGAATTGCAAATCACTGACATAAATATTGTCAATGGCTTGAATAATGCGCGTTTGGCGGGGCGTATGCAAGTACTGCATCACGAACCTGAAATAGTCCTTGATGTCGCTCATAACCCGCACTCTGCTGAGTATTTGGTAGAAAGAGTGAAGCAACAATATCTGGGTAAGAATATCCATATTGTGGTTGCAATGCTGCATGACAAGGACATTAAAGCAACCATTGAAGCGCTAACTCCAGTTGCAACACAATGGTATCCAGCGTCGCTTACTGGACCGAGAGCGGCGACCGCTGATGAATTGTGCCAATACTTACCTGATGGGCAAGTTCATTTTGAAAACCCTGTTGACGCCTTCGAGAGTGCGAGAAGCCACGCAAAGGCAGGAGACGTTATTCTGGTGGTTGGCTCATTCCATACCGTCGGAGAGGTATTGGAACATTGGCAATCAAATAATAAATAAGTAAAGGTATTTTGATGGCAAGTAAATTCCAAAGTCGTTTAGTCGGCACCATCATTCTAGTCGCAGTCGGAGTCATTGTTCTTCCCGATGTGCTAGATGGTAAGAAACTGCACTACAAAGAAGAATTTGCCAGTATTCCTATCAAACCAGAACTTGATAGTGATGTGGAAAACTTCGAAATATTAGAGCCAGTGGAAGACGACATTACGTTACCGGATTCTCCGGTTGAAGCTGTAGTGCAAGAAAGTGAGGATGCTCAAGTAGCCGTTTCTGAGCCCGAGCCAGCGCCAACATCTAAACCTGAGGTCATCAAACAACCAGAGCAAGTTGAGGTCGTCACTCGTCCTGTTCAAGAGAAAAATCAATATGAAGATTCAGCTTGGATCATTCAGTTGATGGCACTTAAGAATCACGAAAATGCTGTCGCGCTTGTCGCGGATTTGCAAAAGCGTGGTTATCAAGCTCACACAAAGAAAGAAAACGAGTTTACGAGAGTGATTGTTGGCCCTGATGTGTCAAAAAGTAAACTTGAACGACAAGTTCAAGAATTACAAAAAATTACAGGTTCAAAAGGTCAATTGCTTAAATTTAAGCCATTAAATCCATAAGAAAACGTTTGCGTCAGCATTTTTTCTGTTAAAATGCGCGCCAACTTAAGATGAAGAAAAGATGAATTGGATAGATTTTATCATTTTAGGTGTGATCGGATTTTCAGCTCTGATCAGTTTAGTTCGCGGTTTTGCTAAAGAAGCTTTGTCTTTGGTGATTTGGTTCGGAGCGTTTTTTATCTCCAGTAATTACTATGCCAAATTGGCGGTGTACTTCACCAACATCGAAGATGATATGTTTCGTAACGGAGCGGCGATTGCGGCGTTATTTGTCGCAACCTTGGTAGTTGGTGCAGTGGTGAATTACGTCATTGGTCAACTGGTACAAAAAACAGGGCTATCAGGTACGGACCGAATTCTCGGGATTGTATTTGGTGGTCTACGCGGAGTCTTAATTGTTTCTGCGGTGCTGTTTTTTATGGATGCGTTTACTGCATTCCCAAGCTCGGATTGGTGGAAAGATTCACAGTTGATCCCTGAGTTCAGCCGTATCATCGCCCCATTCTTCGAGCATTTACAAGCAACATCAAGTTTTCTGTCTGGCACTATCTAGTAGTGCCAGCTACTGTCGCAAATCGAGGATTAGGACATGTGTGGTATTGTTGGAATCGTGGGCACAACGCCTGTAAACCAGTCTATTTATGACGCGTTAACGGTGTTACAGCATCGTGGCCAAGATGCCGCTGGTATTTGTACCATAGAAAGCAATCGTTTTCGTCTGCGTAAGGCGAACGGTTTAGTCAAGGATGTATTTGAAGCAAGACACATGCAGCGCCTGCAAGGCGAGGTCGGAATTGGTCATGTTCGTTACCCTACAGCAGGCAGTTCAAGTGCTTCAGAAGCTCAACCTTTCTACGTAAACTCTCCTTTCGGTATTACACTTGCCCACAACGGTAACTTGACCAACGCTAACGAAGTTCGTCAGAAGCTGTTTGAAAAAGATCGCCGTCATATCAATACCACTTCAGACTCTGAAGTATTACTAAATGTACTGGCGCACGAAATTGACTCAGTAAAAGGAAATGTCACGACCGAAGACGTATTCCGCGCAGTCACCAATGTTCATCGCACAATTCGCGGTGCTTATGCTGTGACCGCCATGATCATTGGTCATGGTATGATTGCATTTCGTGACCCACACGGTATTCGCCCGCTGTGTTTAGGTAAGCGTGAAGTTAACGGCAGAGCAGAGTACATGGTTGCGTCTGAATCGGTGGCATTGGATGCGGTCGGTTTTGATTTCGTCCGTGATGTTGCACCTGGTGAAGCGATTTACGCAACGTTTGACGGTGAGCTTTACACGAAGCAGTGTGCAGACAATCCTAAGCTGAACCCTTGTATTTTCGAGTTCGTGTACTTTGCTCGTCCAGATTCGTTCATCGATAAAATTTCGGTATACAGCGCTCGCGTTGAAATGGGTAAAAAGCTGGGCGAACGTATTCGTGAAGATTACGCAAACCTTGATATCGATGTTGTCATTCCTATCCCTGAAACGTCTTGCGACATTGCACTGCAAATCGCTCAAGCGATCGATATCCCTTATCGCCAGGGTTTCGTGAAAAACCGTTATGTTGGACGTACGTTTATCATGCCTGGCCAGCAACAACGTAAGAAATCAGTACGTCGCAAGTTGAATGCTATTCGTTCGGAATTCAAAGGTAAGAATGTGTTGCTGGTGGATGACTCTATTGTTCGAGGTACAACGTCAGAGCAGATTATTGAGATGGCTCGTGATTCTGGTGCCAAGAAAGTGTACATGGTCTCAGCGGCTCCTGAAGTTCGTTTCCCGAACGTATACGGCATTGATATGCCAAGTGCTACAGAGCTTATTGCCCATGGCCGTGACAACGATACAATTTGTAAGCAGATTGGTGCCGATGCGCTTATTTATCAACGTCTAGAAGATTTGGTAGAGGCGGTAGGTCTTGGAAACCAAGACATTACTCAGTTCGATACTTCCGTGTTTAACGGCGAATACGTAACGGGTGATATCGACCAACAATACCTAGATTTCTTAGATGGTCTTCGTAATGATGATGCGAAAACACAACTTGAAATCCAACAGGATTTAGCAAACCTAGAGCTTCATAACGAAGGCGCATAGGATGCGCTTTCTTAAGTCGTAAAAAAACCAGAGCTTCGGCTCTGGTTTTTTGTTTTCGCTATCTAGTTAGTGAATGTTATAAGCGATCACAAAGTCAATAAAGAGGCGAACTTTCTCTGGCAGGTGGTCTTTGTGGTTGTAAAGCATATAAATGTCGCGCGGGTTTGCACTCCAATCTGGCAGTACGCGTACCAAATCGCCGCTCTCGATGTACTCTTTGATCATGACATCTGGCATTAGTGTGATGCCTAAACCTTCGGAACAAGCGCTGCGCACCACATTGAGCGCGTTTGCTTGAAAACGACCACGATCAACATTCACCACAGACTCGCCTTTGCTATTAATCAAGGTCCACTTAATAAGTGGGTACCCTTTTAGCAATGAATGGTTAGATAGCTCTTCTGCATGGTGTGGCGCAGGATTCGAGGTTAGATAGTCAGGGCTTGCAACGAGAATATCCTTCACTTCGCCAATCTTACGCGCGATGAGGCTAGAGTCGCGTTGCGGTCCCACTCGAAAAATTACATCCCATTCAGTAGGGTCAAGCTTGTCCGCATTATTCTCTGTCGTTAGCTCAATGTTGATGTCCGGGTACTGCTTCATAAAGCTGTTGAACATCGGCATCATCATTCGTTTAGTTAAGTTGTAAGGCGCGGATATCTTAATCTTGCCGGATGCTCCTCGGCAGTCGTCAGTGATTTCCTCTGCTGCGGTCGTTAGCCTTTGTAGTAAAGGAGAGCACTCATGGTAAAAACGTTCCCCTGCTTCAGTGAGCGAGAGTTTGCGAGCATGACGGTTCAATAGTCGAAGATTGACAGAGTCTTCTAGCGCTTGAATGCGTCGGGTGATGGTCGCAACCGGGATCATGGTTTTTCGCGAAGTTGCGGTGTAGCTCCCATTTTCGACAACCAGTCGAAACAGGTTTAAGTCATCTAATTTCATATTTCCAGACACATTAAATTACCGATTACGGTTAATTTATAATTAACTTTGTGATCAAAGCTTGCTTTAAGTCAACATGTTGCATCATTTGAACACAGCAACCCTGTTTGAGTAAATACTGTTATACGCCGTAATATTTGTATTAATGCAGTTTCCGAGCTAAGTTTTATAACAAGGCGAAGCGGCCTCAGGTCTTGCTGTGACACGTTTTGCTGGAAGTAAACACAACAAAAATAATGACTTAATAATAAATCTGTTTTTTTGACTGAGCTTTGTGAGGGATAAAGGTATGTTTAAGACTCACAGTCAAACGGCAATGGTCTCGGCACAGGAAGTGATTAATCAAAAACTAATAATGTTGGTGGACGATGATCCAATATTTCGTAAAGTAACCAATGCCTATTTAGAAAGTCAGGGTTTTAAAGTAGTAGAAGCAGAAAACGGCCTAGAAGCGCTTCAACAACTCAGGGAATGCCAACCCGATCTTATCTTATGTGATTTATCGATGCCGGTCTTAGATGGTATCGAGTTCGTCGAAGAAGTTAGTCTCGAATATCCATATATGCCGCTTATCGTGGTATCAGGCACGGATGAAATGTCCGATGTCGCGAAAGCGTTGCGATTTGGTATTAAAGATTTTCTTCCTAAACCGATAGGTAATTATGAGCACCTATCTCAGGCGATAGAGAATACGCTAGAAGATACCGATAGCCACTTCTCAGAACAACGTGACTTTTCAAGTCAGTGGTTCAGGGTTGATGATGGTGGTGAAATCCCAGATGAACAAGAGCTGTATTGGCATCTGGAATATTTACAACAGAATCCGAGTGCGGCAAGAGATTTACTGCAAGCTCTATTGCCAGAGAAGGATGCTGCTCAGGGAGATTGGCGCTGCTCGTACCGTTTATTGCAATCGACGGATGTGATGCCCTTGGTTTTCGATTATCGTTGGTTAATGAATGGTCAATTTGCGTTTTATCTCGTTGATTCTGCTTCCCAAGCTAATGATGGAGTTGCGACGACATTGCTCGTTAGGGCATTGTTTGACGATTATCTCCGTAACTTGAAAAGTTTCAGTGCTGATCTCAAGGACATGGTAGGGATCATTGAAAAAGGAATTGAGTGTTCGGAGTGTGCGGGTGCAGTCAATGCTGTGTTTGGTGTCGCCGACCTCGCTTCATCCTCGGTCTCTATATTGCCTGCGGGTTTAGATAGCCATTGGTCTGACGGAAATACGAATCAACACATCGCAGCAGGTAACCGTTTAGGGGGAGGAAGTATGAAAAACTTCATCACCCGCGATTTACCGCTTAGTGTTGCAGGACAGTTGTCCATCGGGTGTTTAGGTTCTTCAAGTTTTAGTTTAAGTATTACCCGGAAATCCCGACTAGTATAATTATGACTTGCAAACCAATAAGCAGCGTCCTGACGCTGCTTATTATCTTTTTAGAACCACCAAAACAACATACGTTTAGTTCAATAACCTTACTTTTTACTGGTGTTTAGATTTGGCTGTTTAATGTATAGTCAGAGCTTAAAACAATAATGACCCATTTGTGCAACGATAATTTAACGCTGTGCCTTGGGAGAAGCAAAGTCAACTAGTGAGAAGACACATCATGGCAGACAAAGATTTTAAAGAGCCTTATAATATTTTTTACTTTTTAGGTTTTATTGCAGTTCTTTTGATCCCAACACTTCCTGCAACGCTAACCTGGCTTCGTGTAATGAATGGTTACGCAGGCTTTTAATCTAGCTATTTTGTACCGGAGTTCACCATTCGTATTAAGCGTTACTTTTTCAATACTGTTGGTGGACTCTGTATTGTGCTCGGCATAGCCGGCATAGCCCTTCCACTTTTACCCACCACACCTTTTATTTTGCTTGCTAGCGCATGTTTTACGCGTGGTAGCCCCGCATTTCATCAATGGTTACATAACCACAAAACGTTTGGACCCATTCTCGACAATTGGCATAAGCATCGGGCTGTTACTTCAAAAGTAAAAAAGCGTGGTGCGATTTTTATTGCGCTTAGTTTCATGGTTTCAATCGTTGTTGTCCCCCTCGTTTGGGTAAAAATTGGTCTTTTAGTGATGCTAATCGTTTTACTCAGCTGGTTTATGCGTCTGCCTGTGATTGAGTTGGTTGCTGACCGAGAAGAAAATCACTAAGATTGTAGAGAATAGTGTGCCCGCTCTTCGAGTGGGCGTTTGTATTTTCAGCGCCTGTGACTTTTACGAAAATAAGCACATAGTGGTGAAAACCTATTGTTCGTTGCCCTCGTGATACTGCGATTAGAGAGGGCGATGAGCCAATCTAAGTAAATCGGTATTATGACTACAGAAACAATTTCACTGATCAAATCTAGCATCAAAAGCATCCAAGACTACCCAAAGCCAGGCATTCTATTTCGTGATGTGACGAGCCTTCTTGAAGACGCGAAAGCATACCAAGCAACGATCAACTTACTTGTTGAACGTTACAAAGATATGGGCTTTACCAAGGTTGTGGGTACGGAAGCTCGTGGCTTTCTATTTGGCGCGCCTTTAGCGCTTGAGCTAGGTGTTGGTTTTGTACCAGTGCGTAAACCAGGCAAGCTACCACGCCCTACTGTTGCTCAATCTTATGAGCTTGAATACGGCGTTGATACACTAGAAATCCATACAGATGCCATCGTTGAAGGCGACAAAGTACTGGTTGTCGACGATTTATTGGCAACGGGCGGTACTATTGAAGCGACGACTAAGCTGATTCGCCAACTGGGTGGTGAAGTTGAGCACGCTGCGTTCGTTATCAACCTACCAGAAATCGGTGGCGATAAACGTTTAGAAGCATTAGGTCTAAACGTGTACAGCATCTGCGATTTTGAAGGACATTAATACATTCAATGAGTTATTTAGCTTTAGCGCGAAAATGGCGTCCTAATCAGTTTGACCAAGTTGTCGGACAAAAACATGTCCTGACGGCGTTGGAAAACGCACTGGCGCAAAACCGTTTACACCATGCTTATCTGTTCAGCGGGACTCGTGGTGTGGGTAAAACGAGTATCGGTAGGCTGTTTGCCAAAGGCTTGAACTGCGAAACCGGCATTACCGCGACACCTTGTGGTAAGTGTGATACTTGTCGTGAAATTGATGAAGGTCGCTTTGTCGATCTTCTTGAAATCGACGCAGCATCACGTACTAAAGTTGAAGACACTCGTGAACTGTTAGACAACGTTCAATACAAACCTGCTCGTGGACGTTTTAAAGTGTACCTCATCGATGAGGTGCACATGCTATCGCGTCACTCTTTCAATGCGTTGTTGAAAACCCTGGAAGAGCCGCCAGAGTATGTGAAGTTCTTACTCGCAACAACTGATCCACAAAAGCTGCCTGTCACTATATTGTCGCGTTGTCTTCAGTTTCATCTGAAACCAATCAGCGTTGATGATATTCACCAGCAACTTGATTACATCCTAGGTCAAGAGCAAGTTTCAGCAGAGCCAAAAGCGTTGGGTATGATCTCACATGCTGCAGATGGCAGTATGCGTGATGCTCTCAGCTTGACTGATCAAGCAATTGCATTAGGTAACGGTGCGGTGCAAGCCGATATTGTCAGCCACATGTTGGGGACGATTGATACCGACCAAGCGATTCACTTACTAGAGTCAATCAGCAGCAAGAAACCTCAACAAGCTATGGATAAAATCCAACAATTAGCGGCAAATGGTGTTGAGTGGGATGGTTTGTTGCAGCAAGTCGCAACACAGTTACACCGAATTGCGATGTATCAAGCGTTGCCCGCGTCGTTAGACCGAGCACAACCAGATGCAGAGAAAATTGAGCTGTTGAGTAAAGCTCTAAGCCCGCAAGACGTTCAGCTTTACTATCAAATTGCATTGAAAGGTCGTGAAGATTTGACCCTCTCGCCAAATGGGCGAGTCGGTTTGGAAATGATTGTGCTGCGTATGATGGCGTTCCGCCCATCAAATAACAGTGGGGCAAATGTTGTTTCTAGTAACTGCGAGCCAGCGTCATCTCCGGCTCAAAGTACCAGTCAACCAAAGGCTGCGCCAGCTCAGACAGCCGCTGCTCCTCGAGCTCAGCAGCCGAGTCCAGCACAAAGCACACCACAAGTGGCGCCTCAACCTTCATCCAGTTCGCAACCTGAGTATCAAGCGAGTGGATATGAGACGGTTCCACCACAGTATGATATGGCGCCGCCGATGAGTGAAAACCCAGCGCCGCAGCATGAAACGCCACCTCAACAAATGCAAGAGAGCGTTTCAACACCAGCGCGCGGTGGTCTAAGCGGTTTACGTCACCAATTACGTTCTCAGCGTCAAGGCCTACAACAGAACACTCCTCAAAATGGTGGCTCAAAAAAGCCTAAAGCGGCATCTGCACAACCAGAATCGGTTATCGACCGAGTAGCGCAATTGCATGGCAGTTCCGCGCAGGTGTCGCCAAACTCAGCTCCGAAGTCGACGGAGCCACAAGTTGAGGAAGCGTATCGCTGGCGTCCAAGCAAGCCTGTTGAGACAAAAGTAAATACAAAACTGACACCTACGCAGCTCAAGCAGGCACTTGAGCATGAGAAAACGCCTGAAATGGCACAAAAGCTCATCGATGAGTCATTAGAACATAATGAATGGGCGAAGCTAATCAGCTTAATGGAGATCCCTAAGCTGGTAGAGCAACTTGCGCTAAACTCTCATTATAGTAAGGAAGGAACAACCGTTTCGTTACTATTGAGAAGCAGCCAAGCTCATTTGAATACTGATAGAGCTCAAGCCGAATTGCTTAAAGCACTTAATACCGTGTTGGGTGAAGAGTGCCACATGAGCATCGAAATAGGGGAGAGTGGAGAAACACCACTTGAACTGAGAGATAGGCTCTACCAAGAGAAATTACAGCAAGCGCTGAACAGTTTAGAAAACGATCCAAATGTTCAATTTATTGAACGTCGTTTTGCTGCAGAGCTTGATAAAGATAGTGTGCGCCCTATCTAATAATCGAATGGAATGGGGTTGAAAACCCAAAGGTATAACCCCATTAATTGATGCAACACCTCATTAAACCAGAGAGATAAACATGTTTGGTAAAGGCGGTATGGGCAACCTAATGAAGCAAGCCCAGCAAATGCAAGATCGCATGCAAAAGCTTCAAGAAGAAATCGCGAATATGGAAGTAACTGGCGAGTCTGGTGCTGGCCTAGTTAAAGTTACTATCACTGGTAGTCACAGCGTACGTCGTGTTGACATCGATGAAAGTTTGATGGAAGACGACAAAGAAATGCTTGAAGATCTGATCGCTGCGGCGTTCAACGATGCAGCCCGTCGTGTTGAAGAAACTCAAAAAGAGAAAATGGCTTCTGTAACTGGCGGTATGCAACTACCACCAGGCATGAAAATGCCATTCTAATCTGCTGATATTTAATTAAGCGGACTTTTAATGCGTACCAGTCATATGCTGGAGCAATTGATGGAGGCCTTACGTTGTCTACCTGGGGTTGGCCCCAAGTCAGCGCAGCGTATGGCCTTTCATTTGTTACAGCGCGATAGAAAAGGCGGTTTGCAGCTTGCAGATGCGCTGAGTCAGGCAATGACAGAAATAGGTCATTGTACTGAGTGTCGAACCTTCACCGAAGAAGAAGTCTGTCACATTTGTACCAACCCAAAACGCCAAGAAAATGGTCAAATTTGTGTGGTAGAAAGCCCGGCAGACATCGCAGCCGTTGAAGCAACAGGCCAATATTCTGGTCGGTATTTTGTTCTTATGGGGCATTTGTCGCCATTAGATGGTATTGGTCCAAGTGATATTGGATTGGATGTCCTTGATTACCGCTTACGTCGCGGTGATATTACCGAAGTGATTTTGGCGACAAACCCAACAGTTGAAGGTGAAGCCACTGCCCACTACATCGCAGAGCTATGTAAAGAGCACCAAGTTGATGCCAGCCGCATCGCGCATGGTGTGCCTGTCGGTGGGGAGCTAGAGCTTGTTGATGGCACGACGTTGTCACATTCGCTATTAGGTCGACACAGAATTTAATAAAAAGCCGCTGAATTCAGCGGCTTTTTTGATTTTGGGAGTTAGGAACGATTAATCGTTCGATTCTTTACCAAGAAGATTTTTGTAGATAACCGCACCAAGCACGCCACCCACAATAGGAGCAATCCAGAACAGCCATAGCTGAGAAACCGCCCAGTCACCCACATATACTGCGACTGCCGTGCTACGAGCAGGATTTACTGACGTATTGGTGACAGGAATGCTGATCAGGTGAATGAGAGTCAAACACAGGCCAATTGCGATAGGTGCAAAGCCTTGTGGCGCACGTTTGTCTGTTGCACCCATAATGACAATCAGGAACATCATCGTCATGACAACTTCAGTCACAAGTGCAGCGATCATCGAGTATTGGCCTGGAGAGTGTTCACCATAACCATTGGCGGCAAAGCCAGAACCCACAACATCGAATCCTGCTTGTCCAGATGCAATAACGTAAAGCACGCCACCTGCGATAAGCCCGCCGATAACCTGTGAGATGATGTAGGGAACAACGTCTTTTGTCTCAAAACGACCGCCTGCCCAAAGGCCAACTGTCACTGCAGGGTTCAAGTGACAACCTGAAATATGACCGATAGCAAATGCCATCGTCAGAACGGTTAAACCGAATGCCAAAGAAACGCCCAACAGACCAATACCCACTTCAGGGAAACCCGCAGCCAACACCGCGCTACCACAGCCGCCTAACACTAGCCAGAACGTGCCAAAAGCCTCAGCCAAATACTTATTCATGTTCTTTCCTGATCTTTAATTAAATGACCCGCTGAACATAGTCGAGAATTGTCAATAAATTGTGAGGGAGATCGCGCGAAAACCGCAAATGGGACGCTATGTGGCAAGAGTTCTCAAGGGTGAGATAAAAGGCTGAGGGGGGAGTGCTAAATCTTGAGTTTGCTTTGATTACTGCCGCGGAGAGAAACAACCGAGGTACTAACTTTAAACGTGTGGTCTAGAGTCGCATTACGTCAATTGTTCTAATTCAGTGATGTTGTCGAGTGCTTCTTGATTGGTGTTGCCGCATACAATCGGACACGGTTTAAAATCGTGACAGACTTTAGGGCGTTCAGGCTTACCAAATAGCTTGCACAAATTGTCGTCGTTGAGTTGCACACAACGAACACCTGCAGGTTTGCCCTTGGGCATTCCAGGTATTGGTGAAGAGATACTTGGCGCAATACAGCACGCTCCACATCCTAATCGACAATCCATAATGTAAACCTCTTAAAAATTAAGGGGGTAATTATGGTCATTTTGACGTGGATTGGAAGAGTGAAGAAAGAAAAAAATAAAAGGGCGCGCTTAACATTACGCTCCCTTTTTGGTTTTTTGCTTTTAAATCATCGTGATTATTTTAAGAAACGGTTATAAACAAACAACAGAATAAATGCGCCTAGTGTTGCGGTAATGATACTACCAATGTTGACGCCAGTTGCTCCGCCGAAACCGAGAATGCCGCCAAGGAAGCCACCTACAAATGCCCCTGCAATACCAAGTAACATTGTTGCAATCCAACCGCCCCCATCTTTTCCTGGCATGAGCCATTTAGCAAGTGCGCCGGCGATTAAGCCCAAAATAATCCAAGAAATAATACCCATGAAAACTCCTTAATGCCTTCTTGATCAATTGAGTAATGGAAACTTGTTTAAGGATAGAACAGTAAAACGAAAGTAGTTGAATATCTCCACCGTTATGTGGGAAGGATGCAAGATCTTCTCAAAACTTGAACTTTTGCGTTGAGAAGAGTATAAATCGCCCCCTAAATTCCCTTGGTGAGACCTGAAGTATGAGCACTCCATTTTGGCAAAGTAAATCGTTAGAGCAGATGACAGAAGAGGAATGGGAATCTCTCTGTGATGGTTGTGGCAAATGTTGTTTGCATAAGCTGATGGATGAAGATACCGATGAAATCTACTATACCAATGTGGCTTGTAGCTGGCTGAACAGTAAAACGTGTTCATGTAAGGATTACCCAAACCGTTTCACTTCGGGTGAAGAGTGCACCAAGCTGACCCGAGAAGACATCGACGATTTTACTTGGCTGCCACACACGTGCGCTTACCGTCTGTTGGCTGAAAAGCAGCCTTTACCAGAATGGCATCCGTTGATTACAGGCTCTAAGTCCGCAATGCATGCGGCAGGGGAAAGTGTCCGTAACAAAGTTGTTTACGAGATTGATGTGGTGGATTGGGAAGACCATATTTTAAATCATCCCAACCGTCCTTAGTCGAATACAAACAAGCCTTTTATTGATTAAATGAAAGGCTTGTTTGCTATTGGGGCTCCCAACTTTGACGTCTCGCTAACGAAATGCTGCTCAGTTTATTATTTAGTGTTGTAAACTTAGGAGTATGATTTCAACGCTTTACACTTCTATTCCTGATTGTTTTGATCAGGATTGTTCCCTATGAGGTAAACATGACGTTTCATTTCCCCCAGAAACTGCGCCTGACATCTTGGGTGACATTATTCGCACTTGCCGTCATTATGTTCTCCCCAATGGCTGTTCATGCGACTGCTACTGACGATATCCAAGAGCCTTCTGCTGCCGAAATCTCGATTGACAACTTGAACCGAGAGATTGTGGATTTATCCCAAAGCCTCTCGCAAGCGAGTGGCGACGAGCGTGATGCCCTTCAACTGCAACTATTCCAAAAGAATGAAGAATTAAGAAGCCAGTTAGCGTCAGCGATTGAACGTGAAACTATCTCTCGCGACAAGCTGATCTTGCTAGTTAAAAAACAAGAACAATACTCTGAGGATGCGACGAACTATCTATCGGAAAAAATAAAGAAAGTCGTCGAGGATTTAAATAAGGCTAAGGATGAAGAGAAGCTTGCTCTTGTTAATGATTATCGAGAGCTACAGCGTTATCTTGATGTTAGCTTCGATTCGAGCTGGCAAAATCTCGCTTGGTTGAAGGAGCTAGGGGCCCAAAACGAGCGCGCAGAAGCGGAACTAAAAGATAAAATTGATAAACGTATGCGCTTACTGTCTGCTTCAATTGAGTACTTGAGTCAGCAAAGTGAGATCATTGGCTCCCAACTTTCGTCTAGCCCAGAGTCGGAAAAAGCGTCGTTGCAACTTAGTCAGCTCATTACTAAACAAAGGCTAAATATTGCGACAGAAAGCTTACGCAACCTGATTTCAATTGGTGATAAAGTCGGTTTAGAAACGTCTGAATACAAACGCCAAATTTTTGAAGTGACGGGTAATATCACCCATGATTTACTGAATACCAAAGTTGTGTGGTCAATACTGAGTCACTGGTCCAACTCGGCACTGGATTGGTTTGCCGAGAATGCACCGCAGCATATCTTCCAGTTGTTTGTTTTTGCGCTGATTTTATTGATCGCTCGTGGACTGGCTAAGTTAACGCGCAAAGTGGTCCGTAAGGCAGTTGCATCGAAAAACTTAAAACTTTCCCACTTGATGCAGGACTTCTTTATCTCGATGTCCGGCAAATTCGTGTGGGTGATCGGTATCATGGTAGGCTTATCTCAGCTTGGCTTGAACCTAGCGCCAATCCTAACCGGTTTCGGTATTGCTGGTGTGATTATTGGTTTCGCGTTGCAAGACACGTTATCCAACTTCGCGGCGGGTATGATGCTGCTTATTTATCGCCCATTTGATGTTGGTGATTTTGTGTATGCTGGCGGTGTAGATGGCAAGGTAAGCCATATGAGTTTGGTGAACACCACAATCCGTACGTTTGATAACCAAATTATTATTGTGCCTAACAGCAAAATCTGGGGAGATGTTATTAAGAACGTCACGCATGAACGCATTCGCCGCGTGGATATGGTGTTTGGCATTGGCTATGCGGATGACCTCTTAAAAGCGGAGTCAGTATTGTCTGATATCATTACCTCTCACCCTTCGGTACTTCGCACTCCAGAGCCAATGATCAAAGTTCATACATTAAATACGTCTTCTGTAGATTTTATTGTGCGTCCTTGGGTAAAAACGGATGATTACTGGGATGTATACTGGGATGTGACAAAAGAGGTGAAACTACGCTTCGACCGAGAAGGTATTTCGATTCCTTTCCCACAACAAGATGTGCATTTGCATATGGTGGAGAAGCAAGACGCTTAATCACAGGTCCCAACTAGTGAAAGGCACTCTAGATAGAGTGCCTTTTTTGATCTTCGGTTAGCGCTATAGTTACAGTTCGTTAAAGAACACCAGTTTAGGCTCGCATTCTAACAAGTTGTCGATCTGGCTAATCAAAAGAGCAAAGTGTTCTGTTTTACCATGAAGCTCAAATGCTTGTTGGTTTTTAAATTGCTCCTGAAAAACGAAGTGGCATGTATTGTCTTTATCTTGGAACAATTGATAACGAACGCAACCTTCTTCATTGCGAGTAGGTTCAAGCGCTCGGGTAAGTACCTCTTTCAACTCTTGTTCTTTTCCCGGTTGTGCATGAAAGGTAGCCGTCAAGTGAATCATAATGTTTACTCTTTTTGTTATAGGTAACGCCCTTGGCGTTGCAGGAACTCAATTTTGTAACCATCAGGGTCGGTTACAAAAAAGAACGTTGCTAAATGCTTTTGTTGATGGTCAAAGGCTTTGATGTCACCAGTTTCAATGCCGAGAGATTTAATGCGTTTGTGGGCTTGTTCAATGTCCTCCACGCTGACGGCAAGGTGGCCGTAACTTGAGCCGTGAGTGTAGGGCTCACTTTGGTCGTGATTGTGCGTCAGTTCCAATTCAAAGCCAGTTTCTTGGTTGGCTAGATAGGTTAGAGAAAAGCCATCAAAGATGTATTGATCAGCGACTTCTAGTTCAAGTACGTCACAGTAAAATTGTAGAGAGCGGTCCAGATCACTTACTCGGATCATGGTGTGAATCATTTTTGTCATAGGTACTCCTTGATAGTCCGCACAGGTTAGCGATTTCAAAAGGAGTCTGGGTAGTACTCTAGTACGACAAATTAGAAGATGCTCAAGGGTTTATAATACGGATGCATAGCCTAGGATGGTTATTGCTCGGTTGGTTGCTATTAACTGTTAAGTTGCGCAAGTGCTTGACGAGTGGTCTCTTGAGGTTGGCGGGCGTAAGTGAGGCAAGCGCATCGAAGTAAGGAGGCAAAGTTGTTCACTTCACCATTGTATTCGAGTGCTTCTTGATAAACAGTGCTTATGAATTTAGGAACCGTCATGTTTTGAGCACTAGCGATTTCCTCAAGAATTGTCCAAAAGCTCGCTTCAAGTTTTACACTGGTCGCGTGACCATCAATACGGATAGAGCGGGTGATGAACTGATAGTTGTCTTGGGGTTGCTTAGCAAAGATTTCGCACATTTTCTTTATTCATATAATTAAAGACCCATAATTATTGTGGTGTACGATTTAAAACGTCAACTGTTTTCATGCATAAAAAAACGCTCCCTTGCGAGAGCGTTGAAACATCACGAGTTGTGAAGTAAGTGCAAGTTGATTATTTAATTTGTTGCTTCAAGTACTCGCCTAGTTGCGAGTGGTGCATGATTTTTGATACCGGAAGGATAGTTTCTGCAGGTCCCCAAGCAAATACGTTGACAGGAGTATGCGTATGAGTACCCGTCCCCCATACTGTGTTTTGCTTTGTTGCATGCTCACGCGCTAGCAAGTTGCCACGGTCGTTGTAAGGAAAGAAAGCATCAAAGTCATTGATTGTCGGTACGTTCTCTTCGCTTAAGTATTTGTGTCCAGCGAGTCGGTATGGATTTGGTTTACTTGCTAATACGCGTTCTGCTTGCTCAGGCGTAATCGAAAAATCGCTATTTGCGTTCACGACTTCCGCAAACTTCTCTGGAGTTTGCTCTTTCTTATCAAGCGCTTGGAATTCACTGATCATGCCGTAGTAACTTTTCTTTTGGTTGTATAAACCATCGAGGATCTCGAACTGACCAAAGTTGAAGTTTGGCGCGTAATCCTGATTTTTGAATGCTTCGCCGTCGCGTTTTTGTGGTTTAGGCAAGTTTGCTGATGAGTAGCTAAAGCCAAAAGAGCCGGTTTCGTGGTCAGCAGTAACAATGATCAGGGTGTCATCACGGCCTTTTGCCCACTCATAAACTGAGTTTACCGCTTCATCGAATTTAAGCATTTCATGCAGCATCGTACCTGCATCGTTACTGTGGCCAGCCCAGTCAATTTGGCCGCCTTCAACCATCAAGAAAAAACCGTCTTTGTCTTTTGAAAGAATGTCGATTGCTTTGGTGGTCATTTCTTTCAGCGATGGCTGCGTGCGTTTTGGATCGTTTTTGCTTTGACTGTAGGCAATACCATCGTTCATGCCCGAGTAAGCAAAAAGTCCAAGTAATTTGTCACCTTTAGCTTGTGTGAGCATATCGCGGCTGAAAGCTAAGCTATAGCCTTGGTCTTGCGCTTCGGCAAGCAAGTTGCGTTCGTCTTTGCGTTTCGATTTTAGGTAGACATTACCTTGAGTGAGCTTTTCAAGTTGCTCGTATGTCTCTCCCTTGTCGTTTGTCGACTTTGGAATCCAATGACGAAGTCCACCAGACATCATCACGTCTACGCCTGTTTCGAGCATATCCGCCGCAATATTGTTTTCTAGGGAGCGATGTGGTTGATGAGCGGCAAATGCTGCTGGCGTTGCGTGGGTCATACGCGTATCAGAGACGAGCCCTGTCGCTTTACCTTTACTTTTGGCTTTTTCCAAAATAGTTTCGACATGGTTGCCTTGGCTATCAATGCCAATGACTTCAGAAGCGGTAGGGATTCCTGTCGCTAGCATCGTAGCTGAGCACGCAGAGTCGACGACAATTGCGTCTTCTGGATTGGTCAGTGATGATCCAATCACACCTTCTTGAGCGAGTTTGTATAACGCTGTGCTTTCGCCTTTGTAAACCGAGTTAGGTGCGTGTTTTGCGTAGGTCTCGAGTAAACCAACTTGTTGAGGACCCATGCCGTCGCCGATCATCAAAATGACGTTTTTGATTTCAGCTGAGAGTGCGTTGAAAGAGAGGGTAGATGCAGCCACTGCCGTAACGATTGGAGATACTAAGCGCTTCATTATATTTTCCTTGTTTATTGAAAGCGCAGGCATTAAAGCAATGATTTATGAAGGTTTTGTGTCGGTAATAAAAGTTTAACCAAATTGTCGTTTTTGTTTGGTTTTGCAGAAAAAATGAGTCGCTCTCTAACGTTCGTTAGTTTGGAAAGAAGAAAGCCCACAAACGTGGGCTTGGATTACGCTTAGGAGTTGAAAGCATGGACTAAAGTTATCCATTCAGTGCTTTCACAAGAAACCTAGTTTAGGGAGCAATAAACGAGCATGTATTATCGGGCCACAAGAGCGGTCGAATTCACTTACGTTTGCATCATATCGTTCTTTGGCTTATTAAATTATGGGCTGCAGTAAGTGTTTGGTTCAAATAGGATTTGTTGTCGTGATGATTATCAGACTGGTTATCAGACTAATGCCAGTATGATGCCACCAACGGTAAGTGCCGCAGAAAGGTATTGACCCGCAGAATATGAGCCATCCTCTTCTTTCTCGATTTTATCGGGGTGATCCATGCCAAGCGCACCATGCGTGAAAGATTCGACCTTTTCACCAACAGATTTATCTTCTGCTTCTATTTTCTTGCTGTCGTGCTCGATTTGTTGCAGAGCGGCAAGTAGCGCTTTGCCTTCGGTCGAAAGCGTCACCTTATTGTGTTCGACTTTCAGCGGCGAAGCACTAGTTTCTTCTTGTGCAATACTTGCTTGTTTAGAGACGACAGATTGTTTGGCATAGCTATTAACAGAAGTGCTTCCTACTGGATTCATCGAATACTCCTTGGAACATCGACACTCGGTCACTGAGTGCGGGTAAAAAGCAGTTATATTTTTATCGGCGGCAAAGTTTATTTCTGAAGCTATTTGGATAAAAACAGGTCTGCTTTTGCCGCTTCTAGTTTCTATTGGTGATCATTAGCAAAAAATAGACCAGCAGGAAGCAGACCCTTGTCACTCGATGAACTCGGAGCGGTGTGATGATGCAACGCAACGGCAAGGTAGTAACTTAAATTGAAGACCAGCTACTTACATTGAAGATCGTTATTGCGTTTAGTTAGATGTTGATATGCCGCCATGCGGTGAGCATCTTGTACATACCGTACTGGTGGTGCGAGAACCTCTAACTGATAGTCTGTATTATCAGAAAGCACGTTATCTGTTGGGCTAATTACAACCACTTTTAAGCTCGGGCTGCGGCTTAAGATTGATGCTGCCGTACCCAACCCTTGCTCGGTGTGAAACTTGCCTGCAACATGGACAACCTGAGCGCCTGGGTTGTCGTCTAGGTAGCTAACGATAGATTCCGCCATAGTTTCATCCCAGGTAACTTGAGCTGCAAACTGTTTTTCCGTCTGCTCTGGCTTACCGTGATGCATGGATGCCATGAACTTTTCTTTGTACGGACTACTACCAGTGTTGATGGCTTGTGCAATGAACATCCGCTGATCATCATCGAGCTTGTTAATGTAATCTAACCCTTGTCGACCAATGCATCGGACAATGCTCTTTGGTGCATTTGCTGCAATGACCGGGAGATTTTTCTGCTTAGCAAACTCCACGAGAGGGCGATAGTCGCTTTCATAATTGGGCCAAGCGTTGGCTTGTTTCATTAAGTACTGTTCGCCGATCTCCCCACGTAGGTAAGCGTCAACAACAGGTTGTTTGTCGCGGGTAAATTGTTCCATAGATAACGCGAGTGAGCGGTCGTAGGACGTAAGTTGTTTGAGCATATCGGTTTGAAAGCGATGAACGCCGGCGTGTGTGTGCCATTCACCAATAAGAATGACATCTGCTTGTTGCAGCTCAATTGGCAGTTTGCTTAGAGCGATGTGCTCGCCAGAAGGGGTGTATAGTTGATAGTCGTAAAAACTAGTGACTTCCGCTGAGGTTGCGTGAGAGTTGGTGTGCGTATATGAAGAGCAACCAGTAAGTAAGCCTGCAAAGAGCAAGCTCAAAGTAGAAAAGCGCATTGAAAAGCCTCCAAAAATGTCCGGATGATATTAATGGAGGCTGAGCAATGAATCAATATAAATGATAACTATTTGCGTTTGTTGTTTTTTTTGACTTATTAATTGAGTGTTTTTTTGCGATATACACGCAACATAAAATCAGCCTCACATTGGAAAAGTGTAGCGGATTTCAACTCTTCACGAAGAGCATCGGTTGCTTTCCATGCGAATGGCGTCATTTGCAATAAATCGATTGCGGCTCCGTTTTTCAAGTCCATAACATAGTTAAGATGCTGCTGGTGCTCTAATTCAAACCCTTCAATATGTTCTGGTTCTTCATTGTGAAGACGAACTTCTTGATAAATGCGCTCACGCAGTTGGTATAAGTGGCGGCTAGCAGGAGTAACCGTGACAACAACGCCGTCGTTTTTTACAACGCGCTGCAGCTCCTCAGCTTTACACGGGGCATAAATGCGCAAAATGGCATCTAAGGATTCATTTGCGAAGGGAAGTCGGTGACTAGAAGCCACACTAAAGTTGCAGTGCGTGTAACGCTTCGCCGCGTAACGAATGGCAACTTTGGAAATGTCTAAGCCATAAATCGTGGCATGGTTCGCTTGTGTTTCTATCGTCTTTTGTACTTGATCTGTGTAGTAACCTTCACCACAACCAATATCTAATAATTGATGGGTGCTCCCCTCAGTGTATGTTGCACACAGCTGCGCCACTTCTTGGCGCATTGGGTTGTAGTAATCTCCTTCAAGGAATCGACGACGAGCTTGCATCATCTCTTTGTTGTCACCAGGATCTTTAGAACGTTTGTGGTGCGCTGGCATCAAGTTAACGTAGCCTTCTTTTGCTAAGTCAAACTGATGATTGTTTTCGCACTTAAACGTTTTTTCATTTAACGCTAGAGCTTGGTGGCATAGAGGGCATTGATAGTTCATGACGATCTCGAACAGAAAGTAGGGCGGCAAATTCTATCAAAAAGCATGGTCTCAAGTGAAACAAAAAGAGCCGACTGGGTCGGCTCTTATTAAGTATTAGTGGAAGAAGTCGACTTGCTCTTTCAAGTTTCGTGCTTGTTGTTGAAGTTCAATGGCACTTTGCGAGGTTTTTGCGCTCGTGTTGCGGCTTTCTCGGTTAAGTTCACTGATAGAATGGGCATTTGCTGCAATTTCTTGTGAAACTTGAGCTTGTTCTTCTGAAGTCGCTGCAATGGCGTCGGCTTGAGAGGCTATCGACTGCACTTGTACTGCGATGGCTTCTAATGCTGTGCCCGCGTCTTGTGCTTTGTCCAAGACCTGGTTTGCACTGCGTTGGCTGTCTGTCATCATATTAACTGCATTATGAGTCGACCCTTTTAGTTTCTCGATAATTTCCACGACATCTTGAACTGAGCTTTGGGTTCGGTGCGCAAGTGTGCGCACTTCATCTGCTACAACTGCGAAGCCACGGCCTTGCTCACCTGCTCGTGCTGCTTCAATGGCGGCATTCAAGGCAAGTAAATTGGTTTGCTCAGCAATTTCATCAATCATTTTAGTGACGGTTTGAATACTCTCGCTATCGCGATTTACTTGCTCGATAGCCGTTGCTGATTGATCCAATTGATCGTTAAGTTGAGCAACGTCGATACATACGCCTTCAACAATCGCGAGACCAGATTGACTATCAGTATTTGCTGAGCGTACGTTTTCCGCAATGCTTTCGACTTGTTGTGCGACAGATTGAGCGGAAGAGGCCATTTCTTCAATCGCTGTCACAACTTGCTCGACTTCTTGTTGTTGTCGGTCGGCTTGGGTCAAATTGCTATGTGCATCGTTGGCAACGCTGGTGGAGTTGCTCTCCACTAAGTCGCTTGTTGAACGGATCTTACCAACGAGTTCATTGAGCTGACTTGCCATACTGGCGACACCCGAGCTCAGGTTCGTAATTTCATTCTTTGATGCTTTACGAGACGCTGGAATGTTCAAGCTGACTTCGCCGCCCGCTAAGCGAGTCATGTATGAGTTTAGAGTCGTGAGAGGTTGTAAGCTGCGATTCAAGAAAAGTGTCAGTACAACAAAAGTAATGATTGCCGCTACCGAAGAAATGATGGCAATGAGTGTGAGAAGCGTGTCGCTACCTTTTGTTACTTCTTTGATAAACGTACCACCTAGCAGTTTCCAGTTCCAACCTGGAACCTCTGTGTAGACAAGATACTTTTCGCCTACGTTACCTTGGTACTCGAAAGGGTAGCGAATTAATCCACTAGATTGTTCGAAAATCTGGCCAAAAGGCTTGTGACCATTGTAGTCGGCGACTTCTAGTATTGACGAATCTGAGCCGCTTTTTGCTGGATGAAGTAGGTATTTACCAAGATTGTTTTCGTCGTTATCAACGATAATGGTGTAACCAGTGTCGCCCCATTTTATCTCTTCGAGTGCATCGAACAAGGTTTGTGTCGCTTGGTCTACTGGTAAGCCAATAAACGATAGGCCTGCTACCTTTCCTGTCGCATCTTTGATTGGGGCATAGTAGGTAATGTAGCGCTCGCCATACAATTTAATTTGAGCGTAATACGGTTGTCCTGCTTTAAGTTGCTGATAACCAGGATGGTTGATGCCTAGCGTGGTTCCGACCGCTCGCTGACCTTGTGGATCTTTTAGGGAGGTGGACACCCGAATAAAGTCGTCACCCAATGGTGCGAATAGCGTTGCTATAGCGCCGGTATCACGTGTGAAACTGTCGACCAACTTGGTGTCATTAATTAAGCTTTCACTGTATTGAGTGATGTTTGGTACTTCATGTCCCATGAAGTCAACCGTGTAATTTTCGACATAGACACCGGCAAGGTAGCCATTGCGAAAAGTAGATTCGAGGACTTTAGCGGTGTGCAGGTAAGCATCGAATTGGCCAGCAATGGTTTTTGCCATTGATTCTACTTTAGATTGGTGTTCTTTCAGTGTGCTTTCCAATAGAACATCGGAAGCGTTGCGGTAAACAAGCGCTGCAATACTGCTGAAAGCAATGAATAGACACAAAGTGATCACCAGTTTCAACTGGAATCCGACACTTTGATTTCGGTATCTCTCTAACATAGACTAATTCCTGATATTTTTATTATTTATGAGTTTTGTATCGGTATGCTATCGGTTTATATGATCAATTTTTTTGATATTTATTAATGAAACCGTCAAAAGTGACTAGTAACCAATAAGTTAGTAAAGATAGGACCATCTAAGCAGAGCTTTTATTACAAAAAAAGCCGGGTATCCCGGCCTTTATATGGTGATTCTTACTGCGCTGAAATGACAGTGACAAGTTCATGTGTCTCACCTGGTTGGAGCGTTTGACCTTGCTCAATACTTGGTGCATGAACAGCAGACTCCACACACAACATGGTTTGATAACCATCGTCAGCCATGTCACCCATGCTTTGCGCACCTTCTGCCCAAGGGTTCCATAATACTGCTGAGTTGTGGCCTTGGTTGTGTACGCTTAGCGTACGATCCAATACCGGGTCTTTTACCAAAATTTTCGCTTCTGGTTGCGTGTAAACGCGATCAATGGTGTCAGTTAGTTGTAGAACATTACCACCTTGGCATACCGCATCAGCTTTCAAGCTATCAATGTACTCGGCACCCATGCCTGTCGTTTGTGCTTGCTTAATGTCTCCAACGTTTAGGTAAGTATGTAATGCGCCAGAGAAGGTCCAAGCCTCGTCATCAATGTTCATGACTTTGAGCGTCACTTTTAGCTCATCGCCCACTTCAATCACCAAACGAGCGTCAAACATATGGGGCCAAATATCGTGGATTTCTTCTGTCGGGAACAGAGCAAGTTCAACAATCACACCGTTATGGTTCTCACGATGTTCAACCAACTCCCATTCTGCGGTGCGGGCAAAGCCGTGAGCTGGAGCAGCAATACGCCCAAACCAAGGCCAACAAACCGGAATACCACCGCGAAGAGCAGCTTTACCATCGAAGACAGCTTTTTCGCTCATCCAGATCAGATCTTCTTGACCTTCAGGCGTGAACGACACGACATGACCACCGTGTAGCGAGATGCCTGCCGTTGCTTTGTCATGAATCACGCGGACGATTTTTATCTGATCAACTTCAACGATAGTGACGTTATCAGATAGCACCGTTAGGGCTGGGAGAGTTTTTAAATCCATGTGTAGTTTCCTATCGCTGGGGGAGAGCTTTTAGACGCGCTTCGCACATTAAATGCAACATCGAGCCTGCATTCTCTCAAATTCCAGATACAAAAAAGGCGACTCTAGAGCCGCCTTTTCTTTAACGAAGTTATTCGCTAATTGCTAACTTTCTAATTACTTAGAGATGTGAGCGATTAGGTCTAGAACTTTGTTTGAGTAACCGATTTCGTTGTCGTACCAAGATACAACCTTAACGAATTTGTCAGTTAGCGCGATACCAGCTTTAGCATCGAATACTGAAGTGCAAACTTCGCCGATGAAGTCTTGAGATACAACTGCATCTTCAGTGTAGCCTAGAACGCCTTTTAGTTCGCCTTCAGAAGCTTCTTTCATCGCTTTACAGATGTCTTCGTAAGAAGCACCGTTAACTAGGTTAACAGTTAGGTCAACTACAGAAACGTTAGCAGTTGGTACGCGGAAAGCCATACCAGTTAGTTTGCCGTTTACTTCTGGAAGTACAACGCCTACAGCTTTAGCAGCACCAGTTGAAGATGGGATGATGTTTTGAGAAGCACCACGACCACCGCGCCAGTCTTTAGCAGAAGGACCATCTACAGTTTTTTGAGTTGCTGTAGTTGCGTGAACTGTAGTCATAAGACCAGATTCGATACCGAACTTGTCGTTAAGAACTTTAGCGATAGGCGCTAGACAGTTAGTAGTACAAGAAGCGTTAGAAACGATGTCTTGACCAGCGTAAGTGTCGAAGTTTACGCCGTTAACGAACATTGGAGTAGCGTCTTTAGAAGGACCAGTTAGTACAACTTTTTTCGCGCCAGCAGTGATGTGCTTACGTGCAGTCTCGTCAGTTAGGAAAAGACCAGTTGCTTCAGCTACAACGTCAACACCGATTTCGTCCCATTTTAGGTCTTCAGGGTTGCGCTCTGCAGTAACACGTACAGTTTTACCGTTAACGATTAGGTTACCGCCTTCAACTTCAACAGTACCGTTGAAACGGCCGTGAGTTGAGTCATACTTAAGCATGTATGCCATGTAATCTACATCGATAAGGTCGTTAATACCTACTACTTCGATGTCGTTGCGCTCTTGCGCTGCACGGAATACGAAACGACCGATACGGCCAAAACCGTTAATACCTACTTTGATAGTCATTATAGTTGCTCCACAACTTAATTTCTGATTAAAGATAACTGGTAGTAAAATTACAGAATCCAGTAAACATCTGCAAGTGATAATCGGACTTAACTTGTTTAAAGTCAAAAAAAAGCGACGCTTTTTTTAACAATTCTTTGCAAATGTACGTTTTTTAAACTTTTAACTGATTCTTCTGTAGCCCAGTTGGCGTAATATAACTGGTGAGATAAGTGCTCTTATCAAATTAATTACTCATGGTGTCCTGGTGAGAAAGTATGTGCTACAAGTGTTAAGAGAAGCAAGTTTTTTGCTAAAAAAGTCAATACCAAGAACAGTAAATAAGGAGCCGAAAGTCGTGGAACAAAGCGGGAAAAAAGTGACGAAGTCAGATGAACAGTGGCGTGAGCAACTGTCTGATGAAGAGTTCCGTATTTGCCGAGAGCAAGGTACAGAGCCTCCTTTCAGCGGTAAGCTACTGCATAATAAGGAAACTGGTGTTTATGCTTGTACTTGTTGTAATGCCCCTCTCTTTGTCTCTGATAACAAGTATGACTCTGGCTGCGGATGGCCAAGTTTTGATGCGCCTATCAACGATCAAGCGGTGCGCTATTTAGAAGATCTAAGTCACGGAATGGTACGTACAGAGATTCGTTGTGCAACGTGTGATAGCCATCTAGGGCACGTTTTTGAAGATGGCCCACAGACCACAGGAGAGCGTTTTTGTGTTAATTCTGTGTCGTTAATTTTCAACAAATCAGAATAATAACGACAAAATTGTGCTCGAGATTGTTTTATCCTTTCAGGATGATTCAAGCTCAACAGTGATCTGAGTGTCGCTCGACTTAAATAAAAACTCCCGCTCATTGCGGGAGTTTTTCGTTTATATCTCACTGGGTATCATTGTTGGGGAATAGATACCTTTCTCTATGGCTTTCGCCACCGATTCGGCTAATTCATCCAACTGCTTATATCGCTCTGGATGACTGAAATTGAACATACGTTGGAGCTGCTTTTCATCAGCAAGCGGTACGTCGAATCTCTTCGCGACCATTGCCCATAGATACGCTTGCTCTTTGTCTCCAAGCCCTTGATGAATACTTGCCATTGACTTGAGAATGACCGGATTGATGTTGTCTTCATCAGATAAAGACAACGCGTTATTAAGAAGCTCCAGGGTTTTCTTGGTATCTCGGTTGGTATAAAAAGTGGCTAATGCATATTGCATCTCAGCATTATTTAATTGGGGAGACCCTTCCATTTGTAAAAATGCGCGCCGAGCTTGAGTATCTCCCGTTTGAGACCATAAGAAATACAAAGTAGCCGGGTCTTCTGAACCTTTTAACTCGTTTACAATGCGCTCTAGCTCATCAATACTGTGTACCAATGCATTAAAGCGTTGTCTTTTGAGAGCACTTTGATCAATAGGGGTGATCTGGGAGGCGAGTTCTAAGCATTTCCTATATTCAGCGACCAGACCGTATTCGATGATTTGGTTTGCTTCCGATGGGTTTTTCAATTGCTCAAACCGATGCCAAACCAAATTTGTTCTTGGAATTCGACATTGGCCGTCATCCATATTGAGCTGCTCGCAACGCAGTTCTGGTGTTTTTTGGCACAACTCTTCGGTTGTCACGTTACCTTCAAAACAGCCCGATAGCACAAAACATGCGAGGCTGAGAAGTAACCAGTTTGTTCTTTTCATGGCTTTGCTTGTGATCCGTTACACCAATTCATTTTCGTATTCTTGACTCAGTTTCTTAACCCGTTATGTTCTGTAAATAGAATGTAATAAGAAGGTACACTATGGACGCAGAACAACTATTACAAGCGATGACTCCAGAAGTTTATGATCGCTTAGTCTATGCAGTAGAAACGGGAAGATGGCCTGAGGGTACAACACTTTCTAAAGAGCAGCGAGATTCGTGTATGCAAGCTGTGATGTTGTATCAATCAAAACATAATACTGATGCGCAGCATATGACGGTTGCAGCCGGTGGTGAAATCAGTTTTAAATCAAAACAAGAGCTTAAAAAACAATTCAGCGGAGAAGAGAGCGATATTGTTCGTGTGAATCCGAACATTGATTAATCCTTACGCCTTAATTTCTCAAAATTTTATTATTTTGATTTTGAAAGAAAAAAGCCCAAATTGTATTGGGCTTTTTAGATCGCAGAAAGCTTGAACTTACAGGCTCATTTCACCACGCAGTACTTGTTGCATTCTCTCTTTTACTTCTTCGTAAGAAAGGTTTTGGCTTAGAAGGTAGTGTAGTTTTGCCAGCGCCGCTTCGGGCGTCATGTCAAAGCCACTGATAACACCAGAGTCTGCGAGCGCACAACCTGTGGCATATCCGCCCATATTCACTTTACCTGCCAAACACTGAGTTAGGTTTACGACAATAACGCCGCGCTCAGAGGCTTCTTTCAGGTGACCAAGCAGCTCAGGGTTCTGAGGAGCATTACCGACACCAAAAGTCAGAAGAATCATCGCATTCACGGGCTGACGAAGCGTGTTGCGGATAACTTCGTGTGAAATACCAGGGTACATGGTGATCACACCGATTGGTTGTGGCGTGATGTTGTGAACCTTAAACTCACCTTCTGGTTGTGCACCAACGGTTACGCTGTTGCTAACTTGAATATTGATCCCAGCTTCCAATAGTGGAGGAAGGTTTGGTGAAGTAAAGGCATTAAAACCGTCTGCATGAGATTTTGTACTGCGGTTACCACGCATCAATTGATTATTGAAGAACAAAGTTACTTCGTTGATCGGGTAGTTTGCCGCAATATGTAGCGCGTTTAATAGGTTTGCTTGGCCGTCAGAACGCAGCTCTGCGAGAGGGATTTGTGAACCCGTTACAATCACTGGCTTACCAAGGTTTTCAAGCATGAAAGACAATGCGGACGCTGTGTACGCCATGGTGTCAGTACCATGTAGGATAACGAAACCATCGTATTTGTCATAGTTGTCACGAATATCATTCGCAATCTGCTGCCAGTCAGCAGGTGTCATATCTGATGAGTCAATCAGAGGGTCGTATTCGTGGATGGTGTAATCCGGCATTTCAGGACGATGGAATTCGGGCATGCTTGCTAATTGCTTTTCCATAAAGCCAGCAACAGGCACATAGCCGTGGTCGGATTTTTGCATTCCGATGGTACCACCGGTGTAAGCGATGTAGATGTGTTTTCTAGTCATCGTTTTTTCTTTCGTGTAGGGGAACAGAGGCGGGGATTATATACCTAAATAACCTTGAGATGCGAGGCTATACGCACAGCATCAGAAAGTCATCTGAGGAGATGCAAAGCCTAATAAAAAGGGCACTTCAAGTAGAAGTGCCCTTTGTAATATTGATGGAAAAACTACTGCACTTGGCAGTTCAAACAAAATGCGTATTGACCTTTAGGATCGTTGAAGCTTTGGAGCAAGCTTGCGTCTTGTTCGAATTGTTGAGCTACGGGTTGAAGACTTTTTGGTAGCAAGCTTGTTGCATCAATACCTAGAGAGACTTTCACCTGTTTCATAAACTCTTGTAGAAATAGTTCAGTAGGTGAAAGAGGCTCTTCTACCCAGTAAATGCCATAATCGGTCACGTTCGCTAGTTTCGCCGCTAGCTCTACAGCATCATCAAAGTCACCCATTTGATCGACAAGACCAAAGGATAGTGCATCTTGGCCAGTCCAAACTCGACCTTGAGCAACTTTGTCAACTTCCTCTAGAGACATATCGCGATTCTCGCCAACTAGAGAAATAAAGCGCTTGTAACCGTGCTCGATACCTAACTGGAACACTTGAGACGCGCCCTCAGAAAGGCCAGTGGTAATACCGTCACCTGAGAACGGCGATGTGCCAACGCCATCAGTATTAATACCTAACTTGCTAAAGCCTTTTTCAAACGTGGTGATGACACTAAATATACCAATGGAGCCCGTCAGGGTTGTTGGCTGAGCAACGATTTTGTCTGCGCTCATTGAAATCCAATAACCACCAGAAGCGGCCAAACTCGACATGGATACAACAACCGGCTTACCTGCTTGCTTCAGAGCTTCTACTTCGTTACGAATCACTTCAGAAGCAAAGGCACTGCCTCCTGGACTATCTACTCGTAACACGACCGCTTTCACTTTTTCATCATTGCGTGCTTGACGCAGCAAGCTTGCGACCGTGTCACCACCAACAGTTCCGCGAGGTTGTTGACCGTCCATAATCGCGCCACTGGCTAGAACAACGGCGATGTCGTGTTGAGGTAGTGTGTAATCAGGACGAATCGTTGCAAGGTAGTCGTAGTAACCAATCGCGTTGTAGCTGTCTTTGCCGTCGCTACCAAACTGTTTTGCAAATAGAGTGCGAATGTCTTGGCGTGTCGCGAGTTCATCCACTAGCCCCAATTTGACTGCGAGCTGAGCAATATCGCCATTTACAGACTTCATCTCGTTAATCAGCTCATCCATGGTTGGATTAAGCACTTTCGCATCAATGTTTCGGTTTGTTGTTACGTCATCAACAAAAGCACTCCATAATTGAGTAACCCAACGTGTTGCTGACTCTTTCGCCGCATCGGACATGTCATCACGAATAAAAGGTTCGATAGCGGATTTATAAGTACCTACGCGAAAAACATGAGTAGAAACGTCAAGCTTTTCAAGTAACGTTTTGTAGTACATTGAGTAAGCGCTGTAACCTTTAATCAATACACCACCATCAGGTGCCAGATAAACTTTATCGGCGTAACTTGCCAAGTAATATTGGCTTTGGTTGTAGAAATCACCTACGGCGTAAACGGGTTTGCCTGATGCTTTAAATTCGTTCAACGCTTTCGCGATGTAACGTAGTTTCGTGAGATTTGTTTCTGGCATGTCTCGCAGTGCTAGCACTAATCCAGACACTTTAGGATCGTCTTTCGCGTAGCGAATAGTATCAACGATATCGAAAAGGACGTTTTCTTTCGGTAGCTCATTACCCAAAAGGGAACCAGCAAAAGAGTCCATTGGGTTTACATAACGTCTTTGTTCGACAATTGGGCCTGAAAGGTTCATCACCAATGCCGATTCTTTTTCGACGACAGGTTGACCGTCTCCGGTATAAGTAAAGGCAAAGTAGAAAACGGCAATCATCAGCAAGAAAATTAGGTTTGCCAGTGCGAGTCTGATGAAAGTGATACTTTTCCATATCCCTTTAAATATCAAACCAATAAATTTGAAGAGTTTTTTCATCTTGTCTCCATAACGAGATAGTTACGCCGAGTCTAACAAAGTATGGGTTCTTATCTCTAAGATCTCAAAAGATAACATTTTTTTAGCTTATCACGACCACTCAACAATTGGCATATTTTCACACGAGATTGATCGGTGTTACAAAAATGTAAACGCTTGTTTGATTTTTTGGTTGAGCAGGCTTAATCTGGTCAGACCATGATAATAACAATGGATGTTAAGTGATGTCTGCCATGTACCCAAACCTATTAAAGCCACTGGACCTCGGTTTCACACAATTACGAAACCGAGTTCTGATGGGATCAATGCACACTGGCTTAGAAGAGCACAAAGAAGGATTACAGAAGCTCGCGGCTTTTTATGAAGAACGCGCGAAAGGCGGTGTCGGACTGATTGTAACCGGAGGTTTTTCTCCTAACTTACGCGGTCGTTTACACCCGTTGAGTGCTGAATTCAGCAAGCCAAAACATGCTAAAGCCCATAAAGTTGTGACAGAAGCGGTGCACAAGCACGGTGGTAAAATTGCGTTGCAAATTCTCCATGCTGGGCGTTATGCAATGCATCCATTCTCGCAAAGTGCATCTGGCATTAAAGCGCCAATTGCAAAGTTTGCTCCGAGTGAAATGAGCGACCGCCAGATAAAGAAAACCATCGACGCGTTTGCTAATAGTGCGGAGTTAGCACAGCTTGCTGGTTATGATGGCGTCGAGTTAATGGGCTCGGAAGGTTACTTGATAAACCAATTCTTATGTAAACGTACTAATATGCGTTACGACGAATGGGGTGGCAGCTATAAAAAACGTATGCGTTTTCCGCTAGAAATTGTTAAAGCGGTACGCAAGACGGTAGGTGACAAGTTCATCATCATCTTCCGTCTTTCTATGCTGGATCTTGTCGAGCAGGGCAGCACTTTTGAAGACGTTATCGAATTGGCGAAAGCACTTGAAGAGGCTGGCGTCACGATTATTAATACGGGTATCGGTTGGCATGAGGCTCGAATTCCGACAATTGCGACTCAAGTACCACGCGGTGCGTTTACATGGGTTACGGAAAAAGTTAAACCTCACGTTTCGGTTCCTATTATCACTTGCAACCGTATAAATACGCCAGATGAAGCAGAACGTATTTTATCTTCAGGTCATGCCGACATGGTTTCGATGGCGCGCCCATTCTTGGCCGATCCTTACTTTGTTGCTAAAGCCGAACAGGAAAAAGCGCAGCTTATTAATACGTGTATTGGTTGTAATCAGGCGTGTCTAGATAACGTGTTTAAAGGTAAGCGCGCCAGTTGCTTAGTGAACCCTCTAGCGTGCTATGAAACCGAAATTGTTGTTGAACCAGCCTTTAAAAAGAAAAACATTGCAGTTGTTGGTGCTGGACCTGCGGGCTTGGCTTGTGCGACCACACTGGCTGAACGTGGCCATAAGGTTGATTTGTTCGAAAAGAACGACCGCATCGGTGGTCAGTTCCGTCTTGCGATGCAGATCCCTGGTAAGGAAGAGTTTCGAGAGACGATACGATATTTCGCTAACCGTATTGATGAAACAGGCGTGAATCTGCACTTATCGACGGAAGCGAACTATGACTTACTCACAGAATATGATGAGATAGTGATGGCATCGGGTGTTGAGCCACGTAAAGTCAATATTGATGGAATTGATAACCCAGAGAAAGTCGTCGACTATCAAACTCTCATTCGAGACAAAACGCCAGTCGGTGAGAAAGTGGCTATCGTAGGTGCTGGTGGCATTGGCGTAGATGTCGCGACCATGCTCACAGAGCCAGTTGGACAAACGTTGGATGACTGGTTGCATGAATGGGGAATCGACAAGGAGATGTCTCAGCCGGGCGGTTTATACCCTTACCCTGATGCGGTCAGCGATAAAGAAGTCTGGGTACTTCAGCGTCGTAAAGGTCGTGTAGGTAAAGGTCCGGGTAAAACGACAGGTTGGATCCATAAACGTACCCTTGAAAAACGGGGCGTACATTTAGTCGGCGGCGTGTCTTACGATAGAATTGATGATCAAGGTTTGCACATTCATGTAGACGGAAGCGCGCAGGTACTTAATGCAGACAAAGTTATCATTTGTGCTGGGCAAGAGTCTGTACGTCCGTTTGAAGATAAATGGTCTGAACTTGGAGAGAAGATTCATATCATTGGCGGAGCTGACCATGCGGGTGAACTTGATGCTGTGCGTGCGATTCGTCAAGGTGTTAAATTGGCGGTAAAACTCTAGCCTTTTAATGTGTGTTTACCATAAAAGCTGCGCTTTGAGCGCAGCTTTTTTGTATAGAACTAGTCACTGATATCTGGCAGTTGTTTGGCCATTACCACGCCAGCAAAAGTAATAAAAGAGAACACTAACACCACAGCTGAAAGGCTCAAGAAGTTCGACATAACACCAAGAGAGCTCATTAGAAGCAGCATTATCCCAACCACTGTGTTACTCACGGCTACATAGCTCGTCCGTTTGTCACCTTCTGCGATATCAACTAAATAGGTTTTTCGTCCGACTCGTATTCCGTCGTGGGCAATACAAACACAAAAGTAAAGCAGAGGAATCACGAATAGGAAGCTTTGGCTAGCGGTGACCCATGTATCGTAAACAAATAACACAACACCAAGTAGCGCGCTCATCATTGCGCCTATGACCATCACACTGCGGCTAGAGCGATCGGACATTCTTCCCCAGAAAGGACCTGACACAAAGGAGGCTAAGCCACTCGCAAACATAAAGAGAGCTAGCACCCAGAGCTGTCCACCCAGAGATTGCTGTGCCAGCACAACGTAGTACGGTGCACTCAGCGCAGAACATAAAAATAGTGTCCGCGTGATAACGAATCGACGAAAGGTCACGTCTGTCTTAAGTAACGCGAGTTGTTTAAATGCTTCGAGGACGCCATTTCGACCACCGTCTACCTCACCGGCATACTCATTAATTCGCGCATAGACGAATGCCGCGATGAGCCATATGACGCCCGCTAAGCCTAAACTCAGACCGTAAAAGCGCTCTGTCGGCTCTACGTCCCATAACCAGGCTAGTGCCAGAAGGCTAGCGAAAAGCAGCGTAACCAGGCCAGCAGCGCTTGAAGACCAGCCGTTGACTTGACCTCGTTGGTTTTTAGGGATGGTTTTGCCCAATACATCTTTTGATGCGACGGAATTTAAACCGCGTGAGAGGCTGAAGATCACAAGACATGCAATCACACCATAACCCGCAGCTGCTCCTGTTAGAGTTAATGCGACCAATCCGATTGCAAATATGGAAAGAGCCTGCAAGATGCTGCCAATTACCCAGACCCATTTTCTTACTGGAATGCGTCGGATGTAGTGCGCGATGCTAAGTTGTGGGATAAGGGATCCTGACTCACGAATAGGAACCAGCCAACCAATTAAGTAAACCGGAGCCCCGAGACTTTGTAGTATCCACGGCAACGTGACTTTAGGGTTGATTAACGCATCGCCGACCTTCGTTAAAAACTGAGCGAGAATGATTTTAAGAAAGTTGCCGGGAACTTGATGACAAGCTGATTCAGGAATCGCCTTACAGGCACGGGCATCTTCGTCATTAACGATCTTTTCGTAAATGCTGTTTTGTTTGTCCTTGTTCATCAACCTGCCTATGTTCAACTTATTCATTTCGCGAATAAATTAACATTAAACCCAGATTGATGTTAAGTGAAGCACGTTATCAAGCCCACAGAAAACCGGTTGTTATTCGCAGGAGCAGATTGTGCTAAAGTGGCGTAAACAAAATAACAACGATATTCAATAAGGATTCTTTCATGGACGCTCTCGATCTTTTGCTCAATCGCCGATCTATCGCGAAGTTATCCGCGCCTGCTCCAGAAGGTAAAGCACTTGAGAACATCATTCGTGCTGGCCTTCGTGCGCCTGACCATGCGGGATTAACCCCTTGGCGTTTCGTTATCGCACAGGGCGATGGTTTGAAAAAACTGTCAGATATATTGGTAAAAGCGGCAGAAGCTGAAAATAGTGATGAAGCGGTGGTCGAAAAGGTAAAGAATGCCCCATTTCGCGCACCAATGGTGATCACGGTGATTGCTAAAGTAACAGAACATGAGAAAGTACCAGCACTAGAGCAACACTTATCTGCGGGATGCGCTGTACAAGCGATGCAAATGGCAGCCGTAGCGCAAGGCTTTCAAGGGTTTTGGCGCTCAGGTAAGTGGATGTTCCATCCAGAAGTTCATCAAGCATTTGGTTTAGAGGGTGACGATGAGATTGTTGGTTTCTTGTACTTAGGCACGCCTGGTTGTACACCGATGAAAGTTCCTGAGCGTGACCTTTCTCAGTTTGTTGAATTCCTATAACTGAAAACTTAAATAAATTGACTGTTTATTTATACAGTTTTTCTTGATTTATTAGGGCTACATTCGATAATGTGGCCCTAATTATATTTATTTCCAAAACGTTATGTCTCGTCTGTTTATTGCTGAAAAACCAAGTTTAGGCCGTGCGATTGCCGCTGCACTGCCAAACCCTCAAAAGAAAGATCAAGGATTCATCCGCTGTGGGAACGGGGATATCGTTACTTGGTGTATCGGCCATTTGCTCGAACAAGTCGAACCTGACGCTTACGATGAGCGTTATAAAAAGTGGAATATGGCAGATTTACCAATTGTTCCGCAGCAATGGCAGCTCAGACCGAGGAAAAGCGCAAGTAAGCAATTAACAGTGATTCGCAAATTGCTCAAAGAAGCTAACGAAGTCATTCATGCAGGAGACCCTGACCGCGAGGGGCAGCTGTTAGTTGATGAAGTCCTCGACTATTGCAAGTTATCTAAAACCAAGAAGGAATCCACACAGCGTTTGCTGATTTCCGACTTGAACTTACCTGCGGTTAAACGTGCACTCAGTTCTATGCGCAGTAATCGAGAGTTTATCCCACTTTCAGTTTCTGCATTGGCCCGCTCTCGGGCTGATTGGCTGTATGGTATGAACATGTCTCGTGCTTATACCTTGCTTGGTCAAAAAGCAGGGTATCAAGGTGTTCTCTCGGTAGGGCGAGTGCAAACGCCAGTTCTTGGCTTAGTGGTGCGTCGTGATGAAGAAATCGAAAACTTTGTCCCGAAGGACTATTTTACCCTACATGCTCTGATCCCATATCAAGATGCCAATGGTACTTTTGATATTCGTGCTCGTTGGAAGCCAAGTGAGGCATGCAAGCCTTGGCAGGACGAAGAAGGTCGAGTGTTAAACCGTAAGTTGGTGGAAAATGTTGCAAACCGTATCGCAAGTCAACCTGCAAAAGTGACGGAGTCGGAACAAAAGCAAACCAAGCAATCAGCACCATTACCTTATTCGTTATCTGCTTTACAGATCGATGCCGCGAAGCGCTATGGTATGAGTGCGCAACAAGTACTAGATACTTGTCAGGCATTGTATGAAAAGCACAAGCTGATCACTTACCCGCGTTCAGATTGTCGCTATTTACCGATGGAACACTACTCACAAGCAGGGACGGTGACAACTGCTATTGCGAATAACGCAAAAGAGTTGCAAGTTGCCGTTCAGGGAGCAGACTTAACATTAAAGTCCAAAGCCTGGAACGATAAAAAAGTGGATACGCACCATGCGATTATCCCTACACCGAAGCAAGCTAATGTGAATGCGCTTTCCGGCAATGAGATGAAAGTGTATCAATTGATTGCGCGCCAGTACCTCATGCAGTTCTATCCGGCGGCGGTTTACGCAGAAGCGAAATTGGTTTTCGATATCGCTGGTGGTATGTTTGTCGCGAAAGGTCGTCAGTTAGTTTCGCCGGGTTGGAAAGCGCTAATGGGCAAAACTGACAAGGAAGATGAAGGTATTGATGCCGTGCCACCGCTACCCGAAGGCACCGTGTTAACTTGTCGTGAAGGGGAAATAAAAGACCGAAAAACCGAGCCACCAAAGCATTTTACCGAAGCATCGCTGTTGCAAGCGATGACCGGGATCGCCCGTTACGTTGCGGATAAAGAACTGAAAAAAATCCTTCGTGACACTGATGGGCTAGGCACGGAAGCGACTCGCGCTGGTATTTTGGACACGCTGTTCAAACGCCAACTGCTTACGCGTCAAGGTAAGTCAATTCTCAGTTCTCCTGCGGGAAGAGGTCTCATTCATGCCTTGCCAGAAGATTCAACATACCCTGATATGACGGCTCATTGGGAGCACCAGTTACAAGGTATGGCAGAGAGAAATCAAGCATATCAGCCGTTCATGCAAGCACTGGAACAGCGCATTGATAGCTTGATGGCACAAGTAAAAGCAGGGCCCATCCCTGATTCATTACGTCATCTACCCAAGGTGGAACGTCCTGCGTTTAAACGTAAAAAGCGCAGTTATTCAAAGAACGGTGGCGCGACTAAATCTCGTGCAACCAAAGGTAAGCAGGCATAGGACAAGCGCGGCGTAATTAAACTCCGCGCATGCTTGAAAATAGATTACTCGAACAGATCACCGTGGTTTTGGATCGCGCCTCTTACTTCACCTTGAGTTAACACGCGTTTGTCCAGTACCTCTTTCACCTGGTTGCCCAAGTCAACTAATGTATCTCGATTCGCTTGAGTTTGGCGTTTACCAGCACTTCTCAAGCAGTAATTTAGTTCGTGCTCTTCGCTAAAATTAACCAAATCCCTATCTGCTGCCATCGTGCTTTCTCCTTATTTGTTCTACTTTTTCCTAAGTCTGGATTGGATGTAGATAAATTCAAGTTAGATTGCGTGAATTATGCTGGTGGATCACTGATGAACATTATGTTTGCCAACCAAGTCACGATTATGAAGCCTGGCTTTGATGGTATTTGGTTTAGTGATGGTTGTGTCTTAATGCTGCTACCAAGGTAACTCAGTACCATCGTAGTTAATAAATCGACCTGAAAGCTGCGGTGTGCTCAGCTCTATCACGTTCGCTAGGCCTTGCGCGGAGGTTTGCGTATCTATCAAAGCATTTGGCCCGCCCATCGCCGTTTTTACCCAACCAGGGTGAAGCGCTAAAACGGTAAATCCTTCAGGTGTTAAATCATTACTTAAGCTTTTCACAACCGAGTTAAGCGCCGCTTTCGATGAGCGATAAATATAACCGCCACCGGACGTATTTTCGGTCATGCTCCCCACTTTTGATGAGATACAAGCAATCTTTTTTATCTTGCCTTGTTGTAAGCGAGGGTAACAGTGCTCAACCAGTTTTAACGGTGCAATGGTGTTTACTTCGAAGGCTTTACGCCATTCTTCTACGTCAGTGTTTCCAAAGCCATATCCCTTGGGGCCGTAATATCCTGCATTATTGATGAGTAAGTCGATGGCAGGGAGTTTATCGGCAAGCTTAGCGACTTGTTCGTAGTGAGTGACATCCAGTTCGTGCAAAACCAGATTACTGAATTGTGAGGCTAGAGTTTGTAGTTCTGAACTGTTCTCTAAGGAACGGCTAGTAGCATGTACTTGGTGGCCTTGCTTCAGGTACAGCTCAGTTAAGCTAAGGCCAATGCCGCGATTTGCTCCGGTAATAAAGACGGTTTGACTCATACAAATACCTATGTTTTTTTGATTTCAGTTGAAAGTCATTGTGTTAGCTAAGCACAATAAAATCAACCAACCACCACGCACCAACAACGAGAGATGAAAATAGGGACAGAGCACAAAGAGAGCCAAACAGTGCGCCGAGAATAGCAAAGAAAGTAGAATTCATATGTATATTAAATTTAATTGATATTGAAAATCATTATCAATTAAATTGCGTTTTATTCAACCCTTTAAGTTGATACTATTTCGTTACCATTGTTATTAAGAATTTCTCATGCTGCCATTTATCTACCACCCGATTTATTCTCAACTTGAGTTGCCAGAGGGGCATCGTTACCCAATTATGAAATACCAGTACCTCTATGAATCGGTATTGGTGCATATAGAGAAAGATAACTGGAAAGAGCACACGCAGTTTTTCCAGCCCGAAGCATTAACTGTTGGGGAAGTAAAACGTGTTCATGACGAGGAATACGTCGAGTTACTTGTTAGTGGAAACATACCAGCTGCGAAGATGCGCCGAATAGGTTTTCCTTGGAGTGAGTCTCTCATTACCAGAACGCTAACGTCAGCAGCGGGCACGGCTCTGACCGCAAAAAAGGCACTTGAGTACGGTGTGGCCATTCATTTGAGTGGTGGGTATCACCACGCACACAAAGAGTTTGGCAGTGGTTTTTGTTTATTTAATGACTTAGTGATCGCGGCCAGGCAAGCGCTCGAAGTCGAGCATGTCGATAAAGTATTGATCATTGATAGTGATGTTCACCATGGGGATGGAACAGCAACTTTATGTGACGATGAGCCAGATATCATCACGCTTTCTTTCCACTGTGATAAAAACTTCCCAGCGAGGAAGCCTCAGTCTGATCTCGATGTGCCTTTGGTGCGAGGAACAGGTGATGAGGACTTTTTAATGGCGTTTAAAGAAGTGGTCGATATGGCACTTAATCTTCATCGCCCTGATTTAGTTATCTACGATGCTGGTGTCGATATACATCAAGACGATGAGCTTGGATATTTTGATGTGTCGACTCAAGGGATTTTAGAACGTGATAGATTTTTAATGCAAACAGTGAAATCTCGAGGTATCCCTGTCGCAGCTGTCGTTGGAGGTGGATATCGAACGAATCATGCTGACCTCGTCCCAATCCATTTGCAGCTTATCAATGCCGCTAAAGAAGTCTTTATTGATGAGTAGATACAACTAGATGTAAATATCAAATTGATTCAACACTGGAACGAACGAAAAGGGCATTAATTTTTTGTGGGTTCTTTCGGAGGGTGGCGGAGTGCTTAGTTGCGTTCAAGAAGTGATAAGTGATTTGTACAAATCTTTTAAGTCTGGAGATGCAAAAAGCCCGCTAATTTCTTAGCGGGCTTTTTCTAAAAGTGGCGGAGAGATAGGGATTTGAACCCTAGATACGCTATTAACGTATGCCGGTTTTCAAGACCGGTGCTTTCAACCACTCAGCCATCTCTCCGTTGTTGAGGCGCATAATATAAGGCTTTGAAAATGTTGTAAACCCCTAGTTGAACTGATTGGATGTTTACTGCGCAAATTTGTGGTTTGTGTTGTTTAAATAAACAAAAACTCCCCCAAAAAGGGGAGTTTGAATAGTATATGGATTGCTAGGTATTAATCGTTTTTAGAATAAAAACGCTGTAACTCAGTTAAACCTTGCATCAAAACTGGCAACTTCGGTGCATCATCTCGAAGTCGTTTGTAGTTTTTGTCATACAGCTTGTAGTTGCCAAACTTATCGATCACTGTGGTTTGTGAGCTAGTAATTAAGGCAAGCTCGCGAGTATCGCCCGCCAAGATCCAGCGACGACGACTTTCATCGAATAGGTTGCGACCACTACTGTAATCATATGGGTTGGAAGATACGCCGAGCATATCTTGCAATAGTGTAACCGAGAGGTCCAGGTGGCTTGTGCTGTGATTAAATTCGCCAGCCAGCATTCCAGGCCAATGGATCACCATCGGAACTTGTAATTGATAACGGCTGTAGTTGCTGTTTGCTCCCCAGCTGTTCGTATTGGTTTCGTTAAATTCACTACCGTGATTAGAAGTGATGATTACGATGGTGTTTGTCAGTTGTCCCGTCGTTTCTAGTTCATCAATAATACCGGCGATAGTTCTATCCGCCGACTTCACTGCATATTCATAAGCTTTTTTGAATCGCTCACTTGCGGGCATTTCTTCGTCATTATTTGAAGGAATCGATTCAAAATTATCAACGGTGGTGACTTCGATGTAACTAAACCATGGCTGACTTGCTTTCTCTGCTAACCATGTATTCCAGTTTGCGATAGATTGTTTATCGGTATGAGCTTGCGTGCCATCTAGGTCTTCCGCTAAGTTCAAGTCGCGGAAAATAATTTCTGAGTAGAGATCATCTTCAAACCCACTGCCACTGAATAAACCAAAGTTGTAGCCCTGATCTTTCAGTACATCGAGCAATACTGGGGAAGCACCTTGCGCCTTGATGCTTGATGCATAACTGGTCGGTAAGCCATAGAACAAACCAAAGGCCCCGTATGTATCATTACTTGAGCTGTAATGATTACGGAAGTTCTGATTGTTTTCAGCAAACTCATAGAGGTTAGGCATCTCTTCTTGGTTCAGCGCATCCGCTCGTAAATTGTTTATGCTTATCATCAACACATTGAGCTTATTAACTCGGCGGTTAAACTCAAGCTTTTCAAGAGGGTAGTTGACTAACTCTACGTTGCCTTCGTTTTCTGCTAAACGTTTTAGGTATTCCTCACGGTCAAGTAGACCATGTTTTTCCATAAAACTCTTCGCTGTCATCGGGTAAGACAACGGGAAGTTTGAACGCTGGCTAGTAATTGGGTTGTAAAAATACGCATCTGCCCAAATGTAAACCAAATGGCTGGTCATAAAGCTGAGGAAAAAGACGGCCGCGAGAGGGCGTCCTACGTGCTTATGAGATAGTTTGCGCTGTTTTCGCCATACCCATTCGGATAGTGCGAGTTGAATAAGGAAGATCAGCGGCATCACAACAAATAAATGTTGTAGGTCAGTGCTGAGCGCACTTTTGTCTTCGCTGAATAGTAACTCCCAGACAACTGGAGTTAAGTGCAAATTGATCGACTGATACGCTTGGGTATCAATTAATAATATGGTTTGCCCAACGGTTGCGAAAATCACTGCCACCAAACGGAACAACTTCCGCGATGGCAGGATAAACGTCAACGGGAATAGAACAAGCAAGTAAAGTGCGAAAACTAGAAAGCCAAAGTGACCAACCCAAGAAACCGCCAGATAAAACTGACCAAGTAACGTCTCGGGCCAAGGAGACTGAACAATGTAGCGTGTGCCTATCAACATCGACGCAACGATATTGAAGAATGCAAACCAGTGACCCCAACCAACTAGTCGAGATACACGTTCGCCGTATGAGTTTCCGCTGTCTACCATGTATGTGTTCTATTGTCCGTGATTAGTGTGTTTTTGGTGTTTCTAAAGAAGACATCAGCGCCTGAGCAAATTTTTCAGCAATCGCTTTGCGTTGTGAAGCAGCAACACGTTGATTTAAGACATTGGTTGCGATATTTCCGGCAATCATTAGCGTCAACTCAGGAGAAGCAGCGTGTTTTTCAAGAACTGTTGCTACTTCAGCAAGAATTTTTTCTACTTGCTCGTCAGTATATTTAGATGTAATCGGCATAAAGACTCTAATAATGATAGTAAAAGCGGCTTATGATAACCTACAATGCCCATCAACTAAAACCTTGTAGCAAGATAAAATCACTATGAGTCTTCATCTTTCAAACGTTATTCTGCATCAACTGTGCAAAAACGATCAGGACGAGCTGGTTGTAAACTTTCGTCCAGCATCATTAGAGAACGATGCATCTACAGAAAACTTAGTCGCTGAGCTTCACCGAGTATTCCATTCTAAAGCTGGTAAAGGTTTTGGCGCTTTCCAGTCAGACAGCGAATTTCAATTTTGGCTTCAAGAAATGCGCAAAGGAGAGCGAGACTTTTACGACTTCTCACAAATTAGTGCAAATCGCTTGAAAGAAGAGTTGATTAAGTACCCATTTGCGGATGAAGGTATCTTGGTTTTCGCTGAGTATCAGAGTTTAGCAACGGACTACTTGTTCATCGGTATCTTACCAATGAATCAGAGTTTAAAAGTGACCGAAGGTTTGGACATCAGTGCGACAGATTATCTTGATATCACCAAAATGGATATTGCCGCACGCATCGACCTGTCGAGCTACGAGACCGACAAGGAATCCAATCGTTATCTGCAATACATTAAAGGACGCGTTGGCCGTAAAGTGGCGGACTTCTTCCTAGATTTTCTGCAAGCGGATATTGGCTTAGATACTAAACAACAAAACTTAGTGTTGATGCAGGCGGTGGATGATTTTTGTGCTGACTCGAAGCTAGAAAAGCAAGAAGTGAACGAGTACAAGAAACAAGTTTACGACTACTGCAATGAGCAAATTAAATCCGGTGATGAGGTTCAAATCTCAGAGCTTTCCGGAGAGCTTCCTCAAAGCCAAGATGGCACGAGCTTTATGGATTTCACCAAAGAGCAAGGGTACGAGCTTGAAGAGTCTTTCCCAGGTGATCGTGCGACGGTTCGCAAACTGACTAAATTTGTTGGAGCTGGTGGTGGTTTGAATATTAGCTTCGATAGTCTCTTACTTGGCGAGCGTATTTTTTATGATCCAGAGACGGATACCTTAACGATTAAAGGGACGCCTCCAAATCTAAAAGATCAGTTAAGTCGCAATTAAAATCATATCGTTAAATAAAGAGAGCAAACGGCTCTCTTTTTTTATGTGAATAAGAAACATCCATAGTATATGCTTGTAATTAATGGAGATATGCGAGGGGCAAGTGTTGCTGAAGCTAAAAGAAGGAATACGGCGGTTTGTTTGGTTCTGGTTCGTTTTGTGGTGTGTTTTAGCACTTGGCATTTGGCTGCAAGCCAAACAAACGATTCAAACAATTTCGACTGTAAATGAGTTAGGAAGTAAAGTTGAAGAAGTCAGGCACTTTTTTAACTTCGATCTGCCTTACCGTGTTAAACACGTCGACCAAATTTCACTGAAACTTCAGTTGGCTTATGCAGTTCGCTTACAGCTTGAAAGTGAGTTTTCTGAAGGGAAAATCACACCAGACATCACTCAATTACTTTATACGACCGACCGATTTTTAGAAAGTGCTCGAGCTTTTGTAAGAAGTGACAGTGAATTGGTTTCGTTAGCAGAACAGTTACGAAGCAGCCGTGCTCGAACAGAAAACTCTGAGCAAATTCAGGCAATGTACTATCGCTTAGGTGCGCTTGTTTTTGAGTCTGTCTTTAGTGACTCTGCAACGAATAGCGATACTTACCGTGACTTAGACCGACTTTTTATTGAATCAGAGACGCTCTCTCCCGAAGAGCGAAGCGCTCTTCAGCGCCAGCTTGCTCAAACCTCAAGCGCACTATCTGCTCAGGCACAGGGCAGTTATTTATCTAATCAACTGCTTAATCCAGATTTCCCGAACCAGTTAACTTCGATAAATGAGCAGTTGGAACAGAAGCTAATGACTTTTATTGTTTGGCTGTCTGTAATCAGTGGTTTGCTCCTTTTCCTCATTTCATGGGGAGCCTTCTCCCCAAAAACGATTCAACCGATACCACTACCCAGAACCGATGATAAAAAGTCAGAGCAAGTTGGCGATGATGAAAATGGAGCTAACACTGTTCCCTCAGCTCAGTCAGAAAATTTTCAAAACGTCCAAATGAACGAAAAAAGTTGTAATGAGGTGAATTCATCACAAGTGGAAGTAGTGGAACGTGAGCCGTACATAGATATCAATAAAATGTTAGATTCTCTGTCTGGTGACGAGGGCGCTGTGCGGATGTTACTGGAGGTCTTTATTCAGGACCACTCTGGCGATGGCACTAAAATGTATCAGCTGTTAGAAGAGGATAAAGAGCAAGCGCAAAGAGCCGCACACAGTCTTAAAGGGGTCTCAGGGAGTTTAGGTGCAATGCCATTGCACTGTATTTCGGGTGATATTGAACTGTTGATTAAACAAGGGCAAAAAGTGCCGGAAGAGAAGTTGGCATGTTTAGATGATGTCCTAAAACAAACCATACTTTTTGCTAATAATGTTCTCAATAGTGAAAAGATAACAGAAGCGCTAACAGATTGATATTGCTCTGACTTAATGTCATAAGAGTTGAGGTAATAAAGGCTCGAACTATATGACTTAGTTCGCTTTATTCCTGTTCTATACAATTTGTTAAAGGTGTTTTCATGTCCGTTCGCCGAATGTCTTCAATGATGTTGATAGGGCTGGTTATGATGCTTTCAGGGTGCTCCCTGCTCGAAGTCAAGATCGAGAGTCAAACCGTCCCTCTTACCAAACAAGAGCTCAATATGCGTCTTTTGACTCGTGAGTATGCGCAGCAGTTTTTTGCTCAGGTTGAGCAAGCAGCAGATGCACTACACGAACAATATGATCCTCATGATAAAGTTCATCAATCTTATATTTTACTTTGGAAGATAAATGCTGAAGAAGGCATCCAAGCTTCTGCATACCAAGTGTCCCCAATGGCTGCACTGATTGATACATGGACTTTCACGCTACAAATGGAACAGTTTTTTATTACCGCTTCTGGTAATGAGCTCTTTGCGTCTGATGAGGCCAAGTTAGTTTCCGTTTATTTAGCGAAAGAGGTAGATAAACTGGCTCAATCTTTATTGAAGAAAGAAGCATACATCAAGACAAAAACGTTTGTTGCAGAGTTCGCCAAGCAGCATCCATTCGCTGATTTAAGCATGATTAGGACTCCGGCTTACCGTAGGTGGTTAGATGCAAACCAAATTAGCGAAGAGGAAGCCGTTACAACGCTAGGCACGATGCCAGAAGCACTCGGGGATGTCTCTGATCGTCTAAGTCTGGTATCAGAGCAGACACCAAAAATTATGACGTGGAAAGCGCAGTTGTTGGCCTTGAATAGCTCTGCCAGTATCGAAAAAGTCAATGCGGCGCTCAATAGTTTGCAAGTTACCGCTGATTCGATGAGGGATTTTATCGATAACAACCCAGAGTACATGCGCTATTTGGCAGAACAAATGGCGCTGGAGTTACAACCTTTGGTTGACGATATCGATCAAAGGACGGAGGCGCGTTTATCTCAGTTGGGTGAAGAACGCCAAGCTATAGAGCTGATGGTTGCCAGAGAGCGCCAAGAAATCGCACAGATCATTACCCATGAGCGCGAGAAGTTTGCTCAAGATATGGATCGAGTGTCGCAAGAGGTTGTGAATCTCGCCATGACTAAGCTGATTGAACTTGTCAAAAGTACCATCATCTACTTTATTCTGTTCATTGCCGTTATATTCTTTGCACCGCTTGGCTTGGGCTATTGGTTTGGGAAGCGTGCAGCCGTGAAAACGCCAGTCAAACAAAGCTAACGATTTGTTTTGGAAATAAAAAAAGAGCGCTTTAAAGTGCTCTTTTTTAGTATTGAATTCGGAAGGGAGGTTCTTCCTATCTCTGCGAAGTTAAGCGGTTTGCTGCTTTAATTCGCCTTCAGCTTCTTCAACTGCTTCTGCTGTTGGTTCGCACTTATCAACAAACCAACCCATGTAAGAAGTGAAGATCGTTACGATGATACATACAAAACTCAGCCACATGAACGGGGCATAAGACAGTGTAGCAACACCCAAAATACTGGCCATGTAGATACCGTTGTCACTCCAAGGGACCATACCTGAGGTTAGCGTGCCGCCAAATTCTGCGTTACGAGACAAATTCTTACGTTTGTAGCCTAGACGGTCATAGTTCTTCGCACAGATTTTTGGGGTCAGAATAAGTGAAACGTACATCGCTGAACCAAATACGTTGCCCATAAAGGCCGTACCAATTGTGCTTGTTGCCAATGAACCTGCACTTTGAACGCGTTTTTCAAACAGCTTCGCGATAGTCTCTAGCACGCCTACTTTATCTAGTAGACCGCCAAAACCAAGGCCGAATACGATAACCGCTACCGACCCAAGCATTGAAGACATGCCGCCACGGTTAAGGATTGAGTCAATGAAATCTACGCCAGATGAGATTGCAAACGGAGCCCAAGCCGTGTTGAACGCGGTTAGGAAATCGACATCTTGGATCATCACTGCCCAAATAATACCTAGCAGAGAACCAAAACTGATCACTGGGAATGAAGGCATACGCATCGCTAGAAGTGACAATACGATGATCACAGGAACAAATGAGTAAGGGGTGATGTAGAACTGCTGTTCCATCGCTTTAATGACAGAGTCTACCTGGCTCATGTCAACTTGACCTGCGTAGTGGAAGCCAAATGCAGTAAACATAATGCCTGTAATAATGTAGCTAATGAGTGCTATCGGCAACATACCTTTAATATGTTCCATCACTTCAACGTTAGACATAGATGAAGCAAGGATTACTGAATCCGATAGAGGCGACATTTTGTCACCAAAGTAACAGCCTGAAAGTACGGCACCTGCAGTGATTGGCGCAGGAACACCAAGACCTTGACCGATACCCATCATTGCAATACCTGCCGTGCCAGCCGCACCCCAAGATGTGCCAGTCGCTAGCGCAGTCAATGAACAGATGATCATGGTCGCCAGCAAAAAGATGGAAGGGTGGATTGCTTTAAGGCCGTAGTAAATAATGGTTGGAACAATACCACCAGAGATCCAAGTACCTACAAGCGCGCCAACGGCCAAAAGGATTAAAACGGCTCCAAGTCCATTGGAAATGCCATTTAGTGCTGCTTTTTCCAGATCTTTATACTGATGGCCAAGCTTTATGCCCAATATCATGACAATGAACCAACCGATGTATAGCGCTAGCTGAATCGGTAGGTCTAGCTTGGCTGTGAACGAAAATGCCAGCAGGAGAAATAAACCGAGCGAGATAAATACCTGTATCAAGCTTGGTAGGCGTGGTGTAACTTGCTTCATATGTGCCTCTGTCAATCTTGGAGCAATAGAGGAAGGCGCTCCTTGTTGTAATCGCGCATAACATACATTAACAAAAATTATATTTCGAACATTTGGTGTTTTATCTTGATGTTCGTCGGTAAAAACGTTTGCTTGTGAAATTAACTGTTAGTTTGTTTTAACTTTTTTGGTTTTAAATGTTGTGTAATGTGAAATTATTGTGCTTCATGTGTTATTTTCTCATTGAGTGGTAAGACCAATTAGGGGGCTAAAGTGCTTTCCCTACTTGAAAAATGGTTAAAACCGCAAACCAAACACTAAAAAATCTCGTGTAACCCGGTTTTTCAGAGGAAAAGGTTAAAAAACGCGCTTATTTACAAAATAGGGGTTGAGATTTTGCTGTGAAAAATTAACTATGGGGTAGGTTTTTTAATACATGGAGAGTTAATACGATGAGAGTTGGTTTAGTTGGTTGGCGCGGTATGGTTGGTTCAGTCCTTATGCAGCGTATGGTTGAAGAGAAAGACTTCGACCTAATCGAACCAGTATTCTACAGTACTTCTCAAGTTGGTATTCCTGCTCCTAACTTAGGAAAAGACGCAGGCTTACTGCAAGACGCGTATGATATTGAAAGCTTAAAACAGCTTGATGCGGTAATCACCTGTCAAGGTGGTAGCTACACAGAAAAAGTTTTCCCTGCACTTCGTCAGGCTGGTTGGAAAGGCTACTGGATTGATGCGGCCTCTACGCTACGTATGGCTGAAGATTCGATCATCACACTTGATCCAGTGAACTTAAAGCAAATCCAACAAGGCATCCACGGTGGCACGAACACATTTGTCGGTGGTAACTGTACGGTTAGTTTAATGCTAATGGGGCTAGGTGGTCTATTTGAGAAAGGCCTTGTTGAGTGGACAAGCGCAATGACTTACCAAGCCGCATCTGGTGCTGGTGCGCAAAATATGCGTGAATTGATCTCGCAAATGGGCGTTATCAATGACTCTGTTAGCTCTGAACTTGCAAACCCATCAAGCTCTATCCTAGATATCGATAAGAAAGTCGCGGATACAATGCGCAGCGGCTCTTTCCCTACCGATAAATTCGGTGTGCCACTAGCTGGTTCGTTGATCCCATGGATCGATGTGAAGCGCGATAATGGTCAGAGTAAAGAAGAGTGGAAAGCGGGCGCCGAGGCGAATAAAATTTTGGGTTCTCAAAGTTCACCTGTCCCAATTGACGGTACTTGTGTGCGTATTGGCGCGATGCGTTGTCACTCTCAAGCACTTACTATCAAGCTTAAACAAAATGTACCAATGGACGAAATCGAAGAAATCATCGCCACTCATAACGATTGGGTGAAAGTGATTCCTAACGACCGTGACATCACTGCTCAAGAGCTAACACCGGCAAAAGTTACGGGCACAATGTCTGTACCAGTGGGTCGTCTACGTAAGATGGCAATGGGTGATGATTTCCTAAATGCTTTCACTGTTGGTGACCAACTGCTTTGGGGTGCTGCGGAGCCATTGCGTCGTACTCTGAGAATTATTCTGTCTGAGAAAGCATAATCACATCAATCCTTTATTTGATGACAAAATAAAAGAGCTCCGTAGGGAGCTCTTTTTTCATGCGTCGTCTTCCGTTCGGACGACTCTTTTGTCTGGATCGGCCAGTTCACTACCACAATGTTTACAGTAAATTGCGTCAGAGTCGTGCCCTGCGTGGGAGCAGTTTGGGCATTTCACCAATACTTTGTGCGATTGCATCTCTTGGTGCAGTTCGGCAGTGAAAATACCTGTAGGTACCGCCAAAATGGAATAACCCAGTAACATGGTGAGTGATGCAAGCCCTTTACCTAGGTCTGTTTGAGGGACCAAGTCACCATACCCAACCGTTGTGATGGTCACGATCGCCCAATAAATACTCTTAGGAATGCTAGTAAATCCGTTTTCAGGTCCTTCAATGATAAAAATCAACGAGCCGAAAATCGTTACCATAATGGCGACGGAACTAAAGAAGATAAAAATCTTTCTGCGCGCCATAAGCAGTGAACGTAAGAGGATATTGGACTCTTGGAGGTATCGGACTAACTTGAGTATGCGGAATATTCGCATCACTCGCAGCGCCCTGATCACACCCATAAACGAAGCGGATGGGAAGAAGAGTGCTAAATAAGTGGGCAAAATCGCAAGTAAATCGACGACACCATAAAAACTCTTTGCGTAGGCGGCAGGTTTAGGAGAGCAATAAAGCCTTAGAAGGTATTCAATCGTGAATAGGCCAGTAAATGTGTATTCAATAAACTTCAGCTCTTTTTCCCACTCGGCCCGAACGGAGGGTATCGAATCTAACACCAGTACGATTAACGAGCTGATGATCGCGATAATGAGAGCAATATCGAACGTTTTACCAGCTTTGGTATGAGTACCAAAAATGGTGACATATAGAGTATGTTTAAGAGAGTCAGTCGTCATGACAAAGCGATCCATTGTTGAATCGCTCTATCATACAATTTTATAGAAACTCAGGCTAATCCTGGAAATAAGTTGCGTAAGCCATTCGCAATAAACTCTATGCCAAGCGCGCCCAATATCAAACCCATGATACGAGTAATGACGTTGATTCCAGTTTGACCTAAAAATCGTACGATCAATGGGGCAGAGCGGAACAATAGCCATGAACAAAGGCAGAACAAACCAATCGTAATACTAATGCCCACGGTATCGAACATGCTTGGGTAGCGTGCACCATAAACAATAGTCGAACTGATTGCACCAGGCCCTGCCATTAAAGGCATTGCAAGAGGGACCACACCAATCTGTTCACGACTGACGTATTCCGTTTTCTCTTGTTTGTTCTGCTTATCTTCCCCCAGTTTACCGCTCATCATCGAGAATGCGATGCTAAGTAATAGCAACCCGCCAGCGACACGAAACGAATCCAGAGAAATACTGAACATGTCTAACAGTAACTGACCAGCAAAAAGCGAAATGATCAGGATGATCGCAACAGCCACATTTGCTGTTGTTGCCGTATTGCGCTTTTCGTCTGGTGTCATATGCCCGGTTAGTGACACAAACACAGGCATGATACCAACAGGGTTTACTGCGGCGACCAAACCGAGAAAAAACTGCAAGAAGATAGCAAGTTCAAAAGTTTGCATGTTGCGTACTCATCAAAGTTCACATTAGTGAAAAGGAGAAGGGGTAATTTGGGCGTAATGTAAGGCAAAAGTTAGGTTGTAAGAAATGAAAAAAACTAACGCATTCCCTGCCATTTAAGTGAGAAAAACTAATTCTTTAATAAACTGTATCTAATCTGGAAAGGAAATGTTACGTATAAAGTTGCTGATAAATTGCGCTGTTTTACATAAACGTTAACATTCGCACACTTTTGATAAAAACCAAGGTGGTTTGTAGAGAGATGTATTCGGTTCGATATACTCTCAGTAGCACAAAGAATTGGGCCTACATGTAATTTTGTTGGTCAAAAATGAAACTTTTTTACAGGTTGTTGTAGTTTCTTTTATTTATTTGTCCATTTGCTTCTTTTTTACTCAATAAAAAATGAAAGTTAATTTATTTGTTTATCAGTGATTTATGTCATTTTGGTGTGATGAGGCACCACTTTGGTAGTATTTAGGTGGTGAGAACTGATCCAAGTCAATTTTTTTCACACTCTGAAATATTATACTCAGTCCTGAAAGCAATTTACTAAGACGTTTGTTTTCTAAGTGACTGATAAACAGTAAAAACGATAAGTAATAGCCTTAGTAAAAAGTTTTTAATATTTGTTAATTTTAGGAGATTCCCTATGCCTGTAACTAATATGGCTGAACTAGATGCAATGGTTGCTCGCGTTAAGAAAGCGCAAGAAGAGTTCGCTACTTACTCTCAAGAGCAAGTAGATAAAATCTTTCGTGCAGCATCGCTTGCAGCTAACCAGGCCCGTATCCCGCTAGCTCAACAAGCGGTAGAAGAATCTGGTATGGGTATTGTTGAAGATAAAGTAATCAAGAACCACTTCGCTTCTGAGTTTATCTACAACAAATACAAAGACGAACAAACGTGTGGCATCTTAGAAGAGGATGACAACCTAGGTACTATGACTATCGCTGAGCCTGTAGGCATCATCTGCGGTATCGTACCAACGACTAACCCAACTTCTACAGCGATCTTCAAATCTCTAATCTCTTTGAAGACTCGTAACGGTATCATCTTCTCACCACACCCACGTGCGAAAAACTCAACTAACGATGCAGCTAAACTCGTTCTAGATGCAGCAGTAGCAGCAGGCGCACCAAAAGACATCATCGGTTGGATCGACCAGCCTTCTGTTGAGCTTTCAAACGCTCTAATGAAACACGATGACATCGCTCTTATCCTTGCAACTGGTGGTCCAGGCATGGTTAAAGCCGCTTACTCTTCTGGTAAGCCAGCAATCGGTGTAGGTGCAGGTAACGTTCCGGTTGTTATCGATGAAACAGCAGACATCAAACGTGCTGTTGCTTCTATCCTTATGTCTAAGACTTTCGACAACGGTGTAGTATGTGCTTCTGAGCAAGCTGCAATCGTAGTTGATGAAGTATACGACGAAGTGAAAGAGCGTTTTGCTTCTCACAAAGCGTATGTCCTAAGCAAAGCAGAAGCTGATAAAGTTCGTAAAGTTCTTCTTATCGATGGCGCGCTAAACGCGAAAATCGTAGGTCAGCCAGCAGCAGCAATCGCTGAAATGGCAGGCGTTAAAGTTCCAGCAGACACTAAAGTTCTTGTTGGTGAAGGTCTGGGTAAAGTATCTCACGATGACGCATTCGCTCACGAGAAACTATCTCCAACTCTAGGTCTATTCCGTGCTGACAACTTCGAAGACGCGGTTGCTCAAGCGGTAACTATGGTTGAGATTGGTGGTATCGGCCACACATCTGGTCTTTACACTAACCAAGATACTAACGCTGATCGTATCCGTTACTTCGGTGACAAGATGAAGACAGCTCGTATCCTAATCAACATCCCGACTACTCACGGTGGTATCGGTGACTTGTACAACTTCAACGTTGCGCCATCTCTAACGCTAGGTTGTGGTTCTTGGGGTGGTAACTCTATCTCTGAGAACGTAGGTCCTAAACACCTAATCAACAAGAAAACTGTAGCGAAGCGAGCTGAAAACATGTTGTGGCATAAACTACCTAAGTCAATCTACTTCCGTCGTGGTAGCCTTCCAATCGCGCTGGGCGACCTAGAAGGTAAGAAACGTGCATTCCTAGTAACTGACCGTTTCCTATTCAACAACGGTTACGCAGATGACGTAGTAAGCCTACTAAAAGCTCAAGGCATGGAAGTTCAAACATTCTTCGATGTTGAAGCTGACCCAACACTGTCTGTAGTAGAAAAAGGTGCGGCTCAAATGGCTAGCTACCAACCTGACGTTATCCTAGCGCTAGGCGGTGGTTCACCAATGGATGCAGCGAAAATCATGTGGGTAATGTACGAACACCCAGAAACTCACTTTGAAGAACTAGCAATGCGCTTTATGGACATCCGTAAACGTATCTACAAGTTCCCTAAAATGGGTAAAAAAGCTGAGCTTGTATGTATCACTACAACTTCAGGTACTGGCTCAGAAGTTACTCCATTCGCGGTTGTTACTGACGACAAGACTGGTGCGAAATACCCACTAGCTGACTACGAAATCACGCCAAACATGGCAATCGTTGATGCGAACCTAGTAATGAACATGCCTAAGTCTCTAACAGCATTTGGTGGTTACGATGCAGTAACTCACGCTCTAGAAGCTTACGTATCAGTTCTTGCTAACGAATACTCAGATGGCCAAGCTCTTCAAGCACTTAAGATGCTAAAAGAGTACCTACCATCAAGCTATGCGAACGGTGCAAATGACCCAATCGCTCGTGAGAAAGTACACAACGCAGCTACTATCGCTGGTGTTGCATTTGCGAACGCATTCCTAGGTGTTTGTCACTCAATGGCTCACAAACTGGGTGCTGAGTTCCACTTGCCACACGGCCTAGCTAACGCACTACTTATCTCTAACGTGGTACGTTACAACGCGAACGACAATCCAACTAAACAAACTGCGTTCTCTCAATACGACCGTCCACAAGCACGTCGTCGTTACGCTGAAGTTGCTGACCACCTAGGCCTAAGCCAAGAAGGTGACCGTACTGCTCAGAAGATTGAACGTCTACTAGCATGGTTGGATGAACTAAAAGTTAACCTAGACATCCCAATGTCTATCCAAGCGGCAGGTGTTGCTGAATCAGATTTCGTAGCGAAACTGGATGAGCTAGCGGTAGAAGCGTTCGATGACCAATGTACTGGTGCGAACCCACGTTACCCTCTAATCAGCGAACTTAAAGATGTGTTGATGGCTTCTTACTACGGTAAAGCATTTGTTGAAGGCGAAACTTTCGAAGGTACAACTGTTATCAAGAAGAAAGCAGACCAAGAAGCAGCAAAAGCAGCACCTAAAGCAAAGAAAGAAAAAGCTGACGCGTAATTAAAAAATCGAGTGAGCAAGGTTTTCGCTAGCACGGAACCTTAATCGGGAAAAGGTTAAAGCCCCAGTCAAGTGACTGGGGCTTTTTTTATTTTGGTGCAGGAGTTACATCTGGCTCGGGAAAACAGAGTTGCTGTGTATGCTTACACTTCGGTCGCAACTACTCGGCCACTGAAGTATTCATTCGCGACGATGTATGCTGTGTTGCGGACTAGTTCGTCTTGGATCTCAGCCCAGTGTCTCTCGTTGAGCTCCTCTTTTGTATGATTTACCGAGGGAATAACGCCGCCCACTCGAATGTTGAATGGTGTGAGTTCTTTTGCCCAGCTGTGAGTAAAACCTGACACCAACGCCGCCATGCTTTCAACTCCCGTAAAGTCTTCATGGTTGTCATGAGAAATGACGTTAACAATGACGCCTTTCTTGTTTCTGGCTCGAAAGCGCTCTGCTCCTACTTGGCCGTAGGTATAAAGGAAGCGTGCCGCAGACGACAAGTGATCAATGTAAGTACTCATTGGTTCTGGCGCCATTAAGCCAGGCATAGGGGAGCTGGTCCAGCAATTAACAATCACATCTGGTGTCGCACGTAGCTGTGATTCTATCTGGTCAAACAATAAGTTAATGGACGTTGTGTTATCACTACACACATTCATAGCATACACTTTGTCAGTGAAAGCGCTGATTTGCTCATAGCTCGCTCTCAAAGCGCTAGAATTTTGGTCACAAAGAATCAACGTTGCTCCAAGGTGAGCAAAGTGATTTGCACAGGTTCTTCCTATAACCGAACCTGCAGACGTGACGAGAATAATTGATTCTTTGATATCCATAGCACCTTCACTGTATCCATATGTGAAAAACAATACACCAGTGGTTTGTGCTAATAGCATGGTTGAAATTCGTTGGGTTCAGTGTGAAAGGCTTCAAACTAACGCTTTCGAGTGAGGACTATTGTGCGGTAATTTGTAAGATGTCACATTTCTGACGTGTAGGTATTGCAAGCTATTGGATAAAAAGCGGATCTCTATGCTTTAGCTTGAATTTGATGCTGACGTTGAGCCGTCACTAGCTGATTATATAGCCCAGCATCTGGGATCAGTTGTTTGTTGCGTTCGCCCAATCTGCGTCGCTCATGACCAGATAGGTTGTGATAAACCTCCTCTGGTAGGTTGAATGTGTCTTCAGGCAGGTAAGTCAGCGCATCTGGTTTTAGGTAATGGCTCAGCTTTGCGGAAGGCAATCCTGCATCGTGAAACTGTTTCGCTTGTTCAGCTGCGAGTTCATAGCTGCTGCTATCAGAACGAAGAGCTTGAGGTTGCGATAAACCCAATTGTTGGCGAAGAATACTGTCACTGGTGATGACTTCCTGGACCTCTTCAACTGGGACCACATCGCGAACATCATTAGAGAACATAGACAGAATCAGCGAGAAATCCGCACGACGACCTTCGTGTACGGCATGGTTAATACCATTACCGAACTGAAGTTCGTTGATAATTGCAGCTTTGTCTAACGTATGAATTTGCATGATGTTCCTCGCTCGATGCTCTTTTAACGGCGTGGATAAGAAGAACTTTAGTAAAAGAGGGAATTATTTAAAGGTGCTAGGGAAGGCGAAACAAAAAAGCCCGCTAAATAGCGAGCTTTTGAATAAGACTAAATTGAACTTAGGGGGAAGTATATTACTTCGCTAGGTTCTCAGCTACGAAGTCCCAGTTTACTAGAGCCCAGAAGCCGTTCATGTAATCAGGACGTACGTTGCGGTAATCGATGTAGTACGCGTGTTCCCATAGGTCAACAGTTAGAAGTGGTGTTGTACCTTCTTCTGTTAGAGGAGTAGCAGCGTTAGAAGTGTTAACGATCTCTAGAGAGCCATCAGCTTTCTTAACAAGCCAAGTCCATGAAGAACCGAAGTTGTTGATTGCTGAATCAGTAAACTTCGCTTTGAATTCTTCAAAAGAACCGAATGCTGCGTTGATTGCGTCTGCAACTGCGCCAGTTGGCTCGCCGCCCGCATTTGGAGCAAGACAGTGCCAGTAGAACGTGTGGTTCCAGATTTGCGCTGCGTTGTTGAATACGCCACCAGTAGAAGTCTTGATGATCTCTTCTAGAGTTTTGCCTTCGAACTCAGTACCAGGGATAAGACCGTTAAGCTTAACAACGTAAGTGTTGTGGTGCTTACCGTGGTGGTAGTCTAGAGTCTCTGCTGAGATGTGTGGTTCTAGTGCGTCTTTCGCGTAAGGAAGAGCTGGTAGTTCAAATGCCATTACTCGATTCTCCATTGATTTGAAAGGATGACCTTTCGATTGCTTCCAGTGTTTTTTTATAGCTATGTCGCCTTTAAGGCTGACTTGCTAAGTATTTTAGCAAGTTTTTACTTTATTAAAACCCCGATATGAAAATATTTTAAGAGGTTAGCAGTGGTGAAGTGCTGCATTGCTCGCCAATGAGCAACCTAAAATTAAGCCTTATTAATTATATGGTTTTTATTCTGTCGTTATTGAGTAGAATGTGGCAAATAAATAAAGTTCAAACCCATGAATGAGGAAGCGATGGAAACTATCGACAAAATCAAACAGCAGATCTCTGAAAACTCAATCCTGCTGTACATGAAAGGATCACCGAAACTACCTAGCTGTGGTTTCTCTTCTCAAGCGTCACAGGCACTAATGGCATGTGGTGAGAAGTTCGCTTACGTAGACATTCTGCAAAACCCAGATATCCGTGCTGAGTTACCAAAGTACGCGCAATGGCCAACTTTCCCTCAACTATGGGTTGAAGGTGAGCTTATCGGCGGTTGTGACATTATTCTAGAAATGTTCCAAAAAGGTGAACTGCAGCCTCTAATCAAAGAAGCAGCAGCGCGCGCTGAAGATCAAGCTGAGTAATTCGTAAATACTCACATTTAGCGATAGAATACGAAGGAGCCGTACTGGCTCCTTTTTCTTTTTAGGTTAGTGGAATGAACATAAAGCTTTACTACGTGCATGACCCAATGTGCAGTTGGTGTTGGGGTTACAAACCAACGCTGGATAAACTAAAACAGCAACTGCCAGGTGTGATTCAGTTTGAGTATGTGGTTGGTGGTCTTGCGCCAGATACTAATTTACCGATGCCGCCCGAGATGCAACAAAAACTCGAAGGTATTTGGAAGCAGATTGAGCGCCAGTTAGGCACTAAGTTTAACTACGATTTCTGGAAGCTTTGTACGCCAGTAAGAAGCACTTACCAATCTTGTCGTGCGGTTATTGCAGCGGGCTTTCAAGATTCTTATGAGCAGATGCTAGAAGCGATTCAGCATGCGTATTACTTACGTGCGATGCCTCCTCATGAAGAAGCCACTCACTTGCAACTAGCGAGAGAAATTGGCTTGAATGTTCAGCAATTCAAGAATGACATGGATGGCTCTTTCTTAGAAGGTGTGTTCGAAGATCAATTGAGCCTTGCAAAGAGCCTAGGTGTGAGCTCTTACCCTAGCTTGGTTCTTAAAATTAACGACGCTTATTTTCCGATTGCCATCGATTACCTGTCGACAGAACCAACCTTGAAGCTGATTCGTGAGCGTATTATTGACAATATGCCAGCGCAATAACCACAGTTATGAATAACAAAAAGCCGCTCATTGAGCGGCTTTTTCGTAACTAAATGTATATCCATCCAAACAATAGTATTAAAGCACCATTGCTGCAATCCAACCAAAGATGATTAGAGGGATATTGTAATGGATAAAGGTTGGAACGACTGTTTCCCAAATGTGCTCATGTTGACCGTCGGCATTTAGACCAGATGTAGGGCCTAATGTAGAGTCAGAAGCTGGAGAGCCTGCATCACCTAACGCCGCCGCAGTACCTACTAGTGCAATCGTTGCCATCGGCGAGAAACCGAATGCTAGCGCAAGAGGAACATAGATAGTTGCAAGGATTGGAATCGTAGAGAACGATGAACCAATGCCCATTGTTACTAATAGACCAACGATCAGCATCAGTAGTGCAGCTAGAGGCTTATTGTCACCGATGCTGGTTGATAGCGATTGTACTAGTGTTTCAACACCGCCAGTTTGCTTCATTACTGCTGCAAAACCTGCCGCTGCGATCATGATGAAGCCAATCATTGCCATCATGTGTACACCTTTAGTGAACACGTCGTGCGTCTCTTTCCATGCGATAACGCCGCCGAAAGTGAACACCATAAAGCCAGCTAGAGCACCTATAATCATTGAACCCGTGTAAAGCTGAACACCCAATGCAGCGACAATACCAAGTGCCGCAACTAAGATGTGCTTTTTATTGATGACATGATCGGTTTCGTCAACGACAGTCAACTCAGTTTCTTTGTAGACACGCGGTTTACGATAGCTAACAAAGATAGCCAGTAATAGACCAAACAGCATGCCTGCACCTGGCAGTAACATGGCGGTTGGGACTTGGCCTGCAACCACGTTTTCCAAACCGTTGTCATGTAGGTTCTTTAATAGAATGTTGTTTAAGAAAATACCGCCGAAACCAACAGGTAAGATCATGTAAGGTGTGATCAAACCGAAGGTAAGAACACACGCGACCAAACGTCGGTCGAGCTTAAGTTTCGCGAATACGCCCAAAAGAGGTGGAATCAAAATTGGAATAAAGGCGATATGGACCGGAATTACGTTCTGAGATGACATCGTGACAAGCACTAACGCCACCAACACGGCGTACTTTAAGCCAGTAGTGGAAGCGGAGTTTTCTTTACCATTTAAGCGCTTGATAACACTTTTGGCCAGTAGATCCGTGATGCCTGATTTCGAGATGGCAACAGCGAAAGTACCTAACATGGCGTAGCTTAGCGCGATAGTTGCACCGCCACCTAGACCACTTTCAAATGCGGCAACCGTATCCCCAAGGCTCATGCCTGCGACTAGGCCGCCTACGATGGCACTAAACGTGAGGGCAACCACCACGTTTACGCGCATCAATGCTAACACGAGCATGACGCACACTGATATAACGACAGGATTCATACTTTTCCTAATATGTTGTGTTTACTTATTATTCTTCGTCGACAAGCGGCCAACCGCCGAGGGCCTTCCATTTGTTGACAATACCGCAGAATAATTCTGCTGTTTTTTGTGTATCGTAAAGCGCAGAGTGTGCTTCACGGTTATCAAATTCCATCCCGGCTGTTTTGCATGCTTTAGCGAGAACTGTTTGGCCATAAGCAAGGCCACTTAATGTAGCCGTATCAAAAGTAGCAAAGGGATGAAAAGGGACTCTTTTTAGTTTACAGCGTTCATTTGCTGCATTTACAAAACCCAAGTCGAATGCTGCGTTATGAGCAACCATAATTGCACGTGAGCAATCTGCGGCTTTTTGTTCTTTGCGAATAAGCTTATAAATTTCCTTTAGCGCCTCTTGCTCAGAAACAGCACCACGAAGAGGGCTGAAAGGGTCACGAATACCATTGAATTCAAGCGCTTCTTTTTCTAAGTTAGCGCCTTCAAATGGCTCCACATGAAAATGAATGGTGGAGGCCGGATGCAACACGCCATGTTCGTCCATTTTCAACGTAACGGCACAGATTTCTAAAAGTGCATCAGTTTGAGCATTGAAACCAGCGGTCTCAACGTCTACTACCACAGGGAAATAACCACGAAAGCGTTTTTTCAAGGTTAGAGCTTCATTTTCTAGTGTCATGTTGGCTTATTTTTGTGTGACGAAGGCTGCATTATTGCAGATTATACCGATGAGAAAAACCGCAATTTAAGAGAAAACCGGAATTCTATTTTGCATCCAATCAATAAGTTTGTATTGCATATTATGTAGACGTTTATTCGCCATACTTTGCATCATGTAAACCGATAAAACATGAGGAAGTAAAACGCTAAGTGGCGGTTAAGGTGATTGGAACACGGTGGCTCACATTAATGGCAGTGTGACAGATAACCCTATATTGGCGAGATTTTTGCATGCCGGTTGAAGTAATTTTATTGATGCAAATTGACGGCAACAGACTGCCGTTTAAGAGACAGTATTAGATGAAGAAATGGCTGATTACCAGTGGTGTTGTATTTTCGTTGTTTAGCACAAGCAGCTTCGCTTTGATGGGCAAACGTTATGCTGCAACTCCACAGCAATCTCAATGGGAAATGGTGGTCAATACACCATTAGAATGTCAGCTTGTACACCCCATTCCAAGCTTTGGAGATGCGGTATTTTCATCTCGTGCGAATAAAAAAATCAATTTAGACTTTGAGTTAAAAATGCGTCGTCCGATGGGAGAAACACGTAACGTCAGTCTCATTTCTATGCCGCCACCTTGGCGACCAGGTGAACACGCCGATCGAATTACAAACCTAAAGTTTTTTAAACAGTTTGATGGTTATGTCGGAGGGCAAACAGCATGGGGCATTTTGTCTGAGCTGGAAAAAGGCCGTTATCCGACTTTTAGTTACCAAGATTGGCAGAGCCGAGATCAGAGAATTGAAGTCGCATTGTCATCAGTACTATTTCAAAACAAGTACAACGCGTTTAGCGACTGTATTTCCAACTTATTGAAATATAGTTTTGAGGACATTGCTTTTACGATTTTGCACTACGAAAGACAAGGTGATCAGTTAACCAAGGCTTCTAAAAAGCGTTTATCACAAATTGCAGATTATATCCGACATAATCAAGATATCGATCTCGTGCTGGTGGCGACGTACACAGATTCAACCGATGGTAAAAGTGCGAGTCAAAGTTTATCAGAGCGACGTGCAGAGTCACTTCGTGACTATTTTCAGTCTCTAGGGCTACCGGAAGATCGAATTCAAGTGCAAGGGTACGGCAAGCGTCGTCCTATTGCAGATAACGGTTCGCCAATAGGAAAAGACAAAAACCGCCGAGTCGTGATATCTCTAGGGCGAACCCAAGTGTGATGCTTATAAAAACGCCGATGCTGAAAGCTTCGGCGTTTTTGATTTACTGACGTTGTTAATAATATTTTAGTGGTATTTTGCCAAGCACCTTTCGGTGATTCCTGCTGTATAATTTGAATGTTAGTTTAAGCGGAATTTGGCAATGACTTCGCAATTGGTTGCGGTATCTATTTTTTCAACCTGTTTGGCAATAGCTGGATTAGGGTGACGCTTCATAAAGTCTATCAACGCCTTAGTACAGCATCCTATCGAGTCGATAAAGCTTGCACACTCTTTATTTGGGCATTGTGGGATAAGTGTTAAGACTTTCTCAGAGGCCAGTTGAAGGTATTTGAGTTCATAGTCAGTATCTCCGGCCCAACGCCAGAACTGAGCTAAGTTATGACAAGAAATCACAGAAATTAATAATCGCTCGTCCGCCTCAATTTCCACACATTCGCTGATATCTTCACTCAGGCTTAGGGCTTGCTGGTAATGAAGAATGCTGCGAACAGGGTCATCTAGTTGAAGTGCCGTATCGGCTAGAAGTGTGTGTTTTTCCCATTCACTGATCATTATCGTAATCCCGCATATCGAAGTTGCGGATAAATCTAAACGATAACTATTATCAAGTAAAGGGTTTTGTTTATAAAAGGACAGGCAGATCGCAGACCTGCCTGTAATCGGAGTTCAACTTGCAGTACAAGTGATTATTAGAAGTGCCGCTTAGCCTTCAAGACCTGCTGAAGCTTGCTTGTTTTGAATAAGCTCAATCATATAACCATCTGGGTCTTTTACGAATGCAATGTGCGTGCTTCCGCCTTTTACTGGACCTGGCTCACGCGTCACATTACCGCCCGCCGCTTTGATAGCGTCGCAAGTTGTGTAGATATCATCAACACCAATGGCGATATGACCAAAAGCGGTACCTAAGTCATACTCAGTTTTACCCCAGTTGTAAGTCAGTTCGATCACTGCACCTTGGGATTCGTCACCATAACCAAGAAACGCTAGCGTGTATTCGTACTCTTTATTTTCGTTAGTACGAAGCAGCTGCATGCCCATAACTTCAGTGTAAAACTTGATGGATTTGTCTAGATCACCTACGCGAAGCATAGTGTGGAGAATTCGACCGTTTGACATTTTTTGCTCCTAGCTTTGATTTACAAATAGCATTAGCTATCTGGGTATACTTTCTCTTTATATTCGCACAAATCTTCGATAATACAGCTACCGCAGCGAGGCTTTCTTGCTACGCACGTATAACGACCATGAAGAATGAGCCAGTGGTGCACATCGAGTTTGAACTCTTTTGGCACAACTTTTAATAGCTTCTGCTCGACATCATCAACCGTTTTTCCCATCGCAAATTTAGTGCGATTCGACACGCGATAAATGTGCGTATCGACGGCAATAGTTGGCCAACCAAAAGCGGTGTTGAGCACGACGTTTGCGGTCTTGCGACCTACGCCTGGTAGCGCTTCTAACGCGGCACGATCTTCAGGAACTTCACCATTGTGTTTTTCCAACAAGATCTTACAAGTCTTGATTGTGTTTTCTGCCTTTGAGTTAAACAAACCGATGGTCTTTATGTATTCTTTTAAGCCATCGACTCCCAAATCAAGAATGCTTTGAGGTGTATTCGCTACAGGGAAAAGCTTGTCGGTGGCTTTATTGACGCTTACATCGGTTGCTTGAGCTGATAGTAATACAGCGATTAGCAGCTCAAAAGGGGAGCTCCAGTTAAGCTCAGTTTGAGGATTCGGATTGTTTTCTCGTAATCGCTCAAGAATTTCGATTCTTTTTATTTTGTTCATTGCTGACTTCCAATACCGTCTCTGCGGTTTATGAAAAAGGCTCCTATGACAGAGCCTTATCTTGTTATGCGTTAGTGACGCGAGCACGTTCTATGGTTGGTTTTTCTTCTTTTGGTTGACGTGCCTGAATTGAATTATCTATGACATTTTTGAGCGCTATCAACAGCCCAACACCGATAAATGCACCAGGTGGGAGAAGCGCTAACAGGAAGCTATTGTCAAATTGGAAAACTTGAATCCGTAGAGCTGAAGCCCAGTCTCCTAGGAGAAGGTCTGCTCCGTCGAATAGTGTGCCATTACCAATTAATTCGCGCATGGCACCTAAAACAACCAAGACGCTCGTCATACCAAGGCCCATCCACAAACCATCTAGCGCAGCGGGTGCAACATCATTTTTTGACGCGTAAGCTTCTGCTCGGCCAATAATAATACAGTTCGTTACAATCAGAGGAATAAAGATACCTAGAGACAGGTACAAACCGTACGCATAGGCATTCATTAACAACTGAACGCAGGTAACGAGTGAGGCAATGATCATCACGAATACAGGTATACGGATCTCTTTTGGCACATAGTTACGAATAAGAGAAACCGTGACGTTGGATCCAACTAGCACGAGTAAGGTTGCAATACCAAGACCTAATGCATTGGTTATCGTGGAAGAAACCGCTAGCAGTGGACATAAGCCCAGCAGTTGTACGAGAGCGGGGTTATTACTCCACATACCGTTTTTCATCAGTAATTTATTCTCATTCATTACTGCTCTCCTTCACAGCCTAACGGCTGGCTAAGAATGTCTTCACGAGATTGGTTTACGTAGTTAACGGTATTTCGCACGACTTTTACGACGGCTCTTGGCGTGATCGTTGCACCAGTAAATTGATCGAAATCTCCGCCATCTTTACGAACTTTCCACGAATTCCAATTGTTTTCCGTGACTTGTTTTCCTGTAAAGCTCAGGATCCAGTCTGTGACACGAAGATCGATTTTATCGCCCAGACCAGGGGTTTCTTGGTGGTTTAGGACGCGTGTCCCCAAAATATTGCCCTGATTATCAATCCCAGTAATTACTTTTATCTCACCATTGTAGCCATCTGGCGCGATAGATTCTATTGCGATTGCTGTTGGTTCACCATTCTTCGTGGCGAGGTAGGCTGGCATCGCACGTAATGTCCCCAGATCTGGAGACGTGACCATTGTACAAGCTTGCGCGAGTGCGTTGTCATGCATGTTTTCTGGAATGACTTGATTCAAAACAGAAAGTAATTGTTTTTGCTCTTGTACCTTGATTTGGTCTTTTGTTAGGTACTGAGTAAGGGCGACTAATCCGGTTGTTGCACATGCAAATATCGCGAGTGTCAGACCATTTTTTCTAATAGCGGTTAACATGTTTACCTCAGTGACCGTAAGTTCTAGGTTTGGTGTAGTAATCGATCAGTGGCACACACATATTTGCAAGCAACACTGCAAATGCAACACCATCTGGGAAACCGCCCCAACTGCGAATGATAAAAACCAAAGCACCAATAAGCGCACCGAAGATTAAACGTCCTTTGACGGTGGTAGACGCCGAAACGGGATCGGTTGCAATAAAGAATGCGCCAAGCATGGTTGCACCAGATAACAAGTGTAAAACTGGCGACGCAGTTTCCCCTGGCGTCAGCAACGTGAACACTAGGCTAAACAGAGTCAGACTCGCAAGGAAACCTGCTGGAATATACCATTGGATGATACGCTTTTTGATCATGACTATGCCGCCAAGAAGGTAAGCAAGGTTTACCCATTGCCAACCAATACCACCTAAGCCATCAAATATTGGCTGCGACATTACTTCGCTTGGAGTGGCACCTGTAAGAATGCCAGTCTTAAATGCATCAAGTGGTGTCGCCATTGTCACACCGTCAACACCTGAGCGAACTTGCTGAAGTGATAAGCCGTCGTAATCATAGCCCGTAAAAATTAAAGAGAGTGTATCTGCAAAATTTACATGATCAGGTATGAGTGATGTCGGTGCACTCCAACTCGTCATTTGTACTGGGAAAGAGATCAACAAGACCACATAAGCGACCATTGCAGGGTTGAATAAGTTTTGTCCAAGGCCACCATAGAGGTGTTTAGCGATTACTATCGCAAAAATAAGCCCGATCACCATAATCCACCACGGAGACCATGGTGGTATAGCAACGGCTAACAACCAAGCGGTAACTATTGCACTGTTATCACGTAGCGCTCTCATTGGTGAGCGTTTACGACAGATCATGACTAAGGCTTCAAGGGATACAGCGACTGCAATGGCAAAAATCAGTTGAATAAGCGTACCCCAGCCAAAGAAGTAGGTTTGAGCTACTAAACCTGGAAGTGCGCAAAGTGCCACCCATTTCATTAAGTCTGGCGTACTACGACGACTGTGGGTATGCGGTGAACTGGCAATAAAAAACGACACTACTCGTTCTCCTCAGTATTATTTTTATTAGCTTCTTGTTGCGCTTTGCGTGCCTTCGCGCGCGCAATTGCTGCGGCAACCGCGGCTTTCTTCGGATCCTCTTCTGGTTCTTCGGAAGCTGCTTCTTCAACAGGCTCTGTTTGCGTTTCTTGCTTAGCTTTACGCGCTTTGGCAGGTGCAATGGCAGCTGCCACGGCGGCTTTTTTCGGATCTTCGGTTTGCTCGGCAGGTGCTTCAGCTCCTTCCGCTTCAGTTGAGTCTGCTTGTTTCGCTTTACGAGCCTTCGCGCGTGCAATGGCAGCTGCCACGGCGGCTTTTTTCGGATCCACTTCTGGTTCTTCAGAAGTTGCGTCTTCAACAGGCTCAGTTTGCGTTTCTTGCTTCGCTTTGCGCGCTTTGGCTCGAGCGATGGCAGCAGCCACGGCGGCTTTCTTCGGATCGTCGGTTTGCTCAGCAGGTGCGTCAGCTTCTTCCGCTTCAGTTGAGTCTGCTTGTTTCGCTTTACGCGCTTTGGCACGTGCAATGGCAGCAGCCACTGCGGCTTTCTTCGGATCGTCGGTTTGCTCAGCAGGTGCTTTAGCTTCTTCCGCTTCAGTTGAGTCTGCTTGTTTCGCTTTACGTGCTTTGGCACGTGCAATCGCGGCAGCCACGGCGGCTTTTTTCGGATCTTCGGTTTGCTCGGCAGGTGCTTTAGCTTCTTCCGCTTCGGTTGAGTCTGCTTGCTTCGCTTTGCGCGCTTTGGCTCGAGCAATTGCAGCGGCAACTGCGGCTTTTTTCGGATCTTCGGTTTGCTCGGCAGGTGCGTCAGCTTCTTCCGCTTCGGTTGAGTCTGCTTGCTTAGCTTTGCGCGCTTTGGCTCGAGCAATTGCAGCGGCAACCGCGGCTTTTTTCGGATCGCCGTCTTGCTGCGCAGACGTTTCCGATTCTACAGATTCAGTTGAATCTTCTTGTTGTGCTTTTTTCGCTTTAGCTCGGGCGATGGCGGCCGCAACTGCCGATTTTTTATCATCAGCGTTATTGTCTGGCGTTTCGCCTTGTTCTTTTTGCGCTTTCCGTTCGCGAGCAAGACGTTTGCGTTCTTCGCGCAGTTTTGCCATTTCTGAGTTATCAGGTTCACTAGAGCCTGCTTTAGCTGCTGCCGCTTGTTTCGCCTTCGCTTTGGCAATGGCTGCCGCTACGGCTGGTTTTACTGCTGGCTCTGTTTTTTCTGTGGTTTCTGTCTTTTGAGCTTTCACTCGTGCGATTGCTGCTGCTATCGCATCATCGCCGCCAGAAGACTTCATCTCTTTACGGCGCTGATCGGCAGCTTTCTTGAAGCGATTTTCACGTTCTGCTTTTTCGCGTTCCATACGCGCTTTTTTCTCTTCAAAACGCAGTTTTGCTCGCTCTGCAGCTTCCGCTTCTTGTGTTCTAGTTCTAATTTCTGCTTTCGCTTGGCGGTAGTACTGTACGAGCGGAATTTCACTTGGACATACAAACGCACAAGCGCCGCACTCGATACAATCCTTTAAGTTTAATTCTTCGAGTTTGTCATACTCTTCAGCTTTTGCATGCCATTGCAGTTGTTGAGGCAGCAGCGAAGCAGGGCACGCTTCGGCACATTGGCTACAGCGAATACATTCCATCTCATACTGGTGCGGAGAGATCTCACGACGAGTCGGAGCAAGGATACAGTTTGCTGTCTTGGTAATCGGCACTTGGGAGTGAGGAAGGGTAAAGCCCATCATTGGCCCACCCATAATTAAACGCTGTAACTTCTTATCTGCTTTATAGCCAAACTCATCCAACAGTGCTTGTACTGGTGTCCCTAACAATGCCCAAACGTTGCGTGGTTGTTTGAAGGTTTTACCAGTGAGAGTCACGATGCGCTTTATCATCGGTTCACCGTCGATGACTGCGCGTTTTATAGCGTAAAGAGAACCAACATTCTGAACCAAAATACCAATATCGGCTGGAATCGCGCCACTTGGCACTTCTTTATTGGTTAAAATTTTGATCAGCTGTTTTTCACCGCCAGAAGGGTATTTAGTTGGGATAACGCGAATAACGATATCTTTGTTTATAGCCGCAGCTTCTAGCGCTTTGATTGCTTCTGGCTTGTTGTCTTCAATGCCAATAATCGTGAGCTTTGGTGTCAGGATATGTTCGACAATTTCGATACCTTGAATAAGCTCTTCGGCATGTTCTTGCATGAGCTTGTCATCAGACGTGATGTATGGCTCGCACTCTGCTGCATTAACGATAAGAATCTCGGTACGAGCAAAACCTGATTGGATTTTTTTTGCAGTAGGGAAGCCTGCGCCACCCATACCAGAAATACCAGCGAGACGAATAATATCAATCAGTGCGTCAGGGGTTTCTTGTTGGTAATCTGCGACGGGGTTTCTTTCACACCATGCATCTTTCCCATCAGGCGTGATGACTGCGCACAACTCACTTAACCCAGAAGGGTGCGCGACAGTTCGTGGCTCAATCGCGGTGAGCGTACCTGATGTTGGAGCATGCACTGGAACCGTAAAGCCGGTCTCCGATTGCGTTAATGGCTGACCTTTTAATACGTAGTCACCTTCGGCAACCAGTAGGTTACCCGCTTTACCAATGTGCTGTTTTAGCGGCAATACAATTTCTGACGGGATAGCCGCATGAGCGAGTTCAGTTTTGTTGGACTGCTTTTTATTTTCTGCCGGATGCACACCACCTGGGAAATCCCAAAGCGCGCCTGTACGAATTTGTTCAATCAAAGACAACATGTGAAACCTTACTTAATTGAATCTTTCACGTTCGCTGCATTGTCGGCAGCATCCGTAATGTTAAGTACCGGAATGGAGTGAAGTTGCCACTTCCAGCTTTCTGTGGTCGTTGCCACAGGAATCATTTCAATACAATCAGTCGGACATGGGGCAACACACAAGTCACAGCCCGTACATTCGTCTTTGATTACGGTATGGACCGCCTTTGTTCCGCCTACAATTGCATCCACCGGACACGCCTGAATACACTTAGTGCAGCCAATACACATGTCTTCATGAATAAACGCAACGGTTGGAATTTTGCTGTCGAGATCGTGCGCAGATTCTTCTGGCTCAACACCCATTAAGTCGGCGAGCTTTTCGATTGTTGCCTGACCACCAGGGGGACATTTGTTTATGTGGTCGCCATTTGCAATTGCTTCAGCATAAGGGCGGCAACCAGGGTAGCCACATTGACCGCATTGAGTTTGCGGTAAAATGGCGTCGATTTGATCCACAATAGGGTCCGCTTCAACTTTAAAGCGAATAGAAGCAAAACCAAGTATCGCGCCGAAAATCGCAGCCAGAACCGCTAACGCGATAATCGCAATTAAAATCGTACTCATCGCTTACTTCACCAAACCTGTAAAGCCCATAAAGGCGAGTGACATTAAACCTGCTGTAATCATTGCTATTGATGCACCTTTAAAAGGTACAGGAACGTCGGCGGCGGCTATGCGCTCTCGCATGGATGCAAAAAGTATCAACACCAATGAGAAACCAACAGCGGCGCCGAAGCCGTAGATGATCGATTCAATAAAGTTATGGTTTTCATTAATGTTAAGAAGTGCCACGCCCAATACTGCGCAGTTTGTTGTGATCAGCGGTAAGAAAATGCCAAGCAAGCGATAAAGCGTCGGGCTGGTTTTGTGCACAACCATTTCGGTGAACTGCACCACAACGGCTATCACCAAAATAAAACTCATGGTTCGAAGGTACTCAATACCTAGTGGACGAAGGATGTAGCTTTCCACTAAATACGCACACACTGACGCGAGCGTTAGCACAAAAGTTGTCGCTAAGCCCATACCTATTGCTGTTTCCAGTTTTTTGGACACACCCATGAAAGGACATAGGCCCAAAAACTTCACCAGTACAAAGTTGTTCACCAGCACAGTGCCGACCAACAACAAAACATATTCGGTCATAGTTATTACGTTCTTAAAATCCGATCTTGATATTATCGTGTTTTGTGACACCAATAACAACCAGTGAACGATGTGGTTTTACATACACGATGGAAAAATAGTCGTCTATTTGATCTATTTTGATGAATCAATAAGAAATTGAATCGTTTGCTGAATGTATTGTTAGCGAGAGGATACTACCTATTAATTTTCATCTAATGTGTGATTTTAAAAAAAAGCCCGCCTCTCCCAGGTAGAAAAGAGAGGCGGGCAATGTATATTTACAAGCTAATTATTTAAACTTTCTGAGTGCTTGATGGACTGTGTTTATATCTTACTCGTGAAGGTACGAGTGATGACGTCTTGCTGTTGCTCTGTCGTTAGAGAGTTAAAACGTACCGCATAACCAGACACTCGAATCGTCAACTGAGGGTATTTCTCTGGATGTTCAACCGCATCCAATAACATCTCTCGGTCTAGAACGTTGACGTTAAGGTGTTGACCACCTTCAATCGCAATGCCCTCGTTGCTTGCTTCGTGATGGAAGTAACCATCCATTAGCGCAGCTAGGTTCTTCTTCTGACTCAAGTCATCTTTACCCAATGCGTTAGGCACAATTGAGAAAGTGTAAGAAATACCATCTTTAGCGTAAGCGAACGGTAATTTAGAAACCGATGCCAGAGACGCAACCGCCCCTTTTTCATCACGACCGTGCATTGGGTTTGCACCCGGTCCAAAAGGCATACCTGCGCGACGGCCATCTGGTGTATTACCCGTTTTTTTACCGTAAACCACGTTAGATGTGATTGTTAAAATCGATTGAGTTGGCACTGCTTCGCGGTAGGTGTGCATCTTCTGAATTTTCTTCATGAAGCGCTCAACTAGATCACAAGCGATGTCATCAACACGGGCATCGTTGTTACCAAATTTTGGATAATCACCTTCGATTTTAAAATCAACGGCGATGCCATCTTCATCACGAACGGGTTTCACGGTTGCGTATTTAATTGCTGCTAAAGAGTCTGCAACAACAGACAGACCTGCAATACCACACGCCATCGTGCGGTGCACGTCGCGATCCATCAATGCCATCAGTGATGCTTCGTAGCTGTAACGGTCATGCGAATAATGGATGATGTTCAACGCTGTGGCGTATTGCGTTGCTAGCCACTCCAACATATTGTCGAAACGAGGCATCAAAGCGTCAAAGTCGAGAATTTCATCTTGAACTTTGTCCACTACCGGACCCACTTGCGCTTTCGATTTTTCATCGATACCACCATTGATGGTGTAAAGCAGTGCTTTTGCAAGGTTGGCACGTGCACCAAAGAATTGCATGTGCTGACCAACAACCTGCGGGCTCACACAACAGGCAATCGCGTAGTCGTCATTGTCGAAATCAGGACGCATTAGATCGTCGTTTTCGTATTGAACCGAAGAGGTATCAATCGACACTTTTGCAGCATATTGTTTGAACGCTTCAGGCAATTGCTCTGACCAAAGAATCGTCATATTTGGTTCAGGAGCAGGGCCCATAGTATGTAGCGTATGTAAGTATCGGAATGTCGTTTTAGATACTAGTGTACGGCCATCAACACCCATACCTGCCATGGCTTCGGTTGCCCAGATTGGGTCGCCAGAAAACAATGAATCGTATTCTGGTGTGCGTAGGAAGCGAACCATGCGTAGCTTCATGATGAAGTGGTCAATCATTTCTTGCGCTTGTGATTCATCAATCAAATCGTTTGCGATATCGCGCTCTAGATAGACGTCTAGGAAAGTCGAAGTACGGCCCAGTGACATTGCTGCGCCGTTTTGCGATTTAACCGCCGCTAGGTAGCCAAAGTAGGTAAATTGGATCGCTTCTTGTGCTGTTTTTGCAGGTAGCGACATATCAATGCCGTATTTCAGACCCATTTGACGAATGTCTTCAAGTGCTTGAACTTGATCGGCTATTTCTTCGCGAAGACGAAGTGTTTTCTCAAGATCGTTGCCTTGTTCTAAGAACGTTTGTGTTGAATTGTATTGTTCTTTTTTGTCTGCTTTTAAGAAGTCGATACCGTATAGGGCGAGACGGCGATAGTCACCAATGATACGACCACGGCCATAAGCATCAGGAAGGCCCGTGATGATGCCGGATTTACGACAGGCTAGAATTTCTTTGGTGTAAAGGTCGAAACACGCTTTGTTGTGAGTTTTACGGTATTCAGTGAAGATTTTTTCAACCGTTGGATCCAATTCGCGGCCATAAACTTCGCACGAGTTTTTTACCATGCGAATCCCGCCATTGGCGATGATTGCACGTTTTAGCGGTTGATCAGTTTGTAAGCCAACGATCTTTTCCAGATCTTTGTTGATGTAGCCTGCATCGTGGGAAGTGATTGTTGAGGGCAAGTCTGTGTCAAAATCAATAGGGGCGTGTGTGCGGCTTTCTTGTTTTATGCCTTCAAGCACTTGGTTCCATAATGCTGAAGTGGATTTGCTAACCTCGGCTAAGAAAGACTCGTCTCCCTCATAGGGTGTATAGTTTTTTTGGATGAAGTCACGAGTGTTGACAGAGTTTTGCCATTCACCAGCAGTAAATCCAGCCCATGCATCTAGCATGTCAGTTGTCGGAATAGTCATAAGTAAATCCCTAAGTTATTGATAATTAGAATGGAGGCGACGAGTAGGACGGAACCATTCTTAACCCTTTTAATCGTATGGATTTATTTGTTATGAGTAAAATGAATGCTTTTCATTTTTTCAATGATTAAATTGCATTAATAATAGATTCAATTGGTTATGATTGTTTTTTGCTAGAAAAGAGACAGAATTAAATGTGTGGTACTGTGAGAACACTATCTATGACAATGTTATGAGTTCTGTAATTTGAACTTATTTCGGTGTGATTTTATGACGCCTAGATTGGCTTAGATTTCATGGCGATTAAGATACAAAAAAAGCCGTGTCTTGCGACACGGCTTTTCTATAATCTGGCTCCTCCTGCTGGGCTCGAACCAGCGACCTGCGGATTAACAGTCCGTCGCTCTACCAACTGAGCTAAGGAGGAATTGCTTTGCTTGAAAGCGGGACGAATCTTACCGAGCACTCAAACTACTGTCAACAGTAAAAAAATACATTTTTAGAAAAAAATATTGAGTTAAGGGCTTTACTTTTCTGTATGGCTTGCCAGTAAAGGCTCGAGGTTAGTTATCCACTAAATTTGTGGATAAGTATGTTGATGAGATCTGGGTAAAGAAAATTGATATGCAACTAAGTTTTTATTTAATGAATCTTTAGTCAGAGTTATGCGTAAAATAAGCAAATAAAACAGAGATTTATCGATGTTAATCAAAAGGTATTCAAAGTGGATAAAAATCAATCTTTTGGGGATAAGAAAGTTTTAAGCTAATTTTTGGGGAAAAGTTGTGGAAACTATAATGTGAAGAATGTGTGTAGCTCTTCAACTAGGGCGAAGTACTATATCAGAGTCACTTTTGTATGGCTATAGCATTCTAGACAAACAAGAAAATTTATTAACAATGATGGTTAAATTCTCGATAGACGTAGATTTCATTAGCTAAGGTGTATATATATACAGCCAAAGCGCAGTAAAATTGAGGAAGGGTATGAGTAAAGTCTATGAATTGGTCTCCGATTATCAGCCGTCGGGCGATCAACCAGGAGCGATCAATCAGTTGCTTGAGGGGCTCGATGCTGGGCTAGCACATCAAACCTTGTTGGGGGTCACAGGCTCAGGTAAAACCTTCACACTAGCGAATGTGATTGCTCAAGCCCAACGACCTGCAATATTACTTGCGCCAAACAAAACGCTTGCTGCTCAGTTATATGGTGAGATGAAGTCATTCTTTCCTAATAATGCGGTTGAGTATTTTGTTTCTTACTACGATTACTACCAACCTGAAGCATACGTTCCCACAACAGATACTTTCATTGAAAAGGACGCTTCGGTTAACGCCCACATTGAGCAAATGCGACTGTCTGCCACTAAAGCTTTATTGGAACGGAAAGACGCTATTATAGTTGCTTCGGTTTCAGCTATCTATGGTTTGGGTGATCCGGAATCCTACTTACAAATGATGCTTCATTTGCGACGTGGAGATGTGATTGATCAGCGTGATATGCTTCGTCGCCTAGCGGAGCTCCAATACTCGCGCAATGATGTTGCTTTTGAGCGAGGGCAGTTCCGTGTCCGTGGCGAGGTGATTGATATATTCCCTGCTGAATCAGACCAAGACGCTGTGCGCGTTGAGATGTTTGACGATGAGGTGGATTGCATCAGTGTGTTCGATCCATTGACAGGCGTGGTGAAACAACGAGACTTGCCGCGCTATACCATCTATCCCAAGACGCACTATGTCACGCCAAGAGATCGCATTCTTGAAGCGATTGAAAATATTAAAGTCGAACTAGAAGTGCGCAAAAAGCAGCTTCTAGATAACAACAAGCTACTGGAAGAGCAGCGAATTAGCCAGCGCACTCAATTCGATATCGAAATGATGAATGAGTTGGGCTTTTGCTCCGGTATCGAAAACTATTCTCGATATCTCAGTGGACGCTCGGAAGGTGAGCCGCCACCAACCCTGTTTGACTACTTACCTCATGATGGCTTGTTGATCATCGATGAATCTCACGTGACAGTACCGCAGATAGGTGCCATGTATAAAGGCGACCGTTCGCGTAAAGAAACGCTGGTGGAGTTTGGTTTCCGGTTACCTTCAGCTTTGGATAATCGTCCACTGAAGTTTGAGGAGTTTGAAGCACTAGCGCCACAAACGATTTTCGTCTCTGCTACGCCTGGAAATTACGAACTAGAAAAATCGGCGGGTGATGTAGCGGATCAAGTCGTTCGTCCTACAGGCTTGCTTGACCCTGAGTTGGAAGTTCGCCCAGTAGCGACCCAAGTCGACGACCTATTGTCTGAGATCCGTATTCGCGCTGCTAAAGATGAACGAGTTCTGGTTACAACACTGACCAAACGAATGGCTGAAGATCTCACCGAATACCTTCACGAACATGATGTTAAGGTACGTTATTTACACTCAGACATTGATACTGTTGAGCGTGTGGAAATTATCCGTGACCTTCGTCTTGGGGAATTTGACGTGCTGGTGGGAATAAACTTATTGAGAGAGGGCCTGGATATGCCAGAGGTCTCGTTAGTTGCAATTTTGGATGCGGATAAAGAGGGCTTCTTGCGGTCTGAACGCTCACTCATTCAGACCATTGGTCGTGCTGCACGAAACATCGAAGGTAAGGCGATTTTATACGCTGACCGAATCACCAACTCAATGAAAAAGGCGATGGATGAAACTAACCGTCGTCGCGAGAAGCAGGAAGCGTACAACGAAGAAATGGGTATTTCGCCACAAGCGCTCAAACGAAATATCAAAGACATCATGGAACTTGGCGATATCACTAAGTCTAAACGCCAGCGTAACACTAAACAGGTACCATTATCGAAAGTGGCGGAGCCTTCGCAAACTTACGAGGCACTGTCCCCTCAGCAGCTAGAAAAAGAAATCAGTCGACTGGAGGCAGCGATGTATCAGCATGCGCAAGATTTAGAATTTGAGTTAGCGGCACAAAAGCGTGACGAGATTGAAAAACTACGAGCGCAGTTCATCGCAAATAGTTGAACAAACTTACCGATTTAACTATCCAAGCATTTTAGGTCGCTTGTAAAAAAAGAAGCCAATAGGCAGTCGGGTCTATTGGCTTGTTTTGTGAACATATCGTTCACTAACAACGTCAGTTGGCTAGGTGACCCGAGGGGTCACTATCGTTACAGCATGGTTTGTGCCACTTTTTAAATAATTGATATTATTTTTGAATTTTTTCCTTTGCCCATAATTTAGCTAATGTTATTTGCAAAATGCAAAGCGTAATGCGATTATTGTTTAAAACACAACAAAATAATAGCTAGGTTATGCAACAAAAACCCGAAGGCCCAAAGTCTCGTTACCTTTTAATGGTCGAGGACACCGCATCTGTTGCGGCTCTGTACCGCTCATACCTGACACCGCTTGGCATAGATATCAATATTGTCGGCACAGGTAGGGATGCCATTGAGAGCCTAAATCATCGAATTCCAGATCTTATTTTACTCGATCTCCGTCTGCCAGATATGACGGGGATGGACGTTTTACATGCCGTTAAAAAGAGTCATCCCGACGTACCTATAATCTTTATGACCGCTCACGGTTCTATCGATACCGCTGTCGAGGCCATGCGTCATGGCTCACAAGACTTTTTAATTAAACCGTGTGAAGCAGACCGTTTACGTGTCACGGTTAACAATGCAATTCGTAAAGCGACCAAGCTAAAAAATGAAGCCGATAATCCAGGCAATCAGAGCTATCAGGGGTTTATCGGCAGTAGCCAAACCATGCAGCAGGTTTACCGTACGATAGATTCCGCGGCGAGCAGTAAAGCGAGTATTTTTATCACTGGTGAAAGTGGTACTGGTAAAGAGGTATGTGCCGAGGCAATCCACGCAGCAAGTAAACGTGGTGACAAACCTTTTATTGCAATTAACTGTGCTGCAATTCCAAAAGATTTGATTGAGAGTGAACTGTTTGGTCACGTAAAAGGGGCCTTTACTGGCGCTGCGAATGATCGTCAAGGGGCAGCTGAGTTAGCGGATGGCGGCACACTTTTTCTAGATGAGCTTTGTGAGATGGACTTGGATTTACAAACCAAGTTGCTACGATTTATTCAAACGGGCACATTCCAAAAAGTGGGTTCCTCAAAAATGAAGAGCGTGGATGTGCGCTTTGTTTGTGCCACTAACCGTGATCCTTGGAAAGAGGTACAAGAAGGTCGATTCCGTGAAGATTTGTACTATCGTTTGTATGTCATTCCTTTGCATTTACCGCCTTTACGCGAACGAGGCGAAGATGTTATTGAAATTGCATACTCACTGTTAGGTTACATGTCACACGAAGAAGGAAAAAGCTTCATACGTTTTGCGCCTGATGTCATCGAGCGATTCAACAGCTATGAGTGGCCGGGTAACGTTCGTCAGTTACAAAACGTGCTACGCAATATCGTTGTTCTAAACAACGGTAAAGAGATTACGTTGGACATGTTACCGCCACCGTTGAATCAACCGCTTGACCGTCCGTCGTCTGTGGCTAAATTAATTGAGCCGAAAGCGATGACCGCATCTGAGATTATGCCATTATGGATGACGGAAAAAATGGCAATCGAGCAAGCGATTGAAGCATGTGATGGCAATATTCCTCGAGCGGCGGGATACCTTGATGTCAGTCCGTCGACGATTTACCGCAAGTTACAGGCATGGAACGGCAAGGAAGAGCGGCAAAAAGTATGAGTGTAAATGTATTAAATCAGCAAAAAATAGATGAACTGTCGATGGAAATTGGCAGTGACAACGTACCTGTACTGTTCGATATCTTCCTAGGAGAAATGGATACCTATATCGAGAACTTATCCCAACTACAGGGGGCAGAGCGATTAGCTTACTCAAAAGAAATCAGCCACGCGTTGAAAAGTAGTGCTGCGAGCTTTGGGGCAGATCGCCTTTGTGAACTGGCGATGTCCATAGACAAAAAAGCGAAAGCCGGTGAGTTAACTGCTGAGTCTGAGGTGTTAGAGGTTATGTTCGATCTTTTGCACGAAACTCGAGATGCTTATCGCTCTTGGCGACAGTAGCTATTTATTCCTATTAACCATTTTTCTTAGTAAACATCTGTTCTTACTGGATGCCTGAACTAAAACCCTTCGATGACAGAAGGGTTTTCATTATCAATAAACAACTTAAAAGAGGGCGCTAGTCAGGTAACGTGCTCCTAGATAGAAAGTTGTAGCTGATTTTCAATCGCTAGTTTGAGCTTGTTTCTATCGTGACGCCAGTCTCGGTTAGAGGAGGCGAGTGACTCCGTCACTACATTCCATTGACTTAAGACGTCTTGCTCGGTTTTCTCTGCTAGAACCACGTCTATTTTTCTTCCTTGACAGGCACGTTCACACCATTCTAATTTTTGAGCCATCGTCATTCGTCCCGCTGGGCCGTATTCTGGACTCAGGTTAGCAACAAAAATGACTTTTGCTTTTGTGTTTGCTGCAATCGCTTTGCCGAGTTCAGGCAGCAATAAAGGAGGCATGATACTAGTTAAAAAACTGCCAGGGCCAAGAATAATCGCGTCCGCTTCCGCCAAAGCTGTGATGGCTTCTTTGGTAGCAGGCACTTCTGGTGAAAGATCCAAACGTCGCAAGTCTGCTTTCATTTCGTCGACATTTGTTTCTCCCGTAACCCACTTCCCATCTACGGATAACGCGGAAAGATCCGAAGGGTGTTCGGACATAGGAAGGATGTTAACGTCGACTTTTAACATATTGCGAATCAGATTAATGGCATCTAAAGGTCTGACCGATAAGTTATCGAGTGCAGTAAGCATCAAATTACCAAGATTATGACCATCAAGTTCGCCAGTTCCTTTGAAGCGATATTCAAACATCATAGAACTGATCGAAGGCTCTGTAATGAGCTGATTAATACAGTTACGTGTGTCTCCCCAAGCGATTCCTCCTTGGCAGTGACGAATTCTTCCTGTTGAACCACCATTGTCAGTCGTGGCAACAATCCCAGTTGCATTGCTGCCAAAATCTCGTAATGCGGCCAGCATTCGACCTAAGCCATGACCACCGCCAACAGCGACCACTTTTTTATCTGTGTAGATATTCATTATGTTCTTCTAATAATCTAATAAAAAACGGCTACAATTTATCTTAAGGAGTGTCTTAAAGGTACTCACTTAGCGGTAAATTGTGTCTCTAGAGAGTTTTTTATCACTCAAGTCTGGATTCCATTACAAATATTAAGTATTTTACACCGCAAAGCTATCAGAGATTTCATATCTCTGGTTGCCATAACTCCGAGCTCACTATTGCTAAGTCCTTGGATAAGCGTTTTGAGCCAGTGGCATACTGTCACAAGGGCATGATTGGAAATGGCCATGCCTCCCGTGTTTGGAAAGGTGTTCCGTGGCGCAACAATTCGAAGACAAATTTCATCGTAAGTTTTATTACTTGCGTCTGTCTGTGACCGACGTATGTAATTTCAAATGTACCTATTGCCTTCCTGATGGCTATAAGCCTTCGGGCAATAAAAACTCGTCTTTTTTATCTCTCCCTGAAATCAAACGGGTCGTAAAAGCATTCGCTGATTGTGGCACGTCAAAAGTGCGCATCACTGGTGGTGAGCCTAGCTTACGCAAAGATTTTACCGACATTATCCATTCAGTAGCGGCGACGCCTGGCATTCAAAAAGTTGCAACGACAACCAACGGCTATCGCATGGCAAAACAAGTCGCAGATTGGCGTGAAGCGGGTTTAACCCACATTAATGTCAGTGTGGATAGCCTTGACCCGCGTATGTTTCATCAAATCACAGGTGAAAATAAGTTTACTGAAGTCATGAATGGTATCGAACGTGCGTTCGAGGTCGGTTATGAGCAAGTAAAAGTTAATGTGGTGTTGATGAAAGATCTGAACCATCACGAGCTGCCAGCGTTTCTTAACTGGATAAAAGATCGTCCAATCCAACTGCGTTTCATTGAGTTGATGCAAACGGGTGAGATGGATGAGCTATTTAATAAGCACCATGTATCCGGAGTGGCAATTCGTAACCAGCTAATTGCAAATGGTTGGTTGCTGAAAGTGCGCTCGCATAATGATGGTCCTGCGCAAGTATTTGTTCATCCTGATTACAAGGGTGAAATAGGTCTTATCATGCCTTATGAAAAAGACTTTTGTGAAAGCTGCAACCGACTGCGCGTTTCTGCGATGGGTAAGCTGCACCTATGTCTGTTTGGAGACCACGGTGTAGAATTGCGTGATCTTTTGGAACGTGATGAGCAAGAGAGTGAGCTTATTGAACGTATCCAGGCGCAGTTACAAACCAAGTCGGTAAGCCATTTCTTGCATGATGGCAATACTGGTATGACGCCACACCTCGCGTCTATCGGCGGCTAACTTCATTCAATTTTTAGAGCGAGTTCACTGATAAGCTGGCTCTAACTTTTTCCGAATCGATACCAAGCGTATCAAAGCTAATTAAGAGAATAGGTGAACAAATGGGTCACGCTGAAAGCAAATTCCAACCTGCAAATATTGCCGTTCTAACGGTATCTGACACTCGTTCTGAAGAAAACGATACCTCTGGTCGTTACCTAGCTGAGCATGCTCAAGAAGCGGGTCACAACGTAGTAGACAAGCAAATTGTTATTGATGACATGTACAAGATCCGCGCGATTGTTTCTCAATGGATTGCTGATGAAAGCGTACAAGCGATCATGATTACTGGCGGTACAGGTTTCACCTCACGTGATAGCACGCCAGAAGCACTTAAGCCTCTATTTGATAAAGAAGTTGAAGGTTTTGGTGAGTTGTTCCGTATGGTGTCGTACGAAGAGATCGGTACGTCTACGATTCAGTCTCGTGCGATTGCTGGTTTTGCTAACCACACCGTGATCTTCGCAATGCCTGGTTCAACTGGTGCGTGTCGCACAGGCTGGACAAAAATTATTAAACAGCAGTTGGATGCAAGTCATCGCCCTTGTAACTTCATGCCACACCTATCTGTATAACCTTTCCTAAAAGCGAAGGAAAAATAATGACCCAATTTACACATATCAATGCTTCTGGCGAAGCAAACATGGTTGACGTGTCAGCAAAAACGGAGACGGTTCGTGAAGCTCGTGCTGAAGCATTTGTTCACATGGCCCCAGAAACACTTCAACTGATTGTCTCTGGCCAGCACCACAAAGGTGATGTATTTGCGACGGCTCGTATTGCTGGTATTCAAGCTGCGAAGAAAACCTGGGATTTGATTCCACTTTGTCATCCGCTACTACTCTCTAAAGTTGAAGTTCAACTGGAAGCTATCGAAGCAGAAAACAAAGTTCGCATCGAATCAGTATGTAAACTTGCGGGTAAAACTGGTGTGGAAATGGAAGCGCTCACGGCAGCTTCCGTTGCTGCTCTAACGATTTACGATATGTGTAAAGCAGTACAAAAAGACATGGTCATTGGTCAAGTTCGTCTACTAGAGAAAACGGGTGGTAAATCTGGTCACTTTAAGGTGGAATCATGATTAAAGTACTTTTCTTTGCTCAAACTCGCGAGCTGATTGGCATCGACAGTGTCGAGTTAGACGGGCCGTTTGAAACGGTGGAATCCATTCGTGCACATCTAGTGGAAGAAGGCACTAAGAAAGATGGCAAGTGGGATTTAGCGCTCGAGCCAGGAAAGCTACTTGCTGCAGTGAACCAATCCATCGTCCCTCTGGATACACAAGTAAAAGCAGGTGACGAAGTTGCGTTTTTCCCGCCGGTAACTGGGGGTTAAGATGGATTCTCGTGTTTCTGTACAAATTGAAGACTTTTCGGTTGAGCAAGAATATCAACGTCTATCTGAAGGGACGGCTGCCGGCGCTGTCGTTACATTCGTTGGTAAAGTTCGAGATATGAACCTTGGGGATAATGTCATTGGTTTACATCTAGAGCACTATCCGGGGATGACAGAGAAGAGCTTGAGCGACATTTGCGATCAAGCTGAGTCTCGCTGGCCACTATTAGGTGTACGCGTGATTCATCGTGTCGGAGACATGGATAGCGGTGATCAAATTGTATTTGTGGGCGTTTCCAGTGCGCACCGCGGCGCGGCATTTGATGCGTGCGAGTTCATCATGGATTATCTGAAAACCCAAGCACCATTTTGGAAAAAAGAGCGTACGACGAATGAAGATCGTTGGATTGAGTCGCGCGACACCGATCATCAAGCTGCACAGCGTTGGGAAAAATAGAACTAACCCGCATTCTAGTGAAAAAAGCTAAGTGCTAATGGCACTTAGCTTTTTTTGTATTTATCTTCATTGTATTGCTCACTTTGTTTCAATATTTCCTATCTTTTGTCTGGTGATATTCTTCACAATAAAAGTTTTTTGCCCAATATATAAACAATTATTTGTTAGACTTGATTTGTCATAAATGTTAAATGATGTGTAAATATCTAGCATAAGATGCTAGTAAATGGTTTAAACTCAGATTAATCGAAAGTTTCGCCTGTTAAATGTCGCTTCTGGTCTTTATTTGGCTGGTGAATGCTTTGGGGTTAGAGTTTACTGCTAGATATGTGTGGTTTAGTCAGCATTATTGGTTTTTTTGCTACATTTTTATGGCAAATTACTTCAATGATTGCTAATGTGTGCCGCAGTCTTTGTAAGGTTTTAGACTTTTGTGCTCAGAAAGTGCACTAAAAAAATCTAAAACTCTGACCGTTCCAGGCCCTTACAAAGAAGTCATGGATGCTAACGAAAAAATTTGGAGTTTTACGCATGTATAAGAATAAAATCACGCGCGCTTTATTTATTGGTGCTGGTCTTTCTCTCGCTCTAGCTGGTTGTGGTGAAAAGCCTGCGGAGAAACAAGCTGCTGAGCCTGCTCCGGCTCCAGCCCCTGAAGCTAAATCTGATTCTAAAGAGCCAAAACTTGCTGCTGTTCAAGAATTGGTGCGTGGTAACGGTACAGAAGTTGCGACAATAGACCCTCATAAATCTCAAGGTGTTCCAGAATCCCACGTGATTCGCGATCTTCTTGAAGGCCTTGTAAACCAAGATGCGGACGGTAACACTATCCCTGGTGTTGCAGAATCTTGGGAAACTGAAGACAACAAAACATACACCTTCCACTTACGTGAAGACGCAAAATGGTCAAACGGTGATCCTGTCACTGCAGGTGATTTCGTTTACAGCTTCCAACGTGCAGTCGATCCAGCAACCGCCTCTCCATATGCTTGGTACATGGAATACACCAAGATGAAGAACGCAAAAGACATTGTTGCGGGTAAAAAAGATAAGAGCGAGTTAGGTGTTAAAGCGGTTGACGACCACACGTTAGTGGTTGAGTTAGATACTGCAGTACCATATTTTGTAATGATGATGGGCCACACGACAGTGAAACCTGTTCATCAAGCAACTGTTGAAAAGTTCGGCGATCAATGGACGAAGCCAGAGAACTTTGTAGGTAACGGTGCTTATGTTGTTGACAACTGGGTTGTAAACGAGCGTTTGGTTCTAAAACGTAACGAACAGTACTGGGACAACGAAAACACGACGCTTGACCAAGTTACTTTCCTACCAATCGAGAACCAAGTAGCGGAAATGAACCGCTTCCTAGCGGGTGAAATCGACTTCACAAACGAGCTGCCTACAGAGCACTTCAAGCGTCTGAAGAAAGAGCACCCACAAGAAGTGTCTGTAACCGGTAACTTATGTACTTACTACTACATCTTCAATACGAAGAAAAAGCCGTTTGATGATGTTCGCGTGCGTAAAGCGATTTCTTATGCGATTGACCGTAACATTGTGACTGATGCGATTTTAGGTCAAGGTCAAAAGCCAGCTTACTTCCTAACACCTGAAATTACGGCAGGTTTCAACCCAGAAATCCCTGCATACGGCAAAATGACGCAAGAAGAGCGTAACGCAGAAGCTGCGCGTCTATTGGAAGAAGCGGGTTACGGCGCAGACAACCCTCTTGAATTTAACCTTCTATACAATACATCAGAGAACCACAAGAAACTTGCGGTTGCACTGGGTTCAATGTGGAAGAAGACACTTGGTCTTGACGTTACGCTAGAAAACCAAGAGTGGAAAACTTACCTATCTACCAAAGATTCTGGCAACTTTGAGGTTGCTCGTGCAGGTTGGTGTGGCGACTACAACGAAGCTTCATCTTTCCTAACGCTGATGATGAGTAATAACACTACTGGTGGTATTCACTACGACAGCAAAGAGTACGATGCGATCATGAACAAAGCATTTGCTTCAACTTCTGACGAAGAGCGTCAAGCGCTTTACCTAGAAGCAGAGAAGTTGATGGCAAAAGATATGCCAATCGCACCTATCTACCAGTACGTGAAATCACGTCTACTATCACCGAAAGTTGGTGGCTTCCCAGTAAATAACGCGGAAGACAAGATTTACTCTAAAGATCTCTACATCACAGAGTAATTCGTAACTCGATAGAACTATAAAAATGAGGCCCTACATGTGAGAAATTGCATGTAGCGCCTATCTTTAGTCCAAAAGAATTGGACGACTTCTTTAATTTAACTGTCACAGACTGAAAGAGTGAGTTTATGCTTAAATTCATCGCAAAAAGGATATTTGAGGCGATCCCAACAATGTTGGTTTTGATCACCGTATCTTTCTTTCTTATGCGCTTTGCACCGGGAAACCCTTTCTCGACAGAGCGTCCATTGCCACCCGAAGTAATGGCAAATATCGAAGCTAAATATGGCTTGGATAAACCTGTATTTGAACAATACACCACGTATTTGACCAATGTTATCCAAGGTGATTTCGGACCGTCATTTAAATACCTTGATTACTCAGTAAACGAGCTGATCGCGGTTGCCTTACCTGTTTCGGCTAAAGTGGGCTTCATCGCCTTTATCTTTACTTTGATAATGGGGGTTACCGTCGGTACCATTGCTGCGCTCAAGCAAAATACTTGGATTGATTACACCATTATGTCGACTGCGATGCTTGGTGTCGTAATGCCATCCTTTGTATTAGCGCCTGCGCTTATCTACATATTCTCGCTTCACTGGAATATCTTCCCTGCGGGCGGTTGGCAAGATGGTAGCTGGCAGTATTTAGTGCTTCCTGTTATTGGTATGTCGCTACTGTATGTTGCTACCTTTGCTCGTATTACGCGTGGTTCGATGATCGAAACCCTAAACAGTAACTTTATTCGTACGGCACGTGCTAAAGGTCTAAGTTACCGTTATATCATTATCAAACACGCTCTTAAGCCGGCACTTCTCCCTGTTGTTTCTTACATGGGTCCAGCTTTCGTAGGTATCATCACCGGTTCCGTTGTTATCGAAACAATTTTTGGTCTGCCTGGTATTGGTAAACTATTCGTTAACGCTGCGTTTAACCGTGACTACTCGCTAGTAATGGGGGTAACCATTCTGATTGGTTTCCTATTCATTCTATTCAACGCGATTGTAGATATTTTACTTGCAATGATTGACCCGAAAATTCGCTACTAACAGGGACGTTTGGTTATGTTAACGAAAAAAGAAAACCTAGAAGCGATTGAGAAATTCTCCGAAAACTTGGAGATTGAAGGTCGCAGTCTTTGGCAAGATGCTCGTATCCGTTTCATGCGCAACAAAGCGGCGATGGTGAGCTTATTCCTTCTTGTTCTAATGACGTTGGCGGTTATTATCCTGCCAATGATCGCACCGTACACATTTGATGATACTGACTGGTACGCGATGCACGTTGCACCGAATGCTGACCATTGGTTTGGTACTGACAGCTTAGGCCGTGATTTATACGTGCGTACGCTAATTGGAGGTCGTATTTCGTTGATGGTAGGTGTTATGGGTGCATTTGTAGCGGTACTGATTGGTACGCTCTACGGCGCAGCATCTGGTTTCATCGGCGGTAAAGTTGACCGCGTAATGATGCGTATTCTAGAAATTTTATACGCGGTACCGTTTATGTTCCTGGTGATTGTACTGGTAACATTCTTCGGTCGTAACATCATGCTGATCTTCGTTGCGATTGGTGCTATCGCATGGCTAGATATGGCGCGTATCGTACGTGGTCAGACTCTTAGTCTACGTAGCAAGGAGTTTATCGAAGCGGCACATGTGTGTGGTGTAAGCAACTGGAAAATCATTACTCGTCATATCGTACCGAACGTACTGGGTATTGTAGCGGTATACTCTACGCTGCTTATCCCAAGTATGATTCTAACGGAATCATTCCTATCATTCCTTGGTCTTGGTGTTCAGGAACCAATGACAAGTTGGGGCGCTCTTCTACAAGAAGGTGCACAGACAATGGAAGTAGCAATCTGGCAGCTGGCATTCCCAGCAGTGTTCATGGTTGTGACGCTATTCTGCTTCAACTACGTTGGTGACGGCCTGCGCGATGCGCTGGATCCAAAAGACAGATAATTAAAAGATAAGATTAAGGAAGCAATGATGAGCTTATTAGATGTCAAAGATCTGCGCGTCGAATTCACCACGCAAGATGGTATCGTAACCGCAGTAAACGATTTGAACTTCTCTCTCAACCAAGGCGAAACCTTAGGTATCGTTGGAGAGTCGGGATCAGGTAAATCTCAAACCGTATTCGCAATCATGGGCCTTTTGGCTAAGAACGGTATTATTTCTGGTAGCGCAAAGTTTGAAGGCAAAGAAATCCTAAACTTACCAGAAAAAGAACTGAACAAAGTGCGTGCGGAACAGATCGCAATGATCTTCCAAGACCCAATGACATCACTGAACCCTTACATGAAAGTGAGTGATCAGTTGATGGAAGTGCTTATGCTGCACAAAGGCATGGGCAAAGCGGAAGCATTTGAAGAATCAGTACGCATGCTGGAAGCGGTAAAAATCCCTGAAGCGCGTAAGCGTATCACGATGTACCCGCATGAGTTTTCAGGCGGTATGCGTCAGCGTGTAATGATCGCGATGGCGTTGTTATGTCGTCCTAAACTGCTTATTGCCGATGAGCCAACAACAGCACTTGATGTGACGGTACAAGCACAGATCATGGACTTGTTGAATGAGCTGAAATCTGAGTTCAACACAGCGATCATCATGATCACGCACGACCTTGGTGTGGTTGCAGGTTCGTGTGACAAGGTGCTGGTGATGTATGCAGGCCGTACTATGGAGTACGGTAACGTAAACGAAATTTTCTACAATCCAAGCCATCCTTATGCGGAGGGGCTGCTGAAGGCGATTCCTCGCCTCGATACTGAGGGTGAAATTCTGCCGACCATTCCTGGTAATCCACCAAACTTGCTTCGTCTACCGCCGGGCTGCCCTTATCAAGAGCGCTGTCACCGTGTGATGGATCGTTGTAAGCGCGAGGCGCCAATTCTGACACCATTTGGTGATGGTCGTCAGCGTGCATGTTTTTCTGAATGGGAGGCTTGGAACAAATGAACGCAGTAGACAAAAAACTAATTCTGGACATTTCTGAGCTGAAAGTTCACTTCAGCATTGCCTCAAAGTCGGCATGGCCGTGGTCAAAGCCTTCGAGCCTGAAAGCGGTAGATGGCGTGAACGTTCGACTATACGAAGGGGAAACGCTTGGTGTAGTAGGTGAATCAGGTTGTGGTAAATCGACGTTTGCTCGTGCCATCATTGGTCTGGTTGAAGCTACTGACGGCCAAGTAGTTTGGTTGGGTCAAGACCTTACTAAAATGAAAAGCGTTCAGCGCCGTGAGACGCGTAAAGAAATTCAGATGATTTTCCAAGACCCATTGGCATCGCTGAATCCGCGTATGACTGTTGGTGATATCATCGCTGAACCTCTTGAGACATTCTATCCAGAACTGTCTAAGCAGGAAGTGAAAGATCGCGTTAAAGAGATGATGGCGAAAGTTGGCCTATTACCTAACGTGATTAACCGTTACCCACACGAATTCTCGGGTGGTCAGTGTCAGCGTATCGGGATAGCGCGTGCGCTTATCCTTAAGCCTAAGATGATCATTTGTGACGAGCCAGTATCGGCGCTTGATGTATCTATTCAAGCTCAGGTTGTTAACCTGCTTAAAGAGATTCAAAAAGAGTTAGGGCTTTCTCTGGTATTCATTGCGCATGACTTGTCTGTCGTTAAACACATTTCAGATCGCGTTTTAGTTATGTATTTAGGTAATGCCGTGGAACTTGGCGAGGCCGAGGCTCTGTTCGCTGATCCTAAGCACCCATATACGCGTGCGCTGATGTCTGCGGTTCCGATCCCGGACCCGGATATTGAGCGCAATAAGAAAATCCAAATGCTAGAGGGTGATCTTCCTTCACCTATCAACCCACCGTCGGGTTGTGTATTCCGCACTCGTTGCCCACAAGCAACCGAAGAGTGTGCGAAGACGAAGCCAACCATTTTAGGTAATGACGTTCACGCGGTATCTTGTTTACACGTTAGTGTATAAATTCAGCCTGTGACGGGCTTAAGCGCGACACCTTCATCGGGTCGCGCTTTTTTTATGTGTCTGATTTATACATTCGAATTTCTTGAACATGATGTCCTAAGTTCGATGATTCTCTGTTTGATAGGAAACGCTAATATAGACACAAACAGAACGAGAGGAGAGCAATCATGGGTAAGTTGGTTGAAGGTGTTTGGCAAGATGTCTGGTATGACACAAAATCAAATGGTGGCAAATTTGTGCGCGAAGATGCCGGATTCCGTAACTGGGTTAAAAACGACCCTGATGCGGAGTTTACACCAGAGTCCGGTCGATACCATTTGTATGTCTCTCTTGCTTGTCCGTGGGCACATCGAACCCTCATTTTCCGCAAGCTGAAAGGTTTAGAACCACATATTGATGTCACGGTCGTTTGCCCTGATATGCTCAGCCAAGGTTGGCAAATGGGGCTTCCTGAGCCATTGTTTGGTCACACGCGCATGTATCAAATTTACACGCAGGCCAAACCCGATTACACGGGCCGCGTAACCGTGCCTGTACTTTGGGATAAAAAGACCAATACTATTGTGTCAAACGAGTCGTCAGAGATCATTCGCATGTTCAATTCGGAATTCAATGCGTTAACAGGGAATCACGACGACTACTATCCAGATCATCTAAAACACGTTATTGATGAGTGGAACGATTTTGTTTATCCGAATGTCAACAACGGAGTGTATCGTTGTGGCTTCGCGACTACACAAGAGGCGTATGAAGAAGCGTTTGATTCTTTGTTTAATGCGTTAGATAAAATCGATGCTCACTTAGCGACGCATCGTTACTTAGCAGGGAACACAATTACTGAGGCTGATTGGCGTTTGTTTACGACTCTTATTCGTTTTGATGCGGTGTATGTGGGGCATTTCAAGTGTAACAAGCAGCGCATCGCAGACTACGAAAACATACAAGGCTACTTAAAAGAGTTATATCAAGTCGAAGGCGTCGAAGAAACGACGGATTTCTATCACATTAAACGCCACTACTACTTCAGCCACACTGGGATTAATCCGACGCAAGTTGTACCAAAAGGGCCTGATTTAGACCTAAATACTCCTCATGGAAGAGAAAGGATTGGCTAGTTTGCTGCTTCCATCGCAAATGAAAAAGTACTTAACGGTTAGCAATGCCGTTAAGTACTTTTGTGTCATCTAAATACCGGGAGTAGGAAGTTTACTTTTTCATTCATCGCCACCTTACTTAGCGCGTACGATGTCCATCACTAGCTTTCCGTCCACTTTTACAGGACCGTCCTCTTTAGCGCCGAGCGTATACTCAAACACACCAGTCTTCATGCCACCTTTCTCTCCGTGGACCATTAACATCAGCATATCGCCTGATTCTACTGGTTCCATCAAAATTGCATTTACGTTTTCATTCTTTCCCATTTTTAACGGAGCGTAGCCGATAACAGGACCAGGCTTCATTGATTCGTCTGTTCGGTGGACAACCATCCACCCATTGTCATCAGCATGAGCCATTTCAGCGGTCACCGTTCCTCCGGACATATCTTGATCGACGCCTTTAATACTCGGGGCGGAAAAGCTGAATGAAGAAAAACTAATCAGAAACGCAGCTAAACCAAACTTTATCAGTGATGTATTGATGAAATCCTTCATATATATTCCTTAGCAGTCAATGAGTTTGTGTATTGCAGTAGCTTTTACGTATTTCCTAGCAAAAAAGTTTAGCTAAAACGTAAATAATGCCGATAAATTGAACAGGGACCGTGCTGGTTTGGAGCCAATGCATTTTTGGGAGTGGGTCAATCGGTGTAAGAACAAGCACGAGCAATGTCGATTAGGTATGGGGGCGATAGGGAGAAAAGCTTTGTGCACCAGTAATTATAGGTTGTGCAGTGATTGGTATAAAAAACAAATAAGTGTTCTGGCCAGCAATAGAAAAAGCCCTCGACGAATCGAGGGCTTTGTATCTATATCCAACTAGATGTCAGAAGCGATTATTTAGCTTCTTGGTCTGCTTGGATAGCTGTTAGAGCGATGGTGTACACGATGTCGTCTACTAGCGCGCCACGAGACAAGTCGTTTACAGGCTTACGCATACCTTGCAGCATTGGACCGATAGATACTAGGTCAGCTGAACGTTGTACCGCTTTGTAAGTCGTGTTACCCGTGTTTAGGTCTGGGAATACAAATACTGTCGCTTTACCTGCAACTGGAGAGTTTGGTGCTTTAGAAGCAGCAACGTTTTCCATAATAGCAGCGTCGTATTGTAGAGGACCGTCAATGATAAGATCAGGACGTTTCTCTTGAGCCAGTTTTGTTGCTTCACGTACTTTATCAACGTCTGCACCCTTACCAGATTCACCAGTAGAGTAAGAGATCATTGCAACGCGTGGTTCGATACCGAATGCTGCTGCAGAGTCAGCAGATTGGATAGCGATTTCAGCAAGCTGTTCAGCAGTTGGATCTGGGTTGATTGCACAGTCACCGTAAACCAGTACTTGATCAGGCAGAAGCATGAAGAATACTGAAGATACGATAGACGCATTTGGTGCCGTCTTGATGATTTGGAACGGAGGAACGATAGTGTTCGCCGTAGTGTGAACAGCACCAGAAACTAGGCCGTCAACTTCGTCGTTCTCAAGCATCATTGTGCCTAGGAATACTGAATCTTGTAGCTTCTCACGAGCCACAACTTCAGTCATGCCTTTCGCACCGCGCAACTCAACTAGGCGAGCAACGTAGTTTTCACGAACAGCATCTGCATCGATGATGGTTACACCAGTACCTAGCTCAACGCCTTGTTGAGCCGCTACGCGACGGATTTCATCTGGGTTACCTAGAAGTACACAGTCTGCAATGCCGCGTTCAGCACAGATTGCCGCTGCTTTAACTGTGCGTGGTTCGTCACCTTCTGGAAGAACGATACGCTTACCTGCTTTACGAGCAAGTTCAGTTAGCTGGTAACGGAACGCTGGTGGGCTTAGACGACGAGACTTCTGAGTGCCTTCAGTCATAGACTCGATCCAGTTACCGTCGATGTGGCCAGCAACGTGTTCGTTGATGAACTCGATACGCTCTTTATCGTCTGCAGGTACTTCGATGCTGAAGCTCTGTAGGTTTAGAGACGTTTGCCAAGTGTTACCTTGTGCTTTGAAGATAGGTAGACCAGTGTCGAATGCTGGTTTACATAGGCCTTCGATTTCGCTAGGGATATCGTAACCGCCAGTTAGTAGTACTGCACCAATATCCACACCGTTCATTGCAGCAAGAGAAGCAGCAACGATAACATCAGGACGGTCTGCAGAAGTAACAAGTAGAGAGCCCGGTTTGAAGTGCTCAATCATGTTTGGCAGAGAACGCGCACAGAAAGTGATGCTCTTGATGCGACGAGTGTTGATGTCACCTTCGTTGATGATATCTGCTTTCAGGTGTTTAGCCATGTCGATTGCACGAGTCGCAATCAGATCAATGCTCCATGGCACACAACCTAGTACACGAATTGGAGAAGTGTTAAAAATTTCCATCACTTTCAATTCGTTTTGTTTCGCGCTGTCTGCATCGTCAAAGATTTCAGATAGGTCAGGGCGAGTACGGCCAGCTTCGTCAACAGGAGCGTTTAGCTTGTTGATGATAACACCAGAGATGTTTTTGTTTTTAGTGCCGCCGAAGTTAGAACATGCTACTTCGATACGCTCTTTCAGTTGCGCAGGGTTATCAGTACCTGGAGTCGCAACTAGCACGATTTCTGCACCAAGTGTTGCCGCGATTTCCGCGTTTACTTGGTTTGCAAATGGGTGCTTACGAGTAGGTACAAGACCTTCGATTAGCGTAACGTCTGCGTCTTTGTTGATTTGGTTGTAACGTTCAACAACGGTTTCTAGCAGCTCGTCCATGTTGTCGTTACCGATTAGGCTTTCAGCAACAGACATCGCCATTGGTTCACCGATCTTCATATCGCTGTTACGACCAACGATAGTTGAAGTCAGATCTGGCTGATCACCACCTGAACGTGGCTGACAGATTGGCTTGTAGAAAGAAACTTTAACGCCTTTACGCTCCATAGCGCGAAGAACACCCATGCTAACGCTTGTTAGGCCAACGCCTGCGCTAGTAGGGATAAGCATAATAGTACGAGACATTCGTAGAGTACCTTTAGCTATTTGGGGGATAAAAGCTCAACTCTTATTCCATGAAGCTCGAAGAATAGGAGTTGAGCCCCTAAGAAATTCGTTTGAATGAAAATCTGGCTAGCCGAGTGGCTAGCCAGGAATTCAATTAAAGACCTGTCAGGCGAGCAGTGTCTTCAGCGATGACTAGCTCTTCGTTAGTAGAGATAACCATTGCAGGGATACGGCTGTTTTCAGTCGTGATAACGCCTTCGCCGCCGAAGCGAGCTTTAAGGTTAGCTTCGCTATCTACTTCGATACCGAAGATGCCAAGACGGTTTAGAACCATTTCACGGATAGGGCCAGAGTTCTCGCCGATACCGCCAGTGAAAGTGATTGCGTCTAGACGGCCTTCCATTGAAGCAGTGTAGCCAGCAACGTATTTAGCTAGACGGTGGCAGAACACGTCCATTGCGCGTGTTGCTTCTTCTTTTTGACCGTAGTTGTCTTCAACGAAACGACAGTCAGAAGTCACTTCAGTTAGACCTTGAAGACCAGACTCTTTAGTTAGCATCGTGTTGATTTGATCAACAGAGTAACCTAGAGCGTCGTGTAGGTGGAAGACGATAGCAGGGTCGATGTCGCCACAGCGAGTACCCATTACCAGACCTTCAAGTGGAGTAAGACCCATAGAAGTGTCTACAGATTGACCGTTCTTGATCGCACATACAGATGCGCCGTTACCTAGGTGACAGTTGATGATGTTTACTTCTTCAACTGGTTTGTTTAGTAGGCCTGCAACTTCACGAGTGATGAACAAGTGAGAAGTACCGTGCATGCCGTAACGACGGATACCGTGTTCTTTGTATAGGTTGTATGGAAGAGCGTATAGGTAAGACTCTTCAGGCATAGTTTGGTGGAACGCAGTGTCAAATACAGCAACGTTTTTCAGCTCTGGGAAGTTTTTCTTAGCCGCTTCGATACCGATGATGTGAGCAGGGTTATGAAGAGGTGCAAATGTTGCAGCGTCTTGAATACCTTTTAGAACTTCATCAGTAATTAGTGCAGATTGAGTGAACTGCTCGCCGCCGTGAACGATACGGTGACCGATTGCGCCTAGGTTAGCTTTAAGCTCTGGCTTAGAAGCAAGAATAGTTTCTACCATAAACGCTAGTGCTTCTTCGTGAGCTGCACCATTGCCTAGTTGAGCTTCGTGCTTGCCATCAAGTTTCCACTTGATGCGAGCTTCAGGAAGGTGAAGACACTCAGCAAGACCTGACAAGTGCTCGTCGCCGTTCTCGGCATCAACAACGGCAAATTTAAGAGAAGAACTACCGCAGTTTAAAACTAAAACTAGCTTAGACATGTATGACTACCTGTTATTCGTCTGATAAAAAAATCAGTTAAAGAATGAAAAATTAATCACAAGAATAGCCGATACCCAGAAGGCTGCGTACTAATCCTGGTCAAAAATTGTTCTAATTCCATATAAAGAAATAGTGATGAACCCTTCCATCACTATGATGCGATCCGTGCAGATAGATATCTCGGAGTTGCTTAAATTGTAAATAACAGCAACAATGAGATTGAGGGTCTGCAAAGGATAGCGATAATAAGCAATGATAACAAAAAAAATTTGAAAGAATATTAACTTTCATCAATTTTTTGTACCTTCAGTTGAAATGTTCAACTATTTTTTAGTGAGAGAGCGGTATGAGTAATAAAGTCGGATTGATCCATAGCCTGAAAGATGGCCAGAATTACATGGAGATCTGGCCAGTTCGTAAAGAGCTAAGCGCCATATTTCCGGAACAGCGTATCATTAAGGCGACTCGCTTTGGCATTAAAGTCATGCCGGCCGTTGCTGCGATCAGCGTACTCACTCAAATGGCATTCAACAATTACCACGCGTTACCTCAATCCATTGTTGTTGCCTTGTTTGCGATTAGCTTGCCACTTCAAGGCATTTGGTGGCTTGGTGCTCGATCCAACACGAAATTGCCGCCTTCTTTGGCCTCTTGGTATCGGGAGTTGCATCAAAAAATTGTGGAAACAGGTTTTGCATTAGAGCCTGTCAAAGCTCGCCCTCGTTACAAAGAGCTTGCGATAATACTGAACCGAGCGTTTCGCCAGCTCGATAAATCGTCATTAGAGCGTTGGTTCTAATTTAAATTGTTTGAAATGGAGTGTGCACTGGCCGCTCCATTTTTGATCCTGCCTCTATTACCTACTTTGACGGTCGTTGATGAAGCGAGCGAAGCTTTGTTTACCAAAGATTCTTTCCGGATGAAGAAGTCCCCCCGATCACAAATGTTGCTTTAGTGTTAAATCTTTCTTTTCTTTACTAAGACTTAGTAGTAATAATAAAAACAAGATGCGCAAGAAGTGCACAGTTATATGAACACAACAATACCGCCTTCAAACATTTGAATTCACGAGTCGATACACATATTGAAAGCTCGTGAAACAAGGACGAAGTCACATCAAGGAGTTATGATGAAAACGAAACGTTTATTAGCCACTGCCGTTCTATCAGCTACTGCTATTTTCTCTTCTACCAATGTACTGGCCGCCACTGCAACTGTCGCAGTTTCACAGATTGTCGAACACCCGGCGTTAGACGCGACGCGCCAAGGATTGCTTGATGGTTTGAAAGCGAAAGGCTACGAAGAAGGCAAAAATCTAGAATTTGATTATAAGACCGCACAGGGTAATCCAGCGATTGCGGTGCAAATTGCCCGTCAGTACGTCGGTGAAAATCCTGATGTGTTAGTTGGCATCGCGACACCTTCGGCACAAGCTTTGGTGTCGGCTACTCGCTCTATTCCTGTTGTCTTTACTGCGGTAACAGATCCGGTTGGTGCGAAATTGGTTAAGTCGATGGAACAACCAGGCAAAAACGTAACTGGCCTGTCTGATCTTTCACCCGTTGCTCAGCATGTCGATCTCATCCAAGAAATTCTTCCTCAGGTGAAAAGCATCGGGGTTGTATTTAATCCCGGTGAAGCTAATGCCGTGACTTTAGTTGAATTATTAAAAGAAAGCGCAAAAGCAAAAGGCATACAAGTGGTTGAAGCGACCGCACTAAAAAGTGCTGATGTTCAGTCTGCGACTCAAGCGATTGCAGCGAAATCAGACATTCTTTACGCCCCAACAGACAATACAGTTGCAAGTGCGATTGAAGGGATGATTGTGGCAGCGAATCAAGCGAAGAAACCTGTATTTGGTGGCGCGACGTCGTATGTCGAAAAGGGTGCTATTGCAGGCTTAGGTTTTGACTACTACCAGGTTGGTGTACAAACCGCGGATTACGTGGCGGCGATTCTTGATGGTCAAGAACCAGGCAAGCTGGATGTAAAAGTCGCGACGGGCTCTGACCTTGTAATTAATGAAAGCGCAGCATCTAAGCTCGGTATCAAGCTGCCAAGTTCTGTGGTTGAACGTGCGACAAGCATGCAATAAGTAACGCTTTTTGGGGTTAAGCCTGTCACGTTGGTTGGTAGACGCTTGCCCCAAAATTGATACTCGCCGGATTTCTCGTGTAGAGCATTCTGCTAGAGAAGAAGGGGAGTATACGTTAGAAGTCTTAAGTTCAGGTTGGTATTAGCCAGCCTGAGCATGCAGAAAGGAGCAGTTATGTCTGCATTTGCTTTTTTTGGCGCACTCGAAATTGGCTTGATTTATGGCCTAGTCGCTCTGGGTGTGTATCTTACGTTCCGTGTTCTCGATTTCCCCGATTTGAGTGTGGATGGCAGCTTTCCAATGGGAGCGGCGGTGGCTGCAACGGCGATTGTCGCAGGTATTAATCCTTGGCTTGCGACAATAATGGCGATGATAGCTGGTAGTATGACGGGGTGGGTAACCGCTTTTCTGGCTGTTCGGTGTGGTATTTTACACCTGTTAGCTTCCATTCTTACCATGATCGCTGCATTTTCAATTAATATTCGTATTATGGGTAAACCTAATATGGCGTTGCTTGGAGAGGATACTATTCTCACTCCGTTTGAAGCATTGGGCGATGCGATGTTTATTCGCCCTCTGGTTGTTGGGGTCTTAGTTCTTCTTTCCGCTTTCTTTGTCATTCGCCTGCTGAACAGCGACTTTGGTCTTGGTTTACGAGCCACGGGTGTGAATGCGCGTATGGTTTCTGCGCAAGGGGCGAGCACTGGCTTTTATACCTACTTTGGCTTGGCTTTATCCAACGGGTTTGTGGGATTCGCAGGCGCGTTGTTTGCACAAACGAACAGCTTTGCGGATGTGACCTCTGGCGTGGGCACCATTGTCGTTGGTTTGGCAGCTGTGATTTTGGGGCAGACCCTTATTCCCGGGCGCAAGATTTGGGTTGCGGTGTTTGCGGTCATCATCGGTTCGGTACTTTATCGCCTTGCAGTGGCTTTCGCTTTGAGCTCTGGCATGTTTGGTTTACAAGCTTCAGACCTCAACCTGGTTACCGCAGTATTGGTGGCTGTGGCGCTTATTGCTCCAAAGCTAAAACAGAGCATGAGAGCGAAACAACGCGTTACTGATGCTAAACAAGCGGCATCAAAAAATGGTTCTGGGGAGGCATTATGATCGAACTAAATAATATTCAGGTCACGTTCAACCCTGGGACGATTTTGGAAAATCGTGCATTGAAAGGCGTCTCTTTAGAGGTTCCAGAGCATCAATTTCTTACCGTGATTGGTTCTAATGGCGCAGGAAAATCGACGTTGCTTGGTGCGGTGACAGGTGAGACGCCGATGATAGGTGGTCAGGTGATCATTGATGGCAAAGACGTCACCAAGCAGACGGTTGCCCAACGTGCGACGCAATGCGCCCGAGTGTTTCAAGATCCATTGGCCGGGACTTGTGGTGAACTGACGATAGAAGAGAACATGGCTATAGCGCACATGCGTGGTAAAAAACGCAGCTGGGGGTTGGCGCTCTCTACCAAACGTCGTAAGCTGTTCCAAGAGCGAATTAGCATCCTCGGTCTTGGTTTAGAAGACCGCTTGGGCGATAGCATTGGGTTGCTGTCTGGTGGACAACGACAAGCCGTTAGCCTTGTGATGGCGACGTTATCGGAGAGTAAGTTGTTGTTGCTTGATGAACACACGGCTGCGCTTGATCCTCGTATGGCGGCGTTTGTTATCGACTTAACTAAACGTATTGTCGATGAGTTCGATTTAACCGTGATGATGGTGACGCATTCGATGAAAGACGCATTAGCATGTGGCGATAGGACCGTAATGCTTCACCAAGGTGAAATTGTGCTTGATGTGGCTGGAGAGCAGCGCGCTAACATGCAAGTACCAGACTTGTTGGATATGTTCTCCAAAGTGCGTGGTGAAGAGCTGGCAGATGACAGTCTTTTGTTGAACTAAGCGGTATCCGACAAGTCACTACGCCTACTAAGTGTGATCCTCCTTGAGAAAATTGGCTGATATGTCAACTCGCAAGGAGGATTTCTTGTCTCTAATTCTTCAATAACATAGTGGCATATCCGATGACGAGGAGTGCCCATAATGAACCTGCCATTTATTTTTCATAGTCAAACTATTGATGGTTTAGCTTTTAATGACGAGCAAGTTACAGTCAGACTGAAAACCGAGACATTGGATTTTGATTCCGTCTATGTGCGTATTGAGCCGGACAACGAAGAATATCTGGTCGACATGGCTCAAGTAGGAACGGCTGGTGAATTATTACTATGGGAGGCATCGTTTCGACCAAATCAAGATCGAGATGTCACGCATTATGTGTTTAAGCTCCTCAAAGACGGACAACAATACTGGCTCGATGCACGAGGCGTACAAAAGCGTATTCCACCCAAAGAGTTCCACTTTAAGTTGAATGTAGAGCATCAACCACCAAGCTGGGTCCAAGAGCAAGTTTTCTATCAAATCTTTCCTGACCGTTTTTCTGCTAGTAAAAGTGAGTCTGATATTCGCCACGCTTATGCTCAGTATGATTCTGCATCGATCGTCAAGCCGTGGGGAGACGCGGTAGGCTCTCACCAAAATACCGGGGCGCGTGAATTCTTTGGCGGCGACCTCAAAGGTGTGGAGCAAAAGTTGGACTATCTTGAACAGCTCGGCGTTACTGCGCTTTATTTTAATCCGATCTTTTCTTCACCAAGTAATCATAAATACGACACCACTGATTACTTCACTGTTGACCCTATGTTCGGCACCAATGATCAGTTTGCTGAACTGTGTGAGAAAATCCGTGGTAAGAATATGAAGATTGTCTTAGACGCGGTGTTTAACCACACGTCAGTGCATCATCCTTGGTTTGATATCGAACAAAAAGGAGAAGGAGCGTATGGCAATCCGCAGTCAAAGTTCCGTGATTACTACTTTTTCGAAGGCGAAACCAATCACTACATGGGTTGGAAAGGCATTGGTAACTTACCGGTTCTGAACTTTGAAAATGAACAGGTGCGCGACTACATCTACCAAAGTGAAGAGTCTGTCATCAAGTATTGGCTGAAGCCACCGTACTTGGTTGATGGCTGGCGGTTTGATGTAATCCATATGCTTGGCGAAGGGGAAGGCGCGAAAAACAATGCTCATTATGTGGCAGCGTTTCGTCATGCAACTAAGTCAGTAAACCCGAATGCTTATGTGTTAGGTGAGCACTTTTTTGAAGCAACGCAGTGGTTGCAAGGTGATCAAGAGGATGGGGCGATGAACTACTACGGTTTTGCTCATCCAGTCCGAGCTTTTATCGCACGACAAGACATTATGTACGATCCAATCAACATTGATGGTTTGGAGTTTAAAGTATGGTTGGACGAAGCCAGAGCAAAAATCCCATTTTCGAATCAGCTATCGCAGCTGAATCAACTCGATAGTCACGATACTGCTCGGTTTATCACACTGGTTGATGGTGATAAGCGTAAAATGAACATCGCGCTAGCAATGCTTATGACTTACGTTGGCACGCCTTGTATTTACTACGGGAGTGAAGTCGGTCTAGAAGGAGGTCTAGACCCGGATAATCGTCGTTGTTTTCCTTGGAATGAAATCGAAAGTTCACAATGGCTATCGCTTTACCAACAATGGATCAAGATACGTAAACAATGTAAGCCTTTACAGTCGGGCTGTATTCAATGGCTGCATTGCACTAACAACCAGTTGGCGTACGCACGTGTACTGGGTCGTGAAGCAGTCGTTGTTATGATTAATCTCAGTGGTAATGAATGTTCAATCGATTTACCTATGTGGCAACTGGGCTTGGAGGTTAGCCAAGTTATATCGTTGTTAGATGACACAGAACAGGTTGATTATAAAGGTCATATCTCTGTCAATATGTCGGCACAGAGCTGCAAATTATGGCGACTAAAGTGACACCACACTCTATATTGATTAAACTCCTTTAATATATAAACGGTCTCAAACAGCGCGCACACATTTGTTTGGTCTCTTGTTATCTGGTGCTGCATTGCATGCGTCACCAGATAACGAGTATCAATTTAATAGCAGTCATAAGAGACTATTGACCTTTCATATGCATGGTACTCAATGGTAAACCAAAGGCGATTTAGCCTCTCATTTGTCATCTTTTTTCCTCTGGCGTTATTTGTAGTGGTTTTACTCGTGACAACGAAAAATTACTATGATGCGGTTAACCGCTATATCGATTCTGAGTATTCGCGTATCGAGCGTGCAATGTCTCGCGGTATTAAAGTACTCACGGCTTTAGATTACAGCTTCACCAACTATACCAATTACGCTAACCCACTGTTTGAAGAACATAATTCTTTAGTCAAAGAAGGGCTTTGTTATCTTTGGCCTATAGATGTGTTATTACTCGAAAGTGTTTATAGTGAAGGGTTACCTGCGGTTGACCTTGATTATATGATCGTAGGGGACGAAAGCTTATGTCAGCAAGGTTCAACGATTAACCAGTTAGCTGAACAAAAGGCGGGTTTTGCACCGTCATTGTCATTTCTGCACGATATTGAATCGCACATTGTTGGAATCCATTACATTGACAAGCGCGGTTACGTTATCTCCTCACCCGATACCTACGCAAAAAATTTCACAAGAGAGCTTTTGTCAACGCTAAAAGCCCGACCTTTTTGGCAAAAAACCGCGCAAGATAAAGTGAACATTACCTTGGCTGGACCAGGGCCTGTGTTGGACTCGATGGAAGGTCAAGTCATTAGTATGACGGTACCCGTCTATGAGAAAGGAGAACATCAAGGTGTTTTGTCTATTGATTTTGACATCAATACGCTCATGGCTTCGTCGCTAGGTCTTGTTGGTCAGTTTCATTTGGTTTCCAATTTACAATCCATTCCTTCAAACAGTACACGAATCAAACCAGTCGAATTAGAGCGATTGAGTGCAAATCACAGCATGTACTACGAGTACAACCTTTGGGATGAAGCTAAGAACCTAGCGGTTTTTGAAAAATACAGCCTTATTGTCGCACTATTTATTTACGTGTTGAGTACCGTCGTCTTGTTCTATGTGAATATGCATAGCGAGCGACGTTACTTTAAAGAACTGGCAGCAAGAGACCCAATGACTAGCTTATTGAATCGTCGAGGTATGCAAACCGTGTGGCGTAATAAGATGACAAAAAAACAGGTTGCTTTGGCAGTGTTCGATATTGATAACTTCAAGAAGATCAACGACACCTATGGTCATGATGTCGGTGATTCTGCAATTCAGCTTGTTGCAAAATGTATACGTGAAAATATTCGCCATACCGATGTTGCCTCAAGGTTTGGTGGCGAAGAGTTCGTTTTAGCGATTTATGACGAAGATTCAGAAGGCATTAAACTCATTTTAGACAGAGTAAAAAAAGCCATAGATGAGCGCTCGATACGCGTAACGAAAGAAGGCTTTACGATCTCTGGCGGTGTGGTGATTAGTAAAGAGAGCCGAGTAGAAAACTTTGATGAGTTGTTTAAAGCGGCGGATGAAAAGTTATATCAAGCCAAAAGTACCGGCAAAAATAAGATCTGTTACTAGGATTTAGGTACAAAAAAGGACGAGATATTCGTCCTTTTTTGTGTTCGGGAGTTATGCAACCTGAGAGTTTAAGTCATCGCGGTAGCGTTGAATATGCTCAACAATTGGTGCGGCTTTGTTGAACGTTCTGATTTCTCTAAATAGGTCTTTTGCTTCAGGATAAGCCTGACGTAAGTAAGAGAACCATTGTTTTACGCGGTTTGGGTAATACAAGCCTTTATCGCCTTTCATCTCAAACTTGGAGTAGTAGATGAGCAACTCAACCACCTCGGGCCATGACATTGGCTGGTGGTTATGTTTTACCATATTGCCTAAGTTAGGGATATTGAAAGCGCCTCGGCACACCATCAAAGAGTTAACGCCAGTCGTTTCAATGCAACGTTGACCGTCTTCATAATTCCAAATTTCACCATTCGCTATCAGTGGGATATAGAAACGTTCGCGAATTTGGTTGATGTAATCCCATTTTATCTCAGAAGCTTTATAACCACCTTGTTTAGTACGTGCGTGTACGGTCAATTCATTTGCGCCAGCAGACTGAATGGCATCGACAATTTCAAAGCAATCTTCAGGGTTCTCCCAACCAAGACGAATTTTTGCAGTTACGGGAATGGCTTCTGGAACGGCTTCTCGACAAGCTTTCACAACACGGTGAATGAGCTCTGGATGCTGGAGTAGCGCTGCACCACCTTTACTTTTGTTGACCATTTTGGCTGGGCAACCAAAGTTTATATCAATGCCTCTGGCACCAAGATTTGCCGCTTTAATTGCGTTCTCAGCCATCCAGTTCGGTTCCTGTCCCAACAATTGCACATGTACTGGCACACCAGATGCAGTCTGAGAACCTTGCAACAGCTCTGGGCATAAACGGTGAAACACATGATCGGGTAATAGCTGGTCGATTACGCGAACAAACTCCGTAACACACAGGTCATAGTCGTTTATCTCGGTCAGGATTTGGCGCATCAAATGATCTAAAACGCCTTCCATTGGGCCTAGTACAACTCGCATAGCTTGCCTAATACAGTTTGGTGGTAAAAAGGAGGGCGATTGTAGCGATGTAAGTTAAGTTTGTCATTAAAAGACTCGAAGCGCCCAATGCCGTCAAACACACAACGTTAGGTTACTTGCTTTTGAGCTCTGAGGTATAATGCCGCCAAATTTATGGGAAACCAGATGTCATGCAATACACATTGATTGAAAAAGGTGAAGTTCACGTCGATGAATCTTGCCTATTTATCGAAGGCGCAGTGTTAGCTGCGAATCTGACGACAAAACCACTCGCTCCTGAAAAGTGGTTAGAGCCGCTATTAGGTGAGGGATTCAAAGCGATTCAACCAGCTGTGGAAGAGCAAATTCACAAGCAGCATAACCGAATTCAACGAAACGAATATTCCGTGCTAGAGCTAACAGGCAAAGAACCTGAACAACTTGCTGATTTTGCCGAAGGCTTTATGTCTGTTTGGTTAATGATTGAAGAACAGTGGCAAGACGTTGAGCTCAATGATGGATTACAGCGTATGCTGCAAGCATTACTGACCACTTTGATGCTGGCTATCGATGAGCCAGCAACGCAGCAACAGATGCGCGACGCAGGTATTGAAACGCCACCGGCCCTGACAGATTTAGTCGACCAGCTTGATTTAATGGTCGGTGAAGTCGCGCTGGGCGCGGATGAGTTGATGGTAGGCAATAAAGCTCAAAGCCTAAACCCATTCAAAGGTATCGGGCGCAATGATCCCTGTCCTTGTGAGAGCGGAAAAAAATTCAAGCAGTGCTGTGGTCAATCACGCGGCTAAATCGAATCGCCGCGCTATCCACTTAACAAAAAGCCGACCAGATGGTCGGCTTTTTGTTAATTTTTACGCGTCAGTAGGATTAACGAATTGGATTAACGCGTTTTGCAGGGAAGAATTGTGCAATTACAATTAATGCCAAAGCGATTAAATTGCCTGCAAAAATTACGACTAACCATTGTGGCATTGATAAATCAAGGAACTGCCATACAACCTTAGAGCAATCACCATATGCTTCAAACATCCAAGGAACCCACTGATTGAGCGGAGCCCAGCTAGGGAATGTGACGAATAAATCGCAAGTCGCGAATGGTGATGGATTAAACTGGTAGTCAACGTGCTGCATCGCAAGTAACAAACCCTTGTAAGCACTTAATCCCCAGCCTATCAAACCTAGCCAGCGGAAAATTGGGTTCTTGGGTGCCAATATACCAACCATTGCAGCGACGCCCACTCCCATCATCGCGACTCTTTCATAAATACACATGACACATGGTGCAAGCATCATGACGTGCTGAAAATAGAGGGCACATGCTTCAAAGAAAACGACAAATAGCAGAAGCAGTAGCCACGATAAACGTCCCTTTGAAAACTGGTTAAGTGAATTTAAAATAGTCACGTTTTTGTTCCTGTCTGAAATAGAAAAAGCTCTGAATACTCAGAGCTTTTTATCGTGGATAAGTTTCCTAATCAACTCAAATTTTAGTGACCACCGGATACTACGGGAGTCAGATCACCACTATGAGGTAAAATCCAACCAGCTTCGTAGAAAGAAGCTGTTGCAGGCTCTAGGAAGAACATGATTCCCATCAGACCGACAATCGCAAGAACGACGGTGTAAGGCAGCGCCATGATAACCATTCGACCGTAAGACAGACGAATTAATGGAGCGAGAGCCGATGTGAGTAAGAATAGGAATGCCGCTTGACCGTTTGGCGTTGCAACAGAAGGCAGGTTAGTACCAGTATTGATTGCCACCGCCAGTAAGTCGAACTGATCACGAGTAATGAGGCCCTCAATGAGTGCAGTTTTTACTTCATTGATGTAAACCGTACCAACGAACACGTTATCCGACACCATAGATAATAAGCCATTCGCCACATAGAACAGAGCTAGCTGAGTACCTTTATCTTCAACGGCAAGCACCGCATCGATGACTGGTTTAAACAGCTCTTGATCAATGATTACAGCAACGATCGAGAAAAATACAGCAAGCAGTGCAGTGAAGGGCAGGGCCTCTTCAAACGCTTTCCCCATGGAGTGCTCTTCAATGACACCAGTAAATGCGGTCGCTAAAATGATCACAGAAAGGCCAATTAAGCCGACAGCCGCTAAGTGCAAAGCGAGTGCAACGATCAACCAAACCGCAATAAGACCTTGAACCCAGAGTTTTGCGACATCTTGATTTGTTCGCGTTTTACGCTCTTCACGGTCAAAATCGACGAGGATCTGACGAACGTTATTAGGAAGCTTCGCGCCGTAGCCAAACACTTTAAGCTTTTCAACTAAAGCACAAGTGATGAGACCACAGAAAAATACAGGTAGTGTCACTGGAGACATACGGATTAGGAATTCACCAAATAACCAACCCGCTTGGTCTGCAATAATTAAGTTTTGAGGTTCACCAACCATCGTGGTTACGCCACCTAAGGCAGTACCTACACCAGCATGCATCAACAAAGAGCGCAAAAAGGCACGATAGTTTTCTAAGTCATCACGCGTTAGTTCAGTGATCGTGTCATCTTGTGTATGGTCATGGTCACCGATAGGGTTACCAGACGCTACTTTGTGATAGATAGAGTAAAAGCCGATCGCCACGCTGATAACAACGGCGATAACCGTCAAGGCATCCAAAAATGCAGACAAAAATGCCGCAGCAAAGCAGAACGCGAGTGATAGTAGGGTTTTAGAGCGAATGCCAAGTAAAATTTTGGTAAAAATGAACAGCAATAGCTGCTTCATGAAGTAGATGCCCGCAACCATAAACACCAGAAGTAGCAGTACTTCGATATTTGCTACTAATTCGTGCTTAACTTGCGCAGGGCTAGTCATGCCGATAGCAATGGCTTCAATAGCAAGTAAACCGCCAGGTTGTAATGGGTAGCATTTTAATGCCATTGCTAGCGTGAAAATAAATTCAGCGACCAACAACCATCCAGCTACAAATGGGTTTATTAGGAAGAATACAATCGGGTTAATTATTAAGAAGGCTATAATGGCAACTTTGTACCAATCAGGCGCTTTACCAAGGAAGTTCTTGATAAAAGCGTTTCCGAGCGATATCGGCATGATAATTCTCTTTATAACAAAATTATGAATAGACACTACAATAGTGCTTAAGTATCTGTTTGTTAGACTTATTAACTAGTCTTTAAAAACAATAACTTAGTAAAACAACAATCCTTTGTTTATTGTAGTCTTGCCAAGTTACTTCCCCTGAACTCAAGCACCGCTCACTTTCGACCGCAAACTCTACACTCAGGCATTTATTAGTCAATAACAAAACGTGATGCTACCGACTAAAATGACTTTTTAAATGTAATAACGCGATCAAAACGGCGTTACTATACCATGAAAGTCTTAAAAAAATCCTCTTGGATTTTAAATGACGGTCAGTGACGAGAAAAGGCAAATTAAGAAAGAATATTAACTGTGATATACAAAGTAATTTTTCATATTTTGAATATAAAAATGTGACACGGTTGTCTTTATTTCTCCGAGATTTGTGAGCTGTTTAATTAAATGAAAATTCATATTTTACTGCTTTCGCTCGCATGTTAGAGCCTCTTAAATTGACACAACATATAGAGTATTAACTCTATGTTATGGAGTCATTTCCACTATTGATCGTAAATTTTCTCAAACCGCTAAGTAGTGGTATGATGAGTAGTATCGACCCTCAGAAATCAATATTGGATAAAAAGTAGAATGGTCATAAAGGCGAAAAGCCCTGCGGGATTCGCAGAAAAATATATTATCGAGAGCATTTGGAACGGCCGTTTTCCTCCAGGCTCAATTTTACCTGCTGAGCGCGAGCTGTCCGAACTGATTGGTGTTACTCGAACGACTTTAAGAGAGGTTCTTCAACGACTAGCCCGTGACGGATGGTTGACTATCCAGCACGGCAAACCTACGAAAGTTAACCAATTTATGGAGACCTCTGGCCTGCATATTTTGGATACTTTAATGACGCTAGACGTTGATAATGCGACAAACATTGTAGAAGATCTGCTTGCGGCACGTACCAACATCAGTCCTATTTTTATGCGCTATGCATTTAAAGCGAACAAAGAGAGCTCTGAGCGTACAATTAAGAACGTAATCGAATCTTGTGAAGCTTTAATGAATGCGGCTTCCTGGGACGAATTCATCGCTTCTTCGCCGTATGCTGAAAAAGTTCTGCAGAATGTGAAAGAAGATAACGAGAAAGATGAAGCGAAGCGTCAAGAAATCTTGATTGCTAAAACGTTCAACTTTTACGATTATATGCTTTTCCAGCGCCTAGCATTCCATTCAGGAAATCAAATTTACGGTTTGATCTTTAATGGTTTGAAGAAGCTCTACGATCGTGTCGGTAGCTACTACTTCTCAAATCCAGCTTCTCGTGAGCTAGCTCTGAAGTTTTACCATCAATTGCTCGAAACTTGTGAAAGTGGCCAGCGTGAGCAACTACCAGTAGTGATTCGTCATTATGGTATGGAAAGTGCGTTGATCTGGAACGAAATGAAAAAGCAATTACCAACGAACTTCACGGAAGACGACAGCTAAGCGCTGACAAGTTGAATAAACGAAAACCGCAGTGCCTTAGGCCTGCGGTTTTTTTGTTTTCAGCCCTAAACCACCTACTTCAGTAGGTGGTTATCATCCGTTTCGGCTTTGCCTGTAAAACTACTC